>NZ_JBEOXR010000035.1:0-81602 GCF_040296665.1 Streptomyces sp. NPDC002057
CCGTCAGGGTCTGGGTGAGCGCGGAGGCGACGCCCGAGGCGATCCCCGAGGCCGTGGCGTGGCCGAGCCCGCGGGAGGCCCGGCCGCCGGCCCGGCCCGGCCCTCTAGCCTGCCGACGGCTACGCGCTCATCGCGCGACCACGCGCCGTCAGTTGTCGTCCTCGTCGATCAGGAAGCCGCGCATCGGCGCCGGCGCCTGCTGCATCGGCTGCGGAGCCTGCGGCCGGACCGGAGCCATCGGCTGGGTCATCGCCGGGGACATCTGCTGCTGACCGCCGTAGGAGGGGGCGCCACCCATGGACGGCGCACCGCCCATCGCGCCGTTGCCGCCGTAGGACGGCGCGCTCGCGCCCGCCGAGGCCATCGACGGGGCCGGCGGCAGGGAGGCCGCGGCCGGGGTGCGCGGCGGGGCCAGCGAGTCGTCGGCCTGGGTCTCCAGCTGACGCAGCTGCGACTCCAGGTACGACTTCAGACGCGTGCGGTACTCGCGCTCGAAGCCGCGCAAGTCCTCGACCTTGCGCTCCAGCGTCGCGCGGGCGGACTCCAGGGAGCCCATGGCGACGCGGTGCTTCTCCTGCGCGTCCCGCTCGAGAGCGTCCGCCTTGGCGCGGGCGTCGCGCTCCAGGCCCTCGGCGCGCGAACGCGCCTCGCCGACGATCTTGTTGGCCTCGGAGCGGGCCTCGGCGATCGCCTGGTCGGCGGTCTGCTGGGCCAGCGAGAGGACACGCGCGGCACTGTCGCCACCGGGACCCTGGGCAGGCTGCTGCTGCATCTGCGGCGGCATCTGCTGCTGCATCTGCTGCTGCTGCATCTGCTGCTGCGGGTGACCCATGGGGCCGCCCTGCATCGGGCCGGGACCCATCGGGCCGCCCTGCATGGGCCCACCCTGCATGGGGCCGCCCTGCATCGGGCCGGCGGGAAGCTGCGGGGCACCGGACGGAAGCTGCGGCGGGCCCATCTGCGGCGGCTGCTGCTGGACCGGCGGTCCGGATATGGCGGCGGGCACGGGCGCGCCGGGACCGACGGGACGATCCTGCTGCTCCGGGGGCTTGCGCATCCCCTGCTGCTGCTGGTTCTGCGCGGCGGCACGCGTCGCGGCGGCCAGCTTGGCGCGCAGGTCCTCGTTCTCGCGGAGCAGGCGGGTCAGCTCGGCCTCGACCTCGTCGAGGAAGGCATCGACCTCGTCCTCGTCATAGCCTTCTCGGAGGCGGACCGTCGTGAACTGCTTGTTCCGCACGTCCTCGGGGGTCAGCGGCATCTCTTCTTCACCTCTACGTAGTCGTCGGCAGTCGGCAAGACCGTATCGTCCACATTCACCTCGCGAAGCTGCTCACGATGGAGATCAGGATGTAGACGATGATCATCAGAACGAAGAAGGACAGGTCGAGTGCCACGCCCCCGAGACGCAGCGGCGGGATGAGTCGCCGCAGAAGCTTGAGCGGTGGATCGGTGACAGTGTAGGTGGCCTCGAGAACGACCACCATCGCCTTACCGGGTTGCCATGAACGGGCGAACTGGAAGACGTAGTCCATGACAAGTCGGACGATCAGGAGGACGAGGAAGCACATCAGCACGATGTAGACCACCTGTAGTGCGACGCCCATCCCGCGTTTCCCTCTCCCCTGACTTACGTGCTCTCACTTGTTCCGGCCGCTTCGCGACCGGTCCGTCCGGTTCTCGTGTTCTCAGCTCTGGTTGAAGAATCCGCCCTCTGCGATCCGGGCCTTGTCCTCCGCCGTGACATCGACGTTAGCAGGCGACAACAGGAACACCTTCTGCGTCACGCGCTCAATGCTGCCATGGAGCCCGAAGACGAGTCCGGCGGCAAAGTCGACAAGTCGCTTCGCGTCCGTGTCGTCCATCTCCGTGAGATTCATGATCACCGGGGTGCCCTCACGGAAGTGTTCCCCGATGGTACGGGCCTCGTTGTAGGTCCGGGGGTGCAGCGTGGTGATGCGGTAGGGCTCCCGCTCGGACACGACCTTGGGCATGATCACCGGTGCGTTCTTCTCCATGCTCGGACGTTCGGGTGTGATGGATGCCACGGGGGCGATTCGGGCCGGACGTCCGCTTTCGGCGAGTACCGGGACAGAATGGGCGATCGGTTCCCGGGGAGCGGGGGGCTGCACCACTCGTACCGGTTCCTCACGCTCCATCTGGCGCGGAGGGGTGTGGCGCCGCTCCCGCTCGGGCTCCGGCTCCAGCTCGGGTTCGAAGTCGTCGTCGGGGTCGAAGCCCCGGCCGTCGTACCCATCGTCCTCCACGAGGCCGAGGTAGACCGCCATCTTGCGCATCGCGCCGGCCATTCTCTGAGTCCTCCGCTCTGTGGTGGATCGCCGTACCGGCCGATGTCGCAGCGTCACCAAGTGCCCGCGATCCACGGGTCGTCCCGCCGTTCTGCGGAATGACCATATTTTCTGCTGTGGTCCGACTTGCTTCGCGACGTTACCCGAGCTTCGGGCGGACTCCGAGTACCGCCGTACCGACGCGTACGTGTGTCGCCCCGGCAGCGACGGCCTCCTCGAGGTCCGCACTCATCCCTGCTGACACCATGTTCGCAGCCGGACGGGTCGCGCGCAGGGCAGTCGACAAATCCATCAGCCGGTCGAAGGCGGCGCGTTGCCGTCCCGCGTACGGACCGGCGAGCGGGGCGACGGTCATCAGTCCGTCGAGCCGCACTCCGGGGGCGGCGTCCACACCGGCCGCCAACTCCTCGATCCCGTCGGGCGCGACACCGCCGCGCTCGCCCCGCTCGCCGGACTCGGCGTCGAGTGCGACCTGCAGGAGGCAGCCGATCTCGCGTCCCTCCCTCTCCGCGGCCGCGGAGAGGGAGGAAACGAGCTTCAAGCGGTCGACAGACTGCACCAGATCGGCATAACCCACCACGGACCTGACCTTGTTGGTCTGCAACTGACCCACGAAGTGCCAGGTCAGATCAAGGTCGGCGCAGGCCGTCGCCTTCGGCGCGGCGTCCTGGTCCCGGTTCTCGGCGACGTGCCGCACCCCGAGTCCGTGCAGGATTCTCACGTCGCTCGCGGGGTAGGTCTTGGTGACCACGATGAGCGTCACCTCTTCCCGCGCGCGCCCGGCTGCGGCACAGGCGGCGGCGATGCGCTCCTCCACCCGGGCCAGATTCTCGGCGAGTTCCGACGTGCGGTCCGTCATGTCTCTTCTCAGTCCAACCAGACATATCCCGCGAGTCGCCCCGTGGTGCGATCGCGGCGGTACGAGTAGTGGTCACCGGATTCCCGGGTGCAGACCGGGTCGGCCCACCGGTCGGTGACGCCGAGCCGTTCGAGCTGGGCGTGCACTCCGGCGGTGACGTCGACGGCCGGGGTGCCCCAGCTCGTCTCGGCCCAGGCGGCGGGTTCGGTCTCGGCGACCTCGGCCCGCATGGCCTCCGGCACCTCGTAGCAGCGCCCGCAGACGGCGGGGCCGGTGCGGGCGACGATACGGGCGGGGTCGGCGCCGAGTTCGATCATGGCCGCGACCGCGGCGGGAACGACTCCCGCCACCATCCCGGGACGCCCGGCGTGGGCGGCGGCCGCGACTCCCGCGACGGGGTCCGCGAGGAGGACCGGGACGCAGTCCGCGGTGAGGACCGCGAGGCCGAGTCCCGGGCGGGAGGTGACGAGCGCGTCCACCGAGGGGATCTCGCGGGCGGACCAGGGCCCGTCGACCTCCGCGACGTCCGCGCCGTGCACCTGGTTCATCCAGACCACCCGCACCGGGTCGAGCCCGAGGGCTCCGGCGGCGCGGGCCCGGTTGGTCCGTACGGCTTCGGGGTCGTCGCCGACCGCGCCGCCGAGGTTGAGCTCCTCGTACGGAACGGCGCTCACCCCGCCCCACCGGTCGGTGAAGGCGAAGTGCGCGCCGTTCGCGTCGAAGCGCTGTCCTATCACTTCAGGAAGTCCGGGACGTCCAGCTCTTCGGCCTGGCTGTCCGCGTACGGACGGGCCGGCGGGACCACCGGAGGGGCGGGCGACAGCGGCGCCTCGTTGACCGCCGGGGCGGGCTCGGCCGGGGCCTGGACCGGCTCCTCGCGCGGGGCGACCGTGCCGAGGCCGCCCAGCGGGCGGGAGTTCTCGACGTGGCGGGGTGCCGGGGCCGGCTCCTCGCGCTTGGCCGAGACCGAGCCGATGATGTTGTCCCGGCGGGCCGGCGGCTGGCCGCCGTCGAAGCCGGCCGCGATGACGGTGACCCGGACCTCGTCGCCCAGGGCGTCGTCGATGACGGCGCCGAAGATGATGTTGGCCTCGGGGTGGGCCGCCTCGCTGACCAGCTGCGCGGCCTCGTTGATCTCGAAGAGACCGAGGTCGCTGCCGCCGGAGATGGAGAGCAGCACGCCGCGGGCGCCGTCGATGGAGGCCTCCAGGAGCGGCGAGGAGATCGCCATCTCCGCCGCCGCCACCGCGCGGTCGTCGCCGCGGGCGGAGCCGATGCCCATGAGCGCCGAACCGGCCTCGGACATGACCGACTTGACGTCGGCGAAGTCGAGGTTGATCAGGCCCGGGGTGGTGATGAGGTCGGTGATGCCCTGGACACCGCTCAGCAGCACCTGGTCGGCCGACTTGAAGGCGTCGAGCACGGAGACCTGGCGGTCCGAGATCGACAGCAGTCGGTCGTTGGGGATGACGATGAGGGTGTCGACCTCTTCGCGGAGTTCGGCGATGCCGTCCTCCGCCTGGTTGGCGCGACGGCGTCCCTCGAAGGTGAACGGCCGGGTGACCACACCGATCGTGAGGGCGCCGAGCGAGCGTGCGATGTTGGCGACGACGGGTGCGCCGCCGGTGCCGGTGCCGCCGCCTTCGCCGGCGGTGACGAAGACCATGTCGGCCCCCTTGAGGACCTCCTCGATCTCCTCACGGTGGTCCTCTGCCGCCTTGCGACCGACGGCCGGGTTGGCCCCGGCCCCGAGGCCGCGGGTGAGTTCACGGCCGACGTCGAGCTTGACGTCGGCGTCGCTCATCAACAGCGCTTGCGCGTCGGTGTTGATCGCGATGAACTCGACGCCCTTGAGACCGACCTCGATCATTCGGTTGATGGCATTGACACCACCGCCGCCGACACCGATGACCTTGATGACTGCGAGGTAGTTCTGCGGTGCTGCCACGTCGAAGGCCTCTCGCCTCGAGTTACGTGTCGTCGCTGCGCGGTTGGTCGCGCCGCTCCGACGGATGCCGATTGGGACGGTCCGAAACGCCGACCCAAACCCTAACGTTGAAGTTTAGGGTTACCAGTGTCTCTGTTCGCTGGACTCTTCCGAACAGGACACTAAGTCGACAAGTGGCGCACGTTCAACGAACACGCCGAACCTCCCGTTTTTCTTTTCACCCTATGTGATCACCCGTAGCGCTGGCCAACCAGGGTGCTGGCCAGGGGTGATACCCGTCAACTCCCGGACGAGGCGGGCGCGGTGGGTGCACTTACATCGAAGTGCCCCGCTTTGGGAGTGGCCTTCAGGAGCGCGGCGAGGACGCGGGCCTTGACCGGACCGTGTTCGCCGCTGCCCCAGAAGACGGTGCGCCCCCTGGTCAGCTCCAGAGTGACGGAGTCGTACGAGGTGACGCGTACGACACGAGTGTCCCGGGCGATTTCCGCCGGGAGTTCACTCCGGACGCGGACAGCCTCCCGGAGCAGCCGGTCCGCGTCGAAGCGGCGCAGGCTCGGGGAGGAGGCGCTGTCGAGGACGAGCCGGGGGATGCCCCGGGGGGCGGTGTCGACGGTGGCGAACCGCACACCGGTCGCGTCCACTTCGATGAACTTTCCGCCCTTTTCCAGCAGGAGAACGGGCTTCCGTTCCGTCACTTTCAGCCCGATTCCGTGCGGCCAGGACCGCACGACGTCCACCGACTCGATGCGCGGCAGCCGCTGCCGGAGCCGGGCCTCGATGCCGTCGGTGTCGACGGTGACGAGCGGGGCCCCGACGGGGACGGCGGCGACCGCCTCCACCTCACGCGGGGTCAGGACCGCGGTGCCGGAAGTCTTCACACGTTCCACACGGAACCAGGCGGAGCCGTAGAGCGCCCAGAATCCGCCGGCCACGAGCAGGAGGACGCCGAGGGCGAGGAGGAGGAGCCGGGCGCGGGGCCCCCGGAACCCCTGGTTCCGGGGGCCTTCGCGGGACGGACCCTCCGACGACCCCTTCGACGTGTTCGCGCCGTTCTTCTCGGCGGTCGTCGGTCCCGCTGCCACCTGGCGCCTCCTGCCCTCAGCCGCCGCGCTACGCCTGTCGGCGGGCGGCGATCGCCTCGTACACCATGCCGACGAGCAGGTCGTCGGCGTCCCGGCGGCCGAACTCGGCGGCGGCCCGGGACATCTCGTACAACCGGTGCGGATCGGCCAGTACGGGCAGGACGTTGCCCTGCACCCACTGCGGCGTCAGCTCCGCGTCGTCGACGAGGAGTCCGCCGCCGGCCTTGACCACCGGCTGGGCGTTGAGCCGCTGTTCACCGTTGCCGATGGGCAGCGGGACGTAGGCGGCGGGCAGCCCGACGGCGGAGAGCTCGGCGACGGTCATCGCGCCCGCGCGGCAGAGCATCATGTCGGCCGCGGCGTACGCGAGATCCATCCGGTCCACGTACGGTACCGGCACGTAGGGCGGCATTCCGGGCATGTTGTCGACGCGCGGCATTTCGTTCTTCGGGCCGACCGCGTGCAGGATCTGGATGCCGGAGCGCTGGAGCACCGGGGCGATCTGCTGGACCACCTCGTTGAGCCGCCGGGCGCCCTGCGAGCCGCCGGAGACCAGGAGGGTCGGCAGGTTCGGGTCGAGACCGAACGCGGCGCGCGCCTCGGGGCGGACCCGGGCCCGGTCGAGGGTGGCGATGGTGTGCCGCAGCGGGATGCCGATGTAGCGGGCGTTGCGGAGCTTGCTGTCGGGGGTGGCGACGGCGACCCCGGCGGCGTACCGCGAACCGATCTTGTTGGCCAGACCGGGCCGGGCGTTGGCCTCGTGGACCACGATCGGCACCCCGAGGCGCTTGGCCGCGAGATAGCCGGGCAGCGCCACATAGCCGCCGAAGCCCACCACGCAGTCCGCCTTGGTGCGCTCCAGGATCTGCTCGGCGGCCTTGATGGTGCCGCGCAGCCGCCCGGGGACGGTGATCAGCTCGGGGGTGGGCTTGCGGGGCAGCGGTACGGCGGGGATGAGGGCCAACTCGTAGCCCCGCTCGGGCACGAGCCGGGTCTCCAGACCCTTCTCCGTGCCGAGCGCCGTGATTCCCACGCTGGGGTCCTGCCTGCGCAGGGCGTCCGCGAGGGCCAGCGCGGGCTCGATGTGGCCGGCGGTCCCCCCGCCGGCGAGTACGACATGCACCGAAATTCACCGCTCTCCGGACGGGCGCTTCTTGACGCGCCGTCGCATCGACTTCCATCTCACCCCGGCCCGCTTACCCCAGCCGGGGCGGCGCATGGCCAGGGCCGCTTTCGCGGCGGGTTCCTGTCGCGCGAAGGCGATGAGGAGCCCGACGGCGAACATGGTCGGCAGCAGGGCCGACCCACCGTAGGAGAACAACGGGAGCGGGACACCGGCGATCGGCAGCAGACCGAGCACCGCACCGATGTTGACCACGGCCTGGGCCGTGATCCAGGTGGTCACACCTCCCGCGGCGAACCTCACGAAGGGGTCCTCCGTGCCTCCGGCCACGCGGATACCCGCATAGCCTAGAGCCGCGAACAGGGCGAGTACCGACAGCGTCCCCGCGAGACCCAGTTCCTCACCGGTCACCGCGAAGATGAAGTCGGTGTGGGCTTCGGGGAGTTGGCCCCATTTCTCCACGCTCGCACCGAGCCCGGATCCGAACCATCCGCCCGAGGCCAGCGCGTAGATTCCGTGCGCGGCCTGGAGACAGGGGGCTCCCTCGCCGCCCGGGTCGGAGGCTCCGATGCACTGGAAGCGGTCCATCCGGTGCGGGCTCGTCTTGATGAGCAGCGCCCCGAGGGCGCCGGCCACCGCGAGCACCCCGACGAAGAGCCGGGTGGGCGCTCCGGCGGTCCACAGCAGGCCGAAGAGGATCGCGGTGAGGATGATCGCGGTGCCCATGTCGCCGCCGAGCATGATGAGCCCGAGCAGCATGAACGTGCCCGGGACCAGCGGGACCAGCATGTGTTTCCACTGGGTGAGCAGCTTCATGTCCTGCTTGCGGGCGAGCAGGTCGGCCCCCCACAGGATCAGCGCCAGCTTGCCGAACTCGCTGGGCTGGAGCATGAACGGGCCGCCCAGCGAGATCCAGTTCTGGTTGCCGCCGACGGAATGCCCTATTCCGGGGATCTGCACGAGCACCATGAGGAAGACCGCGCCGACCAGGATCGGGTAGGCGAGGGCCCGGTGGAGCTTCACCGGCATCCGTGAGGCGACGAGCAGCAGTCCGGTGCCGAGCAGCGCGGCGAAGAACTGCTTGCGGAAGAAGTAGGAGGGCACCAGCTCGTAGCGGAGCGCGGTGATCATCGAGGCGGAGTAGACCATCACGAGCCCCAGGGCGGTGATGAGCATCCCCGCGCCGATGATCACGTAATAGGCCGTGAGAGGCCGGTCCCAGGCCTTCCGTGCCCGCTCGTACAGCCGTCGTACGCCTCCGCCGCGCGGCCGCCGTGGAGTCGCGGGGGCCCGCCCTCCGCCGCGTGCGGCGGAGGGCCTGCGTGTCCCTGCGATCTTGCTCGGCATGGTCGCTGCCCCCTCCGGTCGTGCCCGGTCCGGCCGGACCCTCCCACTGGTCGGGTCAGGCGTCCCCGGTGGCGGCGAGGGCGCGGACCGCGTCCGCGAAGGCCTCGCCCCGCTTGTTGTAGTTGGTGAACATGTCCATCGAGGCGCAGGCCGGGGCGAGGAGGACCGTGTCCCCCGGGCGGGCGAGCCGGGCCGCCTCGCGGACCGCCTCGGACATCGCCCCAGTGTCGGTCCGGTCGAGGTCCACCACCGGTACCTCCGGGGCGTGTCGCGCCAGGGCTTCGCGGATCAGGGCACGGTCGGCGCCGATCAGGACGGCGCCGCGCAGGCGCTTCGCAGACTTCTGGACGAGCTCGTCGAAGGTCGCGCCCTTGGCGAGACCGCCGGCGATCCAGACGATCGGGTCGTAGGCCGCCAACGAGGCTTCCGCGGCGTGGGTGTTGGTGGCCTTGGAGTCGTCGACGTACGTGACTCCCCCGACCTCCTCGACCAGTTCGATGCGGTGCGGGTCGGGCCGGAAGGCCTTCAGGCCGTCCCGTACGGCCTTCGCGTCGACGCCGAAGGCGCGGGCGAGGGCGGCCGCCGCGAGGGCGTTGGCGATGTTGTGCGGGGCCGGGGGCTGCACGTCGGCGACCTCGGCGAGCTCCTGGGCGTTCTTCTGCCGGTTCGGGGCGAAGGCCCGGTCGACGAGGATGCCCTCGACGACGCCCAGTTCGGACGGGCCCGGGGTGCCGAGGGTGAAGCCGATGGCCCGGCAGCCCTCCTCGACGTCGGCCTCGCGGACCAGGTCCTCGGTCGCCTTGTCGGCGACGTTGTAGACACAGGCGACCTGGTTGCCCTCGTAGATCCGGCCCTTGTCGGCGGCGTACGCCTCCATGGAGCCGTGCCAGTCGAGGTGGTCGGGCGCCAGGTTGAGCACGGCGCCCGAGTGGACGCGGACGGACGGCGCCCAGTGGAGCTGGTAGCTGGAGAGCTCGACGGCGAGCACGTCGTACCGCTCCTCGCCGAGGACGGCGTCGAGGAGCGAGACCCCGATGTTGCCGACGGCGGCGGTCCGCAGTCCGGCCGCCTCCAGGATCGAGGCGAGCATCCGGACGGTCGTGGTCTTGCCGTTGGTGCCGGTGACCGCGAGCCAGGGGGCCGCGCCGGGCCCCCTGAGCCGCCAGGCCAGTTCGACGTCGCCCCAGATCTCCACGCCCGCCTCCGCGGCGGCCGTGAAGAGCGGCTTGTCGGGCCGCCAGCCGGGGGTGGTGACGATCAGCTCGGTGCCGGACGGCAGGGTGGCCCCGTCGCCGAGGCGGACGGTGATCCCCTCGGCCTCCAGCTCGGCGGCCTGCGCCCGTGAGCGCTCGTCGTCGCCGTCGTTGACGACGGTCACGAGGGCGCCGAGGCCGTGCAGGACGCGGGCGGCCGGGATGCCGGAGACGCCGAGTCCCGCGACGGTGACCTTCTTGCCGTTCCAGTCGAGCTGTTCCGTCACTTGTCCGCTGCCCATCCCGCGTAGAAGAGACCCAGGCCCACGATCACGCACATGCCCTGGATGATCCAGAACCGGACGACGACCAGGACCTCGGACCACCCCTTGAGTTCGAAGTGGTGCTGGAGGGGTGCCATCCGGAAGACCCGCTTGCCGGTCATCTTGAACGAGCCGACCTGGATGACCACGGACATCGTGATCAGCACGAACAGGCCGCCGAGCAGGGCCAGCAGGAGCTCCGTACGGGAGCAGATGGCGAGACCGGCGAGGGCGCCGCCGAGGGCGAGCGAGCCGGTGTCGCCCATGAAGATCTTGGCGGGCGAGGTGTTCCACCACAGGAAGCCGAAGCAGGCTCCCATGAGGGCGGAGGCCACGACCGCGAGGTCGAGCGGGTCGCGGACCTCGAAGCAGGCGTTGGGGTTGGTCAGGGTCATGGCGTTCGCACAGGACTCCTGGAACTGCCAGAGCCCGATGAAGGTGTACGCGCCGAAGACCATCACCGAGGCGCCGGTGGCCAGGCCGTCCAGACCGTCCGTCAGGTTCACGCCGTTGGACATGGCCAGGATCATGAAGAGGGCCCAGACCACGAAGAGCACCGGGCCGATGGTCCAGCCGAAGTCCGTGATGAAGGAGAGCCTCTCGGAGGCCGGGGTGAGCCCGCGCGAGTCGGAGAACTGGAGCGCGAGCACCGCGAAGGCGATGCCCACGATCAGCTGTCCGGCCATCTTCGCCTTGGCCCGCAGACCGAGCGACCGCTGCTTGACGATCTTGATGTAGTCGTCCAGGAAGCCGACCAGTCCCATGCCCGCCATCAGGAAGAGGACGAGCAGGCCGGAGTACGAGACGGGTTCACCCGTGATGACCTTGGCCAGCGCGTACGCGATGAGCGTGGCCAGGATGAAGGAGATGCCGCCCATGGTGGGCGTGCCCTTCTTCCCGGCGTGGCCGCGCGGGCCGTCGTCACGGATGAACTGCCCGTATCCCTTGCGGGCGAGGAGCTTGATCAGCAGCGGCGTGCCGATCAGGGTCAGGAAGAGCCCGATGGCCCCGGCGAAGAGGATCTGCCTCATCGGACGGCACCCTCGCCCTCGGTGTCGAGGAGTGCCAGGGCGACCTTTTCGAGACCGACCGACCTAGAAGCCTTCACAAGGACGACGTCCCCCGGGCGCAGCTCACTGCGCAACAGGTCGACAGCCGCCTGCGCGTCGGACACGTGCACCGACTCCTCACCCCACGAACCCTCGTTATATGCGCCCAGTTGCAGCCAGGACGCTTCCCTGTCCCCGACCGCGACGAGCTTGCTGACGTTGAGCCGGACGGCGAGCCGCCCGACCGCGTCGTGCTCGACGAGCGATGCGTCACCGAGCTCGGCCATCTTGCCGAGCACCGCCCACGTACGAGCCCCTCGGGCCTGTGCGGCCCTGCCCATGGCCGCGAGCGCGCGCAGGGCGGCTCGCATGGACTCGGGGTTCGCGTTGTAGGCGTCGTTGACGATCGTCACGCCGTCCGGACGCTCGGTGACCTCCATGCGCCAGCGCGACAGGGTGCCGGCCTCGGAGAGCGCGGTGGCGATCTCTTCGACAGGCATGCCCAGCTCGTGCGCGACGGCGGCCGCTGCGAGCGCGTTCGACACGTGGTGCTCACCGTACAGGCGCAAGGTCACGTCGCTGCACCCGGTGGGTGTGTGAAGGCGGAAAGAGGGCCGTCCACCCTCGGTGAGGTGGACGTTCTCGGCCCGTACGGCCGCTTCGTCCGCTTCGCCGAAGAGGATCACGCGGGCCTTGGTGCGGCTCGCCATCGCGCGGACGAGCGGGTCGTCGGCGTTGAGGACCGCCACCCCGCCCTCCTCGGCCGACGGCAGCGCCTCGACGAGCTCGCCCTTGGCCTGGGCGATCTGCTCCCGGCCGCCGAACTCGCCGATGTGGGCGGTGCCCACGTTGAGGACGAGTCCGATACGGGGCGGGGTGAGGCCGGCCAGGTAGCGGATGTGGCCGATGCCGCGGGCGCCCATCTCCAGGACCAGGTGCCGGGTCTCGTCGCTCGCGCGGAGCGCCGTGAGCGGCAGGCCGATCTCGTTGTTGAGGGAGCCCGGGGTCCACACCGTGGGGGCGTGCCGGTCGAGGACCTGGGCGATCAGGTCCTTCGTGGACGTCTTGCCGGCGGAGCCGGTGAGGGCGACGACATCGGTGCCGAGCCGTTCGACGACCGCGCGGGCGAGGGCACCGAGCGCGGTCTGGACGTCGTCGACCACGAGGGCGGGGACGCCGACGGGGCGGGCGGCGAGGACCGCCACCGCACCCGCGGCGACGGCGCGCTCCGCGTAGTCGTGGCCGTCGACGTGCTCACCGGCGAAGGCCGCGAAGAGGCTGCCGGCCCGCACCTCGCGGGAGTCGATGACGACGGGCCCGGTGATCCGGGCGGCCGGATCCGGTATGTCGTGCGCCTGCCCGCCGACGATTTCGGCGATCTCGGCGAGGGAGAGGGCGATCACTGCTTCATCCCTGACTGTTCTGGTGGCTGTCGGTTCCGCTCGGCGCGGAGGCCTGGGTGTGCAAGCGGTCGGCGATGGCCTCGCGCAGGACCTGGCGGTCGTCGAAGGGGCGTACCACTCCGGCGATCTCCTGGCCCTGCTCGTGGCCCTTGCCCGCGACGAGGACGGTGTCGCCCGGCCTGGCGCGGGCCACGGCGGCGGCGACGGCCGCGGCGCGGTCGGCGAGGACGAGTACCTCGCCGCGTTCCTCCGCGGGCACCTCGGCGGCGCCCGTGAGCATGGCGGTGAGGATCGCGAGCGGGTCCTCGGAGCGGGGGTTGTCGGAGGTCAGGACGGCGGTGTCGGCGAGCCGGGCCGCGGCGGCGCCCATCGGGCCGCGCTTGGTGGTGTCCCGGTCGCCGCCGCAGCCGATGACCACGTGGAGCCTGCCCTCGGTGACCTCGCGCAGGGAGCGCAGGACGGATTCGACGGCGTCGGTCTTGTGCGCGTAGTCGACGACGGCGAGGTACGGCTGGCCGGCCTCGACCCGCTCCAGTCGGCCCGGTACGCCGGGGACGGCGGCGATGCCCTCGGCGGCGCTCTTCGGGTCGATGCCCGCGGTGGCGAGGGTGGCGATCGCGGCGAGGGTGTTGGCGACGTTGAACGGGCCGGGCAGCGGGGCGGTGGCGGCGATCCGCTCGCCCCCGGGGCCGACGGCGGTGAACGTCGAGTCGTGGGAGCCGAGGACGAGGTCCTCGGCGCGCCAGTCGGCGTCGGCGCGGCCCTCGGCGGAGAAGGTGACGACCGGGACGGTCGCCTCCCCGGCGAGCCTGCGGCCGTACGCGTCGTCGAGGTTGACCACGCCCAGGCGGCTGCGCTCGGGCGTGAAGAGCCCGGCCTTCGCCCGGTAGTAGTCGTCCATGTCGGAGTGGAACTCCATGTGCTCCGGGCTGAGGTTGTTGAAGACGGCGACGTCGAAGACGCAGCCGTCGACCCGGCCGAGCACGAGGGCGTGGCTGGAGACCTCCATGGCGACCGCGTCGACGCCGCGTTCGCGCATGACGGCGAAGAGCGCCTGGAGGTCGGTGGCCTCGGGGGTGGTCCGCTCCGACTTGATGCGTTCGTCGCCGATCCGCATCTCGACGGTGCCGACGAGTCCGGTGTGGTGCCCGGAGCCGCGCAGTCCGCCTTCGACGAGGTAGGCGGTGGTGGTCTTGCCGGAGGTACCGGTGATGCCGATCTGGAGGAGGTCGGCGCCGGGTCGGCCGTAGATCTCGGCGGCGAGTTCGCCCATCCGGCCGCGCGGGTTCTCGACGACCAGGACCGGCAGGCCGGTCGCGGCGGCGCGCTCGGCGCCCGCCGGGTCGGTGAGGATCGCGGCGGCGCCGAGTCCGGCGGCCTGGGCGACGAAGTCGGCTCCGTGGGCGCGCGCGCCGGGCAGGGCCGCGTAGACGTCGCCGGGGCGCACGGCCCGCGAGTCGTGGGTGATGCCCGAGATCTCGGCGGCCTGCGGGGTGTCGACCCCCAGCTGTGCGGCCAGGTCGCCCAGGGGTGTCGGGCGGGCCTGCTGCGGCCGGGGCGGGGCGGTTCGGTACTGATCAGCGTGTGGCACGGCGGTGAGCGTACCGGGCGCACCCTGTGGGGGGCCAAAAGAGCCCGGGGCCTCGCCGGAGTTCGATTTCCGGTTCCCGGAGTGGGGGGTGATCGTTGTCACTGGTGCTCCCGGAGGGTCACGGGGTGGGGTCGAAGATGACCGGCAGTCGGGCCGGCTCGCTGCCCGTGGGGGCGACGTGGAGGGTCTTGAGGGCGAACTCCATGACCTTCTTGTAGATGGGTCCGCAGATCTGGCCGCCGAAGTAGCTGCCCTTGGTGGGGTTCTGGATGGCGCAGTAGACGGTGACCTGCGGGTCGTCCGCCGGGGCGAATCCGGCGAAGGAGGCGGTGTAGCCCTTGTAGCGGCCGAGTTCGGGGTCGACGCGGTTGGCGGTGCCGGTCTTGCCGGCGACGCGGTAGCCGGGGATGGCGGCCTTGTTGCCGGTGCCCTCCCTGTCGTCGACGACGGACTCCAGCATCCGGGCGAGGGTCTTGGCGGTCTTCTCGCTGACGACCCGGGACTCCTTGGGCTCGGCGGCCGGGTTGAAGCGGCCGTCGGGTCCCTTGGTGCCGCGGACCAGGGTCGGCTCGACGCGTACGCCTCCGTTGGCGATGGTCGAGTACACGGAGGCGGCCTGCATGGCGTTGACGGAGAGGCCCTGGCCGAAGGGGATCGTGTACTGCTGCGAGGTCGACCAGTCCTGGGGCTTGGCGAGGATGCCGGCGGTCTCGCCCGGGTAGTCCAGGCCGGTGGGGGCGCCGATGCCGAACTTGCGCAGGTAGGTGTGGAGGATCCGGTTGGACTCGGCCTGGGTGGCGCCGAGCTGGCCGGTGGCGAGGATGGTGCCGATGTTGCTGGACTTGGCGAGGACGCCGTTGAGGGTCAGGTACCAGGTCGGGTGGTCGATGTCGTCCTTGAAGAGCCGGTCGCCGCGGTGGAGCCGGTTGGGGACGGTGACGTGGGTGTCGGGGGCCGCCTTGCCCTCCTCCAGGACGGCGGCCATGGACATGACCTTGCTGGTGGAGCCGGGCTCGTAGGCGTCCTGGAGGGCCGCGTTGCCCATGGCGGCGGCGTTGGCGGCGGAGAGGTCGTTGGGGTCGAAGCCGGGGGCGTTGGCCATGGCGAGGACCTCGCCGGTCTTCGTGTTCTGCACGATCACGTAGCCCCGGTCGGCCTTGGACTTCCGCACCTGCTCGGTGATGGCCTGCTGGGCGGCCCACTGGATGTCCCGGTCGATGGTCAGCTCGATGTCGGAGCCGGGGACGGCGGGGGTGCCCTGGGAGCCCGCGGTGGGCACCTGGCGGCCGCCGGACTGGGTGAAGCGGATCTTGCCGTCCTTGCCGGCGAGCTCCGGGTCGAGCATGGACTCCACGCCGCCGGCGCCCTTGCCCTCGGCGTTGACGTACCCCAGTATCCCGGCGGCGAGTTCGCCGTTCGGGTACACGCGCTTGGTGCTGGGCTCGCTGAGGATGCCGCCGAGCAGGTTGACGCCGTTGCCGCCCTCGGAGGTCTGCGCCTTCTGCCCGTAGACCTTCCTGAGGTCCTTGATCTGGTTCCAGACCTGCGGGGTCTGCTTGCGGGCCAGGAGGGTGTAGCGGGACTTGGGGGTACGGAGCTTCTTCGCGAGCTCCGCGGGCTGCTTGCCGAGGAGGGGGGCGAGGAGGGCCGCGGCCTGCTCGGGCGCGTCGGGGACCTTGGACTCCTCGGGGGTGAAGAGCTTGGGGTCGGCGGTGATGTCGTACGCGTCGACGCTGGCGGCGAGCGCGATGCCGTTGCGGTCGGTGATCTCACCCCGCTCGGCGGAGAGCGTGTACTCCTGGAAGCGGTACTTGTCGGCCTTGGCCGCGTACGCGCTGGCGTCGACGGCCTGGACCTGGAGCAGTCGCACCACGAAGGCCAGCATGACCAGGGTCAGCCCCAGGGAGACCAGGCGCAGCCGGGGCCGGGGGCTGCCGAGCCGGATGGTGCGCGGCCGGCGGGCCGGGGGCCGGGGCGCGGGCCGCTTCGCCGCCGGGCGCGGGGCGGGCCGGGACGGGCGGGCTCCGGCGGAGGCCGGCCGGGGACGCGCGGGGCCGGGGACGCGGCGGCGCGGGGGCTCCTGGGGGGGCACTGCTCGGTCACCTGCCGGGGAGGGGGTCGGTAGCGGAGGCGGCCGCGGGCGCGGTCCGTGCGGGGCCGAGGCCGGTGGGACTCGCGCCGGGCGGGCCGGTGTCCGCCTGAGCCGCGCCGGTGTCCGCCCCGCGTGTTCCCGTGTCCGCCGGGACCGAGGTGGTGCTCGCGGGGCTCGCGCCGTTGGTCGTGGGGCTGTCGAACGTGGCGGTGCCGGGGGCGCCGGAGGTACCGGGGTCCGTGCCGGCGCTCGTCCGCGCGGCACCCGCTCCGCCGGAGGCATCGGCGTTCGGCGGGGGCTTCGGCGTCGGCTTCGCCGGCTTGGGGGTCGGGCTCGGCTTCGGCGGCGCGACCGCCTCCGAGGGCTCGCCGAGCACCTTGCCGTCCCGGCCGAGGAACGCCGGGCTGCCGCCCGGGACCATGCCGAGTTCACGGGCCCGCCGCTCGAGGGCGTCGGGGGCCGCGTAGTCGTCCACGTCCCGCTGGAGCGCCTGCTCCTCGTCGGTGAGCTCGGTGGTCCTGTCCTTGAGCTCGTTGAGCTTGAAGGACCCCTGGTTGAGGGCCGAGTTCAGCAGGAGCAGGCTGATCAGGCCGCCGCCGAGCAGGACGACGACCAGCAGGACGAAGGGGGTGCGGGCGGCCGAGCTGGGCCCCGACGGCATGAGCCGTCCGAGCCGCGCGGCCCGCCCTTTGAGCGGCCCCTTCGCCGTGCTCACAGGACGTCTTCCCGGATCCGCTCGGCGCCCCGGAGCCGGGCCGGGGCGGCGCGCCGGTTCTCGGCGACCTCCTCCTCGGTGGGCAGCTCGGCGCCCCGGGTGAGGAGCTTCAGGCGGGGCTGGTACTTCTCGGGGACGACCGGCAGGCCGGGCGGGGCGGTGGTCGCCGCGCCGGCCGCGAAGACCTGCTTGACCAGCCGGTCCTCCAGCGAGTGGTACGAGAGGACCGCGATCCGGGCGCCGACGCCGAGGGCCTTCACGGCCGCCGGGATCGCCCGCTCCAGGACGGTCAGCTCGCCGTTGACCTCGATGCGCAGGGCCTGGAAGGTGCGCTTGGCCGGGTTGCCGCCGGTCCGCTTGGCGGCCTGCGGCAGGGAGTCGCGGATGAGTTCGACGAGCCGGGCGCTGTTGCTGAACGGCTCCTTCTCGCGCTCGCGCACGACCGCGGAGACGATCCGCTTGGCCTGCTTCTCCTCGCCGTACGCGCGGAGGATGCGGACCAGCTCGCCGGGCGGGTAGGTGTTGAGGACCTCGGCCGCGCTGATGCCGGTCGTCTGGTCCATGCGCATGTCGAGCGGGGCGTCCTGGGCGTAGGCGAAGCCGCGGTCGGCCTCGTCCAGCTGCATGGAGGAGACGCCCAGGTCGAAGAGGACGCCGTCCACGGTGGGCAGGCCGAGCCGGTCGAGGACCTCGGGAAGCTCGTCGTACACGGCGTGGACGAGGGTGGCGCGCTCCCCGTACGGGGCGAGCCGCTCACCGGAGAGCCGCAGGGCCTCCTTGTCGCGGTCGAGGGCGACGAGCCGCGCCTCGGGGAACCGCTTCAGGAGTGCCTCGCTGTGGCCGCCGAGGCCCAGGGTGCAGTCGACGACGACCGCGCCGGGGCGCTCCAGGGCGGGGGCCAACATGTCCAGGCACCGCTGGAGCATGACCGGGACGTGTCGGTCGTTGCTCAATGCGCCCTCTCAGATCCGGCGCGGAGGTACCGGCGAGCGGAAGGAGGCCGAGCCGTAGGTACCGCCGCACACACACGGGGGAGAAACCGCGGAAATCGCTCGTTGTCTCCGTGAACTTCGCGTCACTTTAGTCCACGGGACCCGCCGGTCAATCAACCGGCTGGCGCGTCGCACGGCGCCGGCGACCCGGCCGGACATTCCGGACGGCTCACCCGTTCGGAGCGGCGCCGCCGGGACCTGTGGGTTACCTCACAACAAGGCTCAATGGCGTTCTTTGTCCCCTCTCACAGCGGGCCCGGAGGGGCTGTGGCCATTAACGTCAGAACCATGTCGACCTCCGCGCACTCCCCTGCCGACGCCATACGCACCGGCGGCACGGTCACCGACCGTCTCGTCGAGGCGAACGAGCGCTACGCCTCCCGCTTCACCGACCCGGGCATGGACGCGCGCCCCGTGCTGCGCGTCGCCGTCGTCGCCTGCATGGACGCCCGCCTGGACCTCCACGCCGCCCTCGGCCTCGAACTCGGCGACTGTCACACCATCCGCAACGCGGGCGGTGTGGTCACCGACGACGTCATCCGCTCGCTGACCATCAGCCAGCGCGCCCTCGGCACCCGCAGCGTGATGCTGGTGCACCACACGACCTGCGGTCTCGAGTCGCTGACCGAGGACTTCCGGCACGAGCTGGAGGACGAGGTCGGCCAGCGTCCGGCCTGGGCGGTCGAGGCCTTCCGTGACGTGGACCAGGACGTGCGGCAGTCGATGCAGCGGGTGCGGACGTCCCCCTTCCTGCTGCACTCCGACGACGTCCGGGGCTTCGTCTTCGACGTGAAGACGGGTCTGCTGCGCGAGATCGACCCGGCGGCCGAATAGCCCCGGTCGACCGTGGACGCCCGGCGATCGCCCCCGCGATCCGCCGGGCGTACCGCCCGAAGTCCGGCATTTCCTTCGCGCATGTCCGCGGGCAAGTGACACGACCCGGCCATGCGAACAAGAATGCTCGTGACACCCCCCGACGTTTCCACCGGGGGCAGGTGTCCGTGTGTTCCTGAAGGCCGAGGAGGGCCGGGTGACGACCTATGACGATCGAGCGAGCCTCACTGATCTGACCACCACTGTGGAGCGGGTCCGCAGATCGGTGGAGAGCGTGATCGAGGGCAAGCCCGAGGTCGTACGGCTTTCGCTGACCGTGCTGCTCGCCGAGGGACATCTCCTCATCGAGGATGTCCCCGGCGTCGGCAAGACGATGCTGGCCAAGACCCTGGCCCGGTCCATCGACTGCTCGGTGCGCCGCATCCAGTTCACGCCCGACCTGCTGCCCTCGGACGTCACGGGCGTGTCCATCTTCGACCAGCAGCGCCGGGACTTCGAGTTCAAGCCGGGCGCGATCTTCGCGCAGATCGTGATCGGCGACGAGATCAACCGCGCCTCGCCGAAGACCCAGTCCGCGCTCCTGGAGTCCATGGAGGAGCACCAGGTCACCGTCGACGGCCAGACCTACGAGCTGCCCAGCCCGTTCATGGTGGTCGCCACGCAGAACCCGGTCGAGATGGAGGGCACCTACCCGCTGCCCGAGGCCCAGCGCGACCGCTTCATGGCCCGCGTCTCCATCGGCTACCCGAGCGCCGAGGCCGAGCTGCAGATGCTCGACGTGCACGGCTCGGTCTCCCCGCTGGACGACCTCCAGCCGGTCGCCCACGCCCACGACATCCTGAAGCTGATCGAGGCGGTGCGCGCGGTCCACGTCGCCGAGGCCGTGCGCCGGTACGCGGTCGACATCGTCGCCGCCACCCGCACCCACGCCGATCTGCGGCTCGGCGCCTCCCCGCGGGCCACGCTCCACCTGCTGCGGGCCGCCAAGGCCTCCGCCGCGCTCAGCGGCCGCGAGTACGTGCTGCCCGACGACCTCCAGGCCCTCGCCGCGCCGGTCCTCGCGCACCGGCTGCTGCCGACGGCGCAGGCCCAGCTGAACCGGCGCACCGCCGAGCAGGTCGTCCAGGACATCCTGCAGCGCACCCCCGTCCCGGCCGCGGCCCCGCCCGCCGGACCGCTCTACGGCCAGCAGCCCGGCGCCCGGCGGCTGTGATGGGAGCCGCTGCCGTGCCCGACGGACAGCGGGGTGACGACGAGGACGACCGGGGCGGTCTGCGGGCCGCCCTCGGCGGTCTCACCACCCGTGGCCGCTCCTTCCTCGCCGCCGGGGTGGCCGCCGCCGCGTGCGCGTACGTCCTCGGCCAGGCCGACCTGCTCCGGGTCGGCCTGCTGCTCGCCACCCTGCCGCTGATCTGCGTCCTCGTGCTGCACCGCACCCGCTACCGGGTCGCGACCTCCCGCCTGCTCACCCCCCAGCGGGTGGAGGCGGGCTCCGAGGCCCGGGTCCAGCTGCGGATGGAGAACGTCTCCAAGCTCCCCACCGGGCTGCTCATGCTCCAGGACCACGTGCCGTACATGCTGGGCCCCCGCCCCCGCTTCGTCCTCGACCGGGTCGAGGCGGGCGGGCGGCGCGAGGTGTCCTACCGGGTCCGCTCCGACCTGCGCGGCCGCTTCCCGCTCGGCCCGCTCCAGCTGCGGCTCAACGACCCCTTCGGAATGTGCGAGCTGACCCGCTCCTTCAGCGCCTACGACACCCTGACCGTGGTGCCCAGGACCGAGGCCCTGCCGCCGGTGAAGCTCTCCGGCGAGGCCTCGGGGCACGGCGAGGGGCGGCAGCGCTCGCTCGCCCTCGCCGGCGACGACGACATCATTCCGCGCGCCTACCGCCACGGCGACGACCTGCGCCGGGTGCACTGGCGCTCCACCGCGCGCTACGGCGAACTGATGGTCCGCCGCGAGGAGCAGCCGCAACGCGCCCGCTGCACCGTCCTCCTGGACACCCGCGGCATCGCCTACCAGGGCGTCGGCCCGGACGCCGCCTTCGAGTGGGCGGTCTCGGGGGCCGCCTCCTCCCTGGTCCACATGCTGGAGCGCGGCTACGCCGTCCGGCTCGTCACCGACACCGGCAGCTCGGTGCCCGGCGAGGGCTCCGAGGGCTTCGCGGCCTCGGCCCAGGACTCGGCCGAATCGGCCGGGCTGATGATGGACACCCTCGCGGTCGTCGACCACTCCGAGGGCGGCAGCCTCTCCCGCGCCTCCGACATTCTGCGCGGCGGCGACGAAGGGCTCCTCATCGCCTTCCTCGGGGACCTCGACGAGGAGCAGGCGGCCCTCGCCGCCCGGATGCGCGGCCGCGCCGGAGCGGCCGTCGCCTTCGTCCTGGACTCCGAGAGCTGGCTGACCGGCGGCACCGCCACCGGGGCCGTCGAGGACCGGATACAGCAGCTGCGCGAGGCGGGCTGGACGGCACTGGCCGTACCTCCCGGGGCGCGGCTCGCCGACCTGTGGCAACAGGCGGCCGGCGTGCGCGCGGAGTCCGCGGCCGAAACCTACGGAGGATGGTCATGAGCGGGCGCGCACGGCTGACGCTGGCCGCCTGGGGCGCCACCCTGACGGCGGCCGGAGCGCTGCTCCCCCTGGTGAAGCCGGCGACGTGGATCCTCACAGCTGCCTTCGTCCTCGCCCTGGTGAGCGGGGTGGGCACGCTGGCCCGCCGGGCACCGCTGGCCAGGCCGCTGACCCTGCTCGCGCAGGTCGTGGTCGCCCTGGTCGCGCTGACCGCGATCTTCGCCAGGGAACAGGCGATCCTCTGGTTCCTGCCGGGACCGCAGGCCCTGACGCACGCCGCCGACCTGTTCCGGGCCGGCGCCGAGGACGTCGGACGGTACGCGGTCCCCGCCCCCGACACCGAGGGCATCCGGCTCATGCTGGTCGGCGGCGTGGTCGCGATCGGCCTGCTGGTGGACACCCTGGCGGTCACCTTCCGCAAGGCGGCCCCGGCGGGTCTTCCGCTGCTCGCCCTGTACTCGGTGGCGGCCGGTCTCTCCGGCGGCGGCGCGGGCTGGCTCTGGTTCCTCCTCGCCGCCACCGGCTATCTGCTGCTGCTCCTCGCCGAGAGCCGCGACCGGCTCTCCGCCTGGGGCCGGGTCTTCGGCGGCGCCCCGCGCCCCGGCCGGCCCAGCTCGGCCGCCGGCGCCGGGGGCAACGCCTTCGCCCCGGCCCGCACCGGCCGCCGGATCGGCGCCGTGGCCATGGGCGTCGCGATGGTGGTGCCGCTGGCGCTGCCCGGCTTCACCGGCGGACTCCTCGGCGGTGGCGGCGACGGCGAGGGAACCGGGGGCGCCGGCAGGGGCGGCACCATCTCGGCCGTGAACCCGCTGGTCTCCCTCCAGGACAACCTGCGCCAGCCGGAGGACCGGGAGGTCCTGCGCTACCGGACCAACGCCCGCGACACCTCCGGCCTGTACCTGCGGCTCGTCGCGCTCGACCAGTTCGACGGCACCTCGTGGAAGTCCTCGGTCCGCCCGATCGAGGACGTGCCCAAGCGGCTGCCCTGGCCGGAGGGGCTCTCCCAGGACGTCAAGGTCACCGAGGTGACCAGCAACTTCGTCGCCTCCGAGTCGTACGAGCAGAAGTGGCTGCCGATGCCGTACCCGGCCGGCCGGGTCGACATCGGCGGACGCTGGCGGTACGAGCCGGCCGGCCGGATGCTCGTCGGCGACGACAAGCAGACCACCGGTGGCGCCCGCTACCAGGTCTCCAGCCTGGACGTACAGCCGACGGCCGACCAGCTCGCCGCGGCCGGACCGCCGCCGGCCAAGCTGCGCCGCGAGTACACCCGGTACCCGGTGTCGCTGCCCGCCGAGGTGAAGGAGACCGCGCGCGAGATCACCAAGGACGCGCGCGGCTCCTACGAGCAGGCGGTGAAGCTCCAGGACTGGTTCGCCCGGGACGGCGGCTTCAGCTACGACGTCAAGGTGGAGTCCGGCACCGGGGTGCAGGCGATCTCCCGCTTCCTGAAGGACAAGAGGGGCTTCTGCGTCCACTTCTCCTTCACGATGGCGGCGATGGCCCGCTCGCTCGGCATCCCGGCCCGGGTGGCCGTCGGCTTCATGCCCGGCACGACGCAGACCGACGGCTCCGTCTCGGTCGGCATCCGGGACGCGCACGCCTGGCCCGAGCTGTACTTCGAGGGTGCGGGGTGGACCCGGTTCGAGCCGACGCCCTCGCGGGGTTCCACCCCCGCGTACACCCGGGACACCACGCCCTCGGGTACGGCCAGCGACCCCGCCCGGCCCCAGCAGAGCGCGTCGGCGCAGCCGTCCGCCGCGCCGAGCGCCTCGGAGAGCTGCACGCCCCAGATGCGGAGGCTCGGTGACTGCGGTCCGGACGAGGCGGTCGCCGGCGCGGAGTCGGACGGTTCGGGTCCGGACCCCCTGACGGCGGTCCTGGTGACGCTCGGGGCGCTGGTCGTCCTCGCCCTCCCCTTCCTCCCCCTGCTCTGGCGGACCCGGGTCCGGGCACGGCGGCTGGGCCCGGGCGGGACGCGCGGCCCCGAGGAGACGGCGGCGCGGACGCTCGCCGTCTGGCAGGAGATCAACGACACGGCCTGGGACTACGGGGTCGAACCGGACGAGTCGAGTACGCCGAGGAGGACGGCGGCGCGGATCGTGCGCCTGGGTGAGCTGGGCGGCGACGCGGCGGACGCGGTCCACCGGGTGGCACGGGCGGTGGAGGAGGTGCTGTACGCGCCTTCGCCCCGTCCTGTCGCGGGCCTCGCGGAGGAGGCCGCCCGGGTGCGGGCCGGCTTCCACACGGCGGCCGACCGCCGGACCCGTCTCCGGGCGGCCCTGGCGCCCCGCTCGGCGGCCCGTCTGCGCTGGGCGGCGGCGGCGCGCCTCGCGGAGACGACGACGGAGTGGTCGACCCGCCGCCAGGCCCTGCTCACCCGTGCGACGGCGCCGTTCCGCCGCACACCGCGCGAAACAACCTGACAGCGGCGAGCGGCCCCGCACCCCGTGGTGGGGTGCGGGGCCACTCGCTGTCGTGGCCACCACGGAGCGGGGTGCGCCGGCCCGGCGGGGCGGCGTCCCGCGACCCAAGGGGGCGCCGCACGCGGACGACCGAGCCCCGTGGGGCATCGCGCGGACGCGCGGCCACGGGGCTCGGTCGGGTAAGAGGGTGCGGGGCCTCCGCTCAGGGGGCCGTCAGTGGCCGCCGCCCTGCTGTTCGTCGCGGCGGCGCTGCCACCGCTCTTCGATGCGGTTCATCATGGAGCGTCGCTGCCGGGTCTGACGGCCACCGGCCGCCGTTCCACCACTGGCCTGCTGCTCACCCGGCTTCGGCGCCTTGCGCCATCCGGTGACCGCCAGGACCGCGCAGCCCAGCATGACGAGGAATCCCACCACGCTGATCCAGATCTGCTGTGCGACCATTCCGGCCATGAGGAGCGCGATACCCACCAGGAAGCCGGCGACTGCCTGGTAGACCCGTCGCCGGGTGTACGTACGCAGTCCGCTTCCCTCGAGCGCTGTCGCGAACTTGGGATCTTCGGCGTACAGCGCTCGCTCCATCTGCTCGAGCATTCGCTGCTCGTGCTCCGAGAGCGGCACGGAGTCCTCCTAGTCGTCGGTCGCGGGGGCGACCGGTTTGCGGCCCTTTCAGGATAGGCAGGGAATCGCCCCCGTGAAACCCGCCCTCAATGCCGAATAGCCAAGCCGGGCCGCCATGCGGATCGGTTGCTGAGGCGTTGATTCCCCAGCCCCTCCTCCGTCATGCCGGATGCTGTCCCCCGATCATACGGGGCGGAGCCGGTTACCGGGCGGGCTGTGACGTACTCCGTGGAGCGCGCCGCCCGCACCGCCGAACGGGTGGCGGTCCTGCTCAGGCTCGCTTCTCGCCCAGAACGTGCAGCTGGGTGGCGATGGCGTGGAAGGAGGGCAGCTCGGCGGCGGCCGCCTCCAGCTTGAGAAGGGCCTCCGCCGCGCCGGGCTCGGTGTCGACGAGGACGCCGGGGACGAGGTCGGCGAAGACCCGGACTCCGTGCACGGCGCCGACGTCGAGTCCGGCCCCGTCGGCCAGCTCGGTGAGCTGTTCGGCGGTGAAGCGCCGGGGTACGGGGTCGCCCGCGCCCCAGCGGCCGGCCGGGTCGGAGAGCGCGGTCCGGGCCTCGGTGAAGTGTCCGGCGAGGGCGCGGGCGAGGACGGCGCCGCCGACTCCGGCGGCGAGCAGGCTGAGGCTGCCGGCGGGCCGGAGCGCGGCGACCGCGTTCCGTACGCCCTCGGCGGGGTCGTCGACGTACTCCAGGACGCCGTGGCAGAGCACGGCGTCGTACCCCTCGCGCCCGACGACGTCGAAGAGACCGCTGATGTCGCCCTGGACACCGGTGACGAGGTCGGCGACGCCGGCCTCGGCGGCCCGGCGCTCCAGCGCGAAGAGCGCGTTGGGGCTGGGGTCGACGACGGTGACCCGGTGGCCGAGGCGGGCGACGGGGACCGCGAAGTTCCCGGAGCCGCCGCCCGTGTCGAGGACGTCGAGGCCGTCCTTCCCGGAGGCCTCGACCCGGCGGTCGAGGGCGTCCTTGAGGACGTCCCAGACGACGGCGGTACGCAGGGAGGCGCGCGACGGGCGCGAGGTCGCCTCTCGACCGAAGACAGGGGAAGGGTCCGGCACGGCTGTTGACTCCTCGGTGACGGGTACGGACGCCCCCACCCTATGGCCTGGGACCCGCCTTTCGGATCATCCTCCGGCCTCGTCCGCCCCGGGCTGGCGGGGCAGGACCGGCTGGAGGACGAGCAGCCGCTCGACCAGGCGGAGGAAGTAGGCGGAGTCCCTGAGCAGGTCGTCGGCCTCGCGCCGGGTCGCCGCGCCGGCGATACCGGCCTCGGCGCGGGCCCTGCGCTCGGCGCCGGAGGCGAAGAGGGCGCTCCACTCGGTCAGCTCGGGGGCCAGCTCGGCGAGGAGCTCCCAGGCGCTCCGTATCCGCTGCCGGCGCCGGGGGCCGGTCTCGGGCCTGGCCCGGGCGGCGAGCACGGCGGCCGCGGCCCGCAGGGCGGCGAGGTGGGCGGCGGCGTACCGCTCGTGGGGGAGGTCGAGCGCGGCGGCCTCGACGAGACCGGCGCGGGCCTTGGCGAGGAGGTCGAGGGCGGCGGGCGGGGCGGTGGCGCGGCGCGGGACGGGGTGGATGTCGGACGCGGGTCCGGTCTGCGTGGGTGCGGGACGGCGGCGGGGCGCGGCTGCTGCGGAAGGGCTTGCCATGACGAGTCCTCCTGTCGTCGCGTGACGGCGTAGTGGCCGTATGTGTCCATCGTGACGGACCCCACTGACAATCCGGTTGACCTGGGGTTTTGCCTGGGAACCCTTCTCAGGGGTAACTTTTGGACTGACCAGTCAGTTTAAAAAGGGGAATGGGGGTGGGGTCCGTGGGAGCGGAAGCCGAGGACGGGCCGCACGGCGCCGCCGTGGTCGCGGACGGCTTCGGACTGAAGGGGCCGCGCGGCTGGGCCTTCCGGGAGGTGTCCTTCCGGGCCGGGCCGGGCTCGCTGGTGGCGATCGAGGGGCCGTCGGGCTCGGGCCGCACCTGTCTGCTGCTCGCGCTCACCGGCCGGATGAAGGCCAAGGAGGGCACCGCCGAGGTCGGTGGCCTCCCCCTGCCCCGGAAGATGGCCGGGGTGCGCCGGATCAGCGCCCTCGGGCAGGTTCCCGGCGTCAGCGAACTGGACCCCGCCTTCACGGTCGCCGAGCACCTGAACGAGCGGGCCCTGCTCCAGCGCCGTTACGACGGTGCCGTACGGGCCCTCCTGCGGCGCCCGTCCGAGCGCGCCGCGGCGAAGAGGGCCCGGATCGACGAGGCCCTGGCGGCCGCGGGACTGGACCTCGACACGCTGCCGAAGGCCGGGCGGACCTCCGTACGGGATCTGGAACGCCTCGAGGCGCTCCGGCTCTCGATCGCCCTGGCCCTGATCGGCCGTCCCCGGCTGCTGGCCGTGGACGACACGGACCTCAAGCTCTCGGACGCCGACCGGGCCGAGGCCTGGGCGCTGCTGCGCTCGGTGGCGGACTCCGGGACGACCGTCCTCGCCGTCTGCGCCGAGGCCCCCGGTGACGCCCTGCGGATCACCACGGTCGACGGCACGGCGGAGCCGACGCCGGAAGCCGACGCCACACCCGAGCCGGAACCCGAGCCCGACCCGAAGCCCGCGCCGGAACCCACGTCCGGGTCCGGGTCCGGGTCCGGGTCCGACCCGAAGCCGAAGTCCGGACCGAAGTCGGGGTCCGACTCGAAGCCCGACCCGAAGCCCGGCCCGGCGCCCGAGCCCGCGCCGCGGTCAACCGAAGACACGACCGAGGAGGGGGCGGCCGATGCGCTCGCCGAAACTGGCCGCGCTTGAGCTGAAGCGCTTCGGCAGGGGAAAGCTGCCGCGCGCCGCGCTCGTCGCGATCCTGCTGCTGCCCCTGCTGTACGGCGCCCTGTACCTGTACTCCTTCTGGGACCCGTACAGCAGGCTCGACAAGATCCCCGTCGCCCTCGTCAACGAGGACCGGGGTGCCACCGCCGACGGCAAGAAGATCAACGCCGGTGACGACCTCACGAAGGGGCTCCTGGAGAGCAACACCTTCGCCTGGCACCGGGTGAGCGACGCCGAGGCGCGCAAGGGCGTCGAGGACGGCACGTACTACCTGTCCCTGACCATGCCCGGCGACTTCAGCTCGCGCATCGCCTCCAGCTCCGGCGACTCCCCCGAGACCGGCGCCCTGCGGGTGCGGACGAACGACGCCAACAACTACATCGTCGGCCAGATATCCCGGACGGTCTTCTCCGAGGTCCGCACCGCGGCCTCCACCAAGTCCTCGCGGAGCTTCCTCGACAAGATCTTCATCTCCTTCTCCGACATCCACGACGCCACCGCGAAGGCGGCCAAGGGCGCGGACGACCTCAAGCAGGGCGTGGACAAGGCGAAGAAGGGCTCCAAGAACCTGGCCGACGGCCTCAAGGACGCCAAGACCGGCAGCGGCGACCTGGCCACCGGCCTGAAGAAGCTCGACAAGGGCGCCAAGGACCTGGAGAGCGGCTCCCGCAAGGTCGCGAACGGCACGCAGACCCTCGCCGACAAGGTGAACGGCACCGCCGACAAGGTCCGCCCCTATCTGGCGAACAACGGCAAGTCGATCCGCGACACCGCCCGTCTCGTCTCGGACTCCGCCACCGCCGTCCGCCACAACCTCGACGACCTGGTGCGGCGCGCCCCGCTGGTCCGCAGCGCCGCGCACAAGGCCGACGACGGCCTGGCGACGATCCACCGCGAGCAGTGCGAGCTGAAGCCGGACGCCGACGCAGCGATCTGCGCCAAGCTCAAGGAGGCCTCGGTCACGGCCGACGACGTGGCCACCATCGCGGACGACGTGCACGAGCTGACCAGCGGCAGCACCGCCGACCTCAAGACCCTGGACGCGCGGCTCGTCAAGCTCACCAAGCAGGCCGACGAGCTGGCCACCCGGGCCCCGCACCTCGACGAGGACGTCGAGGACGCCATCCGGAAGATCAACGAGCTCAACGCGGGCGCGAAGAAGGTCGCGGCGGGCGCGGACCGGCTGCACACGGGCCTCACCGACGCGAAGACCGGTTCGGTGAACCTGGACACGGGCGTCGGCAAGCTCAAGAAGGGCGCGGGCGACCTCGACGGCGGTCTGTTCAAGCTGGCCGACGGCTCCGGGCAGCTGGCCGGCGGTCTGCACGACGGGGTCGAGCAGATCCCCGACTACGACCGGCAGGACCGCGACCGGCGTACGGAGGTCATGGCCGACCCGGTGCAGCTGGCCTCCCAGTCGCTGCACAAGGCGCCGAACTACGGCACCGGCTTCGCCCCGTACTTCATCCCGCTCTCCCTCTGGGTCGGCGCGATGGTCGCCTACATGATCATCCAGCCGCTCAACCGGCGCGCCCTCGCCGCCGGCGGCTCCGCCTGGCGGATCGCCCTCGCGGGCTGGCTCCCGGTGGCGGCGATCGGCGTCCTCCAGGTCGCCGCCCTCATGTCGGTCCTGCACTGGGGCCTCGGCCTCCAGATGGACCGGGCCGCCGGCACGGTCGGCTTCCTCGCCCTGGTCACCTGCTGCTTCTCCGCGATCATCCAGTGGCTCAACGCCCGCTTCGGCGCGGCCGGCCGGATCCTGGTCCTCGCGGTCCTGATGCTCCAGCTGACCTCGGCGGGCGGCACGTACCCCGTACAGACCAGTCCGGGCTTCTTCAACGCCGTGCACCCCTTCCTGCCGATGAGCTACGTGGTCGAGGCGCTGCGCCGGCTGATCACGGGCGGCGGGATCGGGCCCGTCTGGCAGGCCTGCGCGGTGCTGACCGCGTTCACCCTGGGCGCCCTGGCCCTGACCGCCGTCTCCGCCCGCAAGCGGCAGGTCTGGACGCTCGACCGGCTCCACCCCGAACTGACCCTGTGAGACGGGGCCGGTGACACCCGCGACACCTGTGAGAATCGATCCCATGGACAGCAGCAGCACCCGACGCCAGGCCACCCGCGCGAAGCTCTACGAGGCGGCCGTCACCCTCATCGCGGAGCAGGGCTTCTCCGCGACGACGGTGGACGAGATCGCCGAGCGGGCCGGCGTGGCCAAGGGCACGGTCTACTACAACTTCAAGAGCAAGACCGAGCTCTTCGAGGAGCTGCTGCGCCACGGGGTGTCGCTCCTGACGGCCTCGCTGCGGGCGGCGGAGCAGGAGACCGCCGAGCGCGGCGGCAGCCGGATCGACGCGCTCGACGCGATGATCCGGGCGGGCCTCGTCTTCATCGACCGCTACCCGGCCTTCACCCAGCTGTACGTGGCCGAGCTCTGGCGCACCAACCGGGCCTGGAACTCGACGCTCCTGGTGGTCCGCCAGGAGGCCGTCGCGGTGGTCGAGGGGGTGCTGCGCGAAGGGGTCGCGGCCGGTGAGCTGAGCGAGGAGATCGACGTCCAGCTGACGGCGGCGGCGCTGGTCGGGATGGTGCTCGTGGCGGCCCTCGACTGGCAGGCCTTCCAGAGCGAGCGGTCGCTCGACGACGTGCACGCGGCGCTCTCGCGGCTGCTGCACGGCCGGGTGGGCGGCTGCTAGGGCCCGGAAGCAGGCGGACAGGCACGGAACCGGCCTGACCGACCAGGATCAGGACGGCGGAACGGCGAGAAGGCCGGTCCGGCGCGGCTCGTTCCCCCCGAGCCCCGTCGTACCGGCCTTCCTCGTACTCCCCCGTGACACCCCCGTGCCCCGTCACGTCAGACGCGCGACCCCGGTTCCGCAGCCCCGTGCCGGCGGTACCCGGGGCCGCGCCCCTTCCGTGGACCCCACTCTTCCGTCCCGGCGGTCCCGCGCCCATCCGCGTACCTACTCATCTCGCCCCCTAGGTACGGATACTCAGACGTGGTTACGATCGCGGGCGTGTCCGTACTCCCCCTGGTGTTCACCAGCGGCTGGGCGAGCGGGATCAACGCGTACGCGGTGGTCCTGCTGTTCGGCGTCTTCGGCGCGACCGGGCTCACCGACGAGGTGCCCGAGTCCTTGCAGCGCACCGATGTCCTCGTCGTCGCGGGCGTGCTCTTCCTGTGCGAGGCGGTGGCGGACAAGATCCCGTACGTCGACTCGATGTGGGACTCCGTCCACACCGTGATCCGGCCGATCGCGGGGGCCGTGGTCGGCGCCCTGCTGGCAGGGCAGAACGGTTCGATCCCCGAGCTCGCGGCGGGTGCGGTCGGCGGCTCGACGGCCCTGCTGAGCCACTTCGTCAAGGCGGGGACGAGGATGGCGGTCAACACCTCGCCGGAGCCGTTCTCCAACGTCGCCCTGAGCCTGGCCGAGGACCTCGGGGTGGCGGCGATCGTCACCTTCGCGCTCTTCCATCCGGTGGCGGCGGCGGTCATCGCGGCCGTCCTGCTCGCCCTCGGCCTGGCGATACTGGTCTTCCTCGCCAAGAGGATCCGGCGCTTCCTGCGCCGCAGGGCCCAGCACCGCGAGGAGAGACGCCTCGCCGACGTGGAGGCCCGCACCCGGGCACGACCGCCGTCCGACGACGGGTCGGAGCACTTCTGACCCCGCCCGCCGCCCGCCCCGCCGGGAGACCCCACCGGGCCTCCGGCGGTGTCCGGCGCGCCGGATAAAGTCGCCGGCATGGCACGGATTGTGGTGATCGGCGCGGGACTCGGCGCCATGGCGGCGGCGGCCCGACTGGCCGTGGCGGGCCACCAGGTGACGGTGTACGAGCGGGGGCCGACGTACGGCGGCGCGGTCGGCCGCTTCGAGCGGGACGGCTTCGCCTTCGACACGGGCCCGGGGCTGCTGCACCTGCCCGCCGTCTACCGGGACCTGTTCGTCAAGACCGGCAGGGAACCCCTGGAGGAGTGCGTCGCGCTGACGCAGGTCGACCCGGCGAGCCGTCATGTCTTCGCCGACGGCACCCGCGTGGACCTGCCCAACGCCTCCCGGGCCGGCACGGTCGCCGCCCTGGACGCGGCGCTCGGCGCGGGCGCGGGGGCGCGCTGGGGCGACTTCCTGGTGCGGGCCCGCGAGGCCTGGGACCGCACGCGCCGCCCGCTTCTGGAGGAGCCGCTGCCGGCCGACCCGGCGCCGGTGGCCCGTGAGCCGTACCCGGCCCTGAAGCCGGGCCTGCTGCGGCGGCCCACCACGACGCTCGCGCAGGTCGGGGCCCGGGAACTGCGCGACCCCCGGCTCGCCGCGCTGCTCGACGCGTACGCGTGGTCCTACGGCTTCGACCCGGCCACCGCCCCGGCCTCGGCCGCCGTCCTGCCGTACATGGAGCAGACCTTCGGCAGCTGGTACGTGGGAGGGGGCCTTCGGGCGCTCGCCGACGCGGTGTACGAGCGGTGCCTGAAGCGGCGTGTCGCGTTCGTCTTCGACACGCCCGTGGAGGACGTCCTGGAGAAGGACGGCCGAGCGGTGGGGGTCCGGCTGGCCGACGGCGGGACGGTCGAGGCCGACCACGTCGTCGCCGGGGCCCCGGTGCCCGCGCTCTACCGCGACCATGTCGTCGCGTGGGAGCGCGGTGACGACCTGCCGCGCTTCCAGCCCCTCGGCACCAGCCGGGTGACGGTCTGTCTGGCCCTGCGCGGGGCCCGGGAGGCGGACGCGGTCCACCGTGCGGTCGTGCACGCGGAGGGCGAGCGGCCGACGGTGACCGTGCTGCGTCCGGACGACCCGGCGCTGCGCCCGGACCCGGACCACGAGGCGGTGACGGTGACGTCGACCGTCCGTACGGCTCCGGAGCAGGACTGGCGGTCGTTCGCGGAGAGGATGGTCGAGGCGGCCGGGCGGGTGGTCCCGGAGCTGCGGGAGCGGCTGCTGTGGCAGCACGTCCGCACGCCGGAGGACGTCCGGCGGGACACCGGCGTCGCCGAGGTGCCGGGGCCCGCGCTGGCCGGGGCGGCCGGCGCGCTGCTTCCGGCCGACAACCGCTCGCCGCTGCCGGGTCTCTGGTTCGCGGGCGGCTGGTCGCACCCGGGCGGCGGGCTCGCCCACGCGGGGATGTCGGGCGCGCTGGTGGCGGGATTCATCGTGGAGGGCGCGGAGTTCCGCGGCTCCCAGTAGGCGGGGCCTCGCCCCGAGGGGGGTGGGGGGCACCGGACTCGCCGGGGCCCCCGCGGTCACTCAGTACCGGTACTGCTGCTGGTCGTCCGGGTGCGGCTCGTAGCCGTACGGGCTCGGGGCCTGCGGCTGCTGCGGGGGCTCGTCGGTGTCGCGCTGCTGCGGGACCCAGACCCCGCCGGGCGGCGTGTCGTAGGTGTACGAGGGCGCGGAGGAATCGCCGTAGTACGAGCCGTACTGCTGACCGTCCGTGCCCGGGCCGATGTACGGGTCGGAGTAGGCGGCGTACTGCTGCTGCCCGGCGGCCTGGCCGTATTCGTAGGCCGGCTGCTGCTGGTCGTACGCGGGCGCGTAGGGGTCGTACTGCGGGTCGTACTGCGGCTCGTATCCCGTCCCGTAGCCCGTCTCGTAGCCGGTGCCGGGGGTCTGGGCCGCGCCGTGGCCGGGGTCGTGGCCGGCGTTCTGGCCCAGGTTGTAGACGCCGTACTGGCCGGTCTCGTCGGGCATCGGCAGCGGCTCGTAGACATCGGTGGTCTCCGCGGCGGACGGCTCACCGGAGCCCTCCGCGGCGGCGTACGAGGTGTCCCCGCCGTCGTAGGAGAGCTCGGTGACCTCCAGCGTGGGTCCGGCCTGCGCCGCGCCACCGGACCGGCGGCGACGGCTCGCGCCCGGACTGCCGCCGATCGCCCAGCCGGTGGAGAAGCCGCGGCGGAACGAGAGCGTCACATAGGTCTGGCCGACGGCGAAGGCGACCGCCCCGGCGATGATCACCGCCACCGAGGGCAGCAGGACGCCGACGACCACGCCGAGGAAGCCGCAGAAGGCGAGCACCCGCCAGCGCAGTCGCGCCTTGTACTGGAGGAGCACCTCCCCCAGCAGCCACAGTGCGACCACGCCGAACGCGATGTAGAGGACCGTCCACCCCATGCCCCGCCGCCCCTCTCCACGGTCACCGCCGCGGGTCGGGGCGGGTACGACCGGTCACGACTGCTGGTGCAGTCCGAGATTCTCGTAGATCTCGAGCGTCGCGGTGGAGCTGTTCAGCGTGATGAAGTGCAGTCCGGGGACACCCTCGGAGAGCAGCCGCGCGCAGAACTCCGTCGCGAACTCGATACCGATGGAGCGTACAGCGGCGGGATCGTCCTTGACGGCGAGGATGCGCTCTTTCACATCCGCGGGGAAGGCGGCGTTGCTCAGCTGGGGCAGCCGGTCGAGGGTCCGCACGTTCACGACGGGCATGACCTCGGGGATGATCGGGGTCTCGCAGCCGGTCTTCGCGACGCTGTCGCGCAGCCGCAGATAGTTCTCCGGGTCGAAGAACATCTGGGTGATGGCGTAGTCGGCGCCCGCGCGGCACTTGTCCACGAAGTGCCGGATGTCCGTGTCCCAGTCGGTGGAGCGGGGGTGCATCTCCGGGAAGGCGGCGACGCCGACGCAGAAGTCGCCGGACTCCTTGATCAGCCGGACGAGGTCGGCGGCGTACTTCACGCCCTCCGGGTGCTCGACCCACTCCCCCAGCGGGTCGCCCGGCGGGTCGCCGCGGACGGCGAGCATGTTGCGGATTCCGGCGTCGGCGTACTGGCCGAGGATGTTGCGCAGTTCGGCGACGGAGTGGTCGACGGCCGTCAGGTGGGCGACCGGGGTGAGCGTGCTGTCGGCCGCGATCTTCTGGGTGGCCTTGACGGTGCCGCCGCGGGTGGTCCCGCCGGCGCCGTAGGTCACGGAGACGAAGCTGGGGCCGACCGCCTCGACCCGGCGCATGGCGTTCCAGAGGACCTGCTCGCCCTTCTCGGTCCGGGGCGCGTAGAACTCGAACGAGTACGACGTGCCGCCGGAGGCGAGGATCTCGCGGACCGTGCGGGCGCGGTCCGAACGGACGGAAGCGGTACCAAGGGCCATACGGGCAGGTTAGACGGGGTACGGCGGGCGGCGTACACGCTGTCCGAGTGATGGACACCTTTTCGGACAGGCGGCCGGGCGGTTCGCCGGAGGATCCTCCGGACGTCTCCCGGGCCCGCCGGGCGGCACGACACCCCCTACGCCCCCGCGCGCTCCCTGACCCGCTTGGCGAGGGCGGCCGTCGCGGCGGCCGGGTCGGCGGCCTCGGTGATGGCCCGGACGACGACGATCCGGCGCGCTCCGGCGTCCAGGACCTCGTCCAGATTCGTCTCGTCGATGCCGCCGATGGCGAACCAGGGCCGGTCCTGGGCCAGGCCGGCCGCGTACCGCACGAGGTCGAGCCCGGGGGCGTACCGGCCGGGCTTGGTGGGGGTGGGCCAGCAGGGCCCGGTGCAGAAGTAGTCGACGCCCGGTTCGACGGCGGCCGCGGCCGCCTCGGTCTCGGCGTGGCAGGACCGGCCGATCAGCACGTCGTCACGGCCGCCGAGGATCGCGCGGGCGGCGGGCACGGGCAGGTCGCCCTGACCCAGGTGCAGCACGTCGGAGCCGATGGCGTGGGCGACGTCGGCCCGGTCGTTCACCGCGAGGAGCCTGCCGTGCCGGCGGGCGGCCTCGGCGAAGACCGCGAGGTGCTCCAGCTCCTCGCCGGCCTCCATGCCCTTGTCGCGGAGCTGCACGATGTCGACGCCGGAGGAGAGCACGGCGTCGAGGAAGTCGGGCAGGTCGCCCTGGCGCTTCCGGGCGTCGGTGCACAGGTAGAGCCGGGCGTCGGCGAGCAGCTCACGAGGCGTGGGCATGGGTGGGTCCCCCCGGTCGGTCGCGCGGGGGGTGTCCCCCGTCGGTGGCACGGGGGAGAGTCCCCCGGTCGGTGGCGCGGGGAGAGTCCCCCGCCGGTGGCGCGGGGCCGCGGCGGCCGGGCCCTCGGGGGCCGGTCGCCGCGTCTCCCGCCGGTGGTGTCTTCGGTGGCGCGCCGGATGGGGCCGCGTCGGTCAGGGCCCGCCGGGCGGGCCGCCTCGGACGGGCCGCTCCGGGGCGGGCCGCGCCGGAGGGCGCCGCGTCGGAGAGCGGCGCGTCAGAGGGCGAGCGCCTGGGCGCGGCGCTTCACCTCCGTGCCGCGGTTCTCGTTGAGCGCCTGCGCGGGCGTGCCCGGCAGGCTCTCGTCCGGAGTGAAGAGCCACTCCAGGATCTCCTCGTCGTTGAAGCCGTCGTCCCGCAGCACGGTCAGGAGCCCGACGAGGCCCTTGACGATCTTGTCGCCCTGGATGAAGGCGGCGGGGATCTGCAGGGCGTTGTTCTCTCCACGGCGCACGGCGATGAGCTGACCATCCCTGATCAGCTGTCGCACGCGCGTCACCTCGATGTCGAGCATCTCCGCGATGTCGGGCACGTAGAGCCAGGCGGGGACGAGCGCATCGATCTTCACGTCAATCTCGGTCACGGGACAAGCCTGCCATCCCGGACCGACAGTCGGTAGTCGGGCCCCCGGGACACCCGCTAGACGGCCGCCGCCTTCAGGGGGACGGAGGGGTCCGCCGCGCGCACGGGGTCGACGGCGGTGGCGTTCTCGATGAGCCTGCGGCCCTGGGCCAGGTCGCGGGGGCGGCCGACGGCGAGCAGGGCGACCGGCACCCCGGCGCGCAGCCAGAGCACGGACCAGGTCGGCTCCGCCGGGTCGCCGCGCCACAGCAGCCGATCGGCGTCCGCGTGGTGACCGGCGTACTGGACGAAGCGGCCGAACTGCTCGGACCAGAAGTACGGCACGGGGTCGTACGGACCCGACTCGGCCCCGGTGATCGTCGCGGCGACGGTGCGGGGGCCCTGGAGGGCGTTGTCCCAGTGGTGGACGAGGAGGCGGTGCCCGTAGCGGGCGGAGGGGAAGGAGGCGCAGTCGCCGACCGCGTACACATCGGGCAGGGAGGTGCGCAGCCGCTCGTCGGCGGTGACGGCGCCGCTGGGGTCGAGGGCGATGCCGGAGCCGGCGAGCCAGCCGGTGGCGGGGTGGGCGCCGATGCCGACGACGACGGCGTCGGCGGGCAGTTCGCGGCCGTCGGCGAGGACCACCCGGCCGGGCGCTCCGGGCTCGACGGTGTCCACGCGCGCGTGGGTGAGGAGTTCGGCGCCGTTCTCCCCGTACCACTCGGCCATGGGGGTGGTGACCTCGGCGGGCAGCGCTCCGGCGAGGGGGCGGTCGGCGGCCTCGACGACGGTGACGGCGCAGCCGGCCGAGCGGGCCGCGGTGGCGAACTCGGCGCCGATCCAGCCGGCGCCGACGACCACGACGTCGTGGCGGTTCTCCAGGACGGGGCCGAGGCGGACGGCGTCGTCGAGGGTCCGCAGGAGGTGGACCCCGGGGACCCCTTCGGTGCCGGGCAGCAGGACCGGGTGGGCGCCGGTGGCGACGACCAGGACGTCGTACCGGACGGGGCCGCTCTCGGTGTCGATCTCGTGGTCGGCGGCGCGCAGGCCGGTGACGTCGAGGCCGAGGCGGAGCTCGATGTCGAGGCCCTCGAAGTCGATGTCGAAGGCGGAGCCCTCGGCCTTGCCGAGGAGGACGGCCTTGGAGAGCGGGGGCCGGTCGTAGGGCTGGTGGGGCTCGGCCCCGATGAGGGTCACGGGGCCGGTGAAGCCCTGTTCGCGCAGGGCGACGGCGGTCTGCACGCCCGCCATCCCGGCGCCGACGATCACGACATGCTGCTGTGCCTGCTTCTGCTCGCTCACCCGACCACCTTACGCATCTGACGAACCGTCAGGAAGGGAGGGGTCTGTGGCCCCCCGGAGGCGGAAGCTAGTCTGGCGGGCGTAAAGCACTCGCGGGAGCCCGGACGCACCGGGCTGAGAGGGAGGCTGGGACGGCCTCCGACCGTACGAACCTGATCCGGGTCATGCCGGCGAAGGGAGGGGCTGGACGCCCATGCGTTCTTCCGATGTCCTCGTGGTCGGGGGCGGCATCATCGGCCTGGTCACGGCCTGGCGGGCCGCGCGACGCGGCCTGCGCACCGCCGTCGTCGACCCGGACCCGGGCGGCGGCGCCGCACGGGTCGCGGCCGGCATGCTCGCCGCCGTCACCGAACTCCACTACGGCGAGGAGACCCTGCTCGGGCTCAACCTCGCCTCCGCCGCGCGCTATCCCGCCTTCGTCGCCGAACTGGAGGAGTCCACCGGTCACGACGTCGGCTACCGCGCCTGCGGCACCCTCGCCGTGGCCCTCGACGCCGACGACCGAGCCCACCTGCGCGAACTGCACGCCCTGCAGACCCGCAGCGGGCTCACCTCGGAGTGGCTCAGCGGCCGCGAGTGCCGCCGCCTCGAACCGATGCTCGCGCCGGGCGTCCGCGGGGGGCTGCGGGTCGACGGCGACCACCAGGTCGACCCCCGCCGGCTCGCCGCCGCGCTCCTCACCGCCTGCGAACGGGCCGGGGTGGTCTTCCACCGCACCCTCGCGCAGAGCCTGACGGTGGTACGGGACCGGGCGCGCGGCGCCGTGCTCGCCGGGGGCGAGGAGCTGACGGCCGACCAGGTCGTCCTCGCCGCGGGCAGCCTCAGCGGCCGCCTCGCGGGCGTGCCGGACGAGGTGCTTCCGCCGGTGCGCCCGGTCAAGGGCCAGGTGCTGCGCCTGCGGGTACCGGCCCCGTACGCCCCCTTCCTCTCCCGGACGGTCCGGGCCGTCGTCCGCGGCAGCCACGTCTACCTGGTGCCCCGCGCGAACGGCGAACTCGTCGTCGGCGCCACCAGCGAGGAGCTGGGCTGGGACACCACGGTCACGGCGGGCGGGGTGTACGAGCTGCTCCGCGACGCCCACGAACTCGTCCCCGGCATCACCGAGCTGCCCCTCACCGAGACCCTGGCCGGCCTGCGCCCCGCCTCCCCCGACAACGCGCCGCTGCTCGGCCCCACCGCCCTGCCCGGCCTGCACCTGGCCACCGGCCACTACCGCAACGGGGTCCTGCTCACCCCCGTCACCGGCGACGTCATGGCCGAGGTGCTCACCACCGGCGTCCTCCCCGACGAGGCACGCCCCTTCACCCCCCGCCGTTTCTCCCCCGCACGTCAGGAGCAGCCCGCATGAACGTGTCCGTGAACGGAGAGGCCCGCGTGCTCTCCGGCCCCGTCTCCCTCGACGCCCTCGTGGCGACCCTGACCTCGGCCCGCTCCGGGGTCGCCGCCGCCCTCAACGAGACCGTCGTCCCGCGCGGCGAGTGGACCTCCACGCTGCTCGGCGAAGGGGACCGGGTGGAGGTCCTCACCGCGGTGCAGGGGGGTTGAGCGCGATGTCCGACGACGTGTTCACCCTCGGCGGTACGGAGTTCTCCTCGCGCCTCGTCATGGGCACCGGAGGGGCACCCAGCCTCGACGTCCTGGAACGCTCCCTGATCGCCAGCGGTACGGAGCTGACGACGGTCGCCATGCGGCGCCTGGACCCGACCGTCCAGGGCTCGGTGCTCTCCGTCCTCGAACGGCTCGGCATCCGGGTCCTGCCCAACACGGCGGGCTGCTTCACGGCCGGCGAGGCGGTCCTCACCGCCCGGCTCGCCCGCGAGGCGCTCGGCACCGACTGGATCAAGCTGGAGGTCGTCGCCGACGAGCGGACCCTCCTGCCCGACGGGGAGGAACTCCTCGCCGCGGCCGAGACCCTGGTCGACGACGGCTTCACCGTCCTCCCCTACACCAACGACGACCCGGTCCTCGCCCGGAAGCTGGAGGACGTGGGCTGCGCGGCGATCATGCCGCTCGGCTCCCCCATCGGCTCCGGCCTCGGCATCCGCAACCCGCACAACTTCCAGCTCATCACCGAACGGGCGGGGGTCCCGGTGATCCTCGACGCGGGCGCGGGCACCGCGTCGGACGCGGCGCTCGCGATGGAGCTGGGGTGCGCGGCGGTGATGCTGGCGTCGGCGGTCACGCGGGCGCAGGAGCCGGTGCTGATGGCGTCGGCGATGCGGCACGCGGTGGAGGCGGGGCGCCTCGCCTTCCGGGCGGGGCGCATCCCCCGCCGCCACTTCGCGGAAGCGTCGTCCCCCCACGAAGGCCGCCCCCACCTGGACCCGGAACGCCCAGCCTTCTGACCCCACGCGGCGACGCCCACCCCACCGGGCCGCGCCCCGGTGGGCCGGCGGGGTTGGGCCCCCCGTTGTGGGCATTCGTTCCGCTGGGGCGGAACGGGTGGGCACAACGGAACGGCGCCCCTTGCCGGGCCCAGGCTTCCGCGCCCCGACCCGCACCCCGTGGTTCGGTGCACGTCTGGTGCGGGTCGAGGCACAAGGGGCGGAGGCGCCGCCGAGCGCGCCGTCCCGTGTGCCCACCCGTCCCGCCCCAGCGGGACGATTGCCCACACGGGGGGGGAGAGCGCGCGGGCGCAGCCCACACCAGCGGCCAGGCGCGGACGCGGCCCGAGCCGGTGGGGCAGCGGGGCCCGGCCCGAGCCGGTGGGGCAGCGGGGCCCGGCCCGCCGGGACGCCGCGGGCGGCGCGCCGCCGCAGGGTCCGGCGGCATCGTGCGGTGCTCGTCACAGGTGCGCTGCAGACCCCGCCGCCCGCGCGGCACCCACCCCCACGGCTCGTAGACTCGTCGCCGTGGACACGACCCTTCAGGACCCCCTCGTCGGGCGGCTGCTCGACGGCCGCTACCGCGTCGACGCGCGCATCGCCGTCGGCGGGATGGCCACGGTCTACCGGGCCGTCGACACCCGCCTGGACCGGATCCTCGCGCTCAAGGTGATGCACCCGGCCCTCGCGACGGACGCCGCGTTCGTCGAGCGGTTCATCCGCGAGGCGAAGTCCGTCGCCCGCCTCTCGCACCCCAACGTCGTCGGCGTCTTCGACCAGGGCGCCGAGGGCGCGTACGTCTACCTGGCGATGGAGTACGTCGCCGGCTGCACCCTCCGTGACGTCCTGCGCGAGCGCGGCGCCCTCGCGCCCCGGGCCGCGCTGGACATCCTGGAGCCCGTGCTCGCCGCCCTCGGCGCCGCGCACCGGGCCGGGTTCGTGCACCGGGACATGAAGCCGGAGAACGTCCTGATAGGGGACGACGGCCGGGTGAAGGTGGCCGATTTCGGCCTCGTGCGGGCCGTGGGTTCGGCGACCGCGACGACCGGCTCGGTCCTGGGGACCGTCTCGTACCTGGCGCCGGAACAGATCGAACTCGGCACCGCCGACACCCGCGCCGACGTGTACGCCTGCGGTGTCGTCCTGTACGAGATGCTCACCGGCGGCAAGCCGCACGCCGGCGACACCCCCGCCCAGGTCCTCTACCAGCACCTGAACACGGACGTGCCCGCCCCGTCGGCCGCCGTCCCCGGGCTCGCCCTGGAGCTGGACGAGCTGGTCGCGGCCGCCACCGCCCGCAACCCCGAGGTCCGCCCGTACGACGCCGTCGCCCTGCTCGCCGTCCTCCGGGAGGCCCGCGCCGCGCTCGGTGACGAGCAGCTGGACGCGATGCCCCCGCGGGCGAGCGGCACCGGGGCGCGGGACACCGCCGACGACCGGACCAGCGTGATCGCCCGCGCCGTACCGGCGGCGGTGGCCCATGACGACCAGCAGGTGCTGCACACGAACCGGCTGCCGGCCCCGGAGCCTCCCCCGGCCGGCCGCCGTCTGCCCCCGCGCGGCCCCCTCCTCCTCGTCCTCGGCGTCCTGCTCGCCCTCGGTCTCGGCGCCGGTGTCTGGTACATCAATTCCGGCCAGTTCACCCGGGTCCCCGCCGTGCTCGGCCAGTCCGAGGCGGCGGCCACGCAGCGGATCAGGGACGCCGGGCTCGACGTCGGCACGACGGAGCGCGCGTTCAGCGACGTGTACGAGCGCGGCACCGTCATGGCCGCCGACCCGGCCCCCGGCGAGCGCCTCCGGGGTAACGGCACGGTGACCCTGACCCTCTCCCGGGGTCCGGAGATCGTGAAGGTCCCGAACCTCAAGAACAAGCCGCTCGCCGAGGCCAGGCGCACCCTGGAGCAGCAGGGGCTCGCGGCCGGGGTGATCACCACCGCGTTCAGCGAGGCGATCCCGCAGGGCTCGGTGATCAGCTCCGACCCCGAGCCCGGCACGGAGCGCGCCCCCGACTCGGCCGTCGCGCTGGTGGTGAGCAAGGGCTCGCCCGTCGACGTGCCCGACGTGACCGGCGAGACCGTGGCCGGAGCCACGGCGACGCTCCAGGACGCCGGGCTCAAGGTGGTGGTCGCCCCGGAGCGGATCCACTCCGCCGAGGACGCCGGGTCCGTCGCCGCCCAGTCCCTCGCCGAGGGCAGCCGGGCCGCCGAGGGCGACACGATCACCCTCACCGTCTCCAAGGGCCCCCGGCTCGTCGAGGTCCCGGACGTCACGGGCGAGACGACCGACGACGCCCGGACGGCCCTGGAGGACGCGGGCTTCGAGGTCGAGGTGAAGAAGTCCTTCCCCTACCTCGGCGACACGGTCGCGGGCCAGTCCGCGGAGGGCGGCTCCACCGCCCCCGAGGGCTCCACCGTCACGATCACGATCAAGGGACTGTAGAGACTGATGCGCAACCCCGTCGGCGGCCATGTCCCCGTGGCCGGTGGCCTCGCAACGACCGGCCTCGGCTACGCCCGTGAGCTCGGCGCCGAGACCGTGCAGGTCTTCGTCGCCAACCCGCGCGGCTGGGCCACCCCGGTCGGCAACCCCGCCCAGGACGAACGGTTCCGCGCCGAGTGCGCGGAGGAGTCGATCTCGGCCTGGGTCCACGCCCCGTACCTGATCAACTTCGGCTCGCACACCGAGGCCACCGCGGAGAGGTCGGTGGAGTCGATGCGGCACTCGCTGCGGCGGGGCCGGGAGATCGGCGCGAAGGGCGTGGTGGTGCACACCGGCTCGGCGACCGGCGGCCGTCCGCGCGAGGTGGCGCTCGCCCAGGTGCGGGAGCGGGTGCTGCCGCTCCTCGACGAGCTGACGCACGAGGACGATCCGTACCTGCTCCTGGAGTCGACGGCCGGCCAGGGCTTCTCGCTCTGTTCGCGCGCGGAGGACTTCGGGCCGTACTTCGACGCGCTGGACCACCATCCGAAGCTCGGGATCTGCCTCGACACCTGCCACATCTTCGCGGCGGGCCATGACCTCGCGGAGCCGGGCGGGGCGGTGCGGACCCTCGACGAGCTGGTCGCGACGGTCGGGGAGGGCCGGCTGAAGCTGATCCACGCCAACGACTCGAAGGACGTCGTGGGCGCCCACAAGGACCGGCACGCGAACATCGGCGCCGGTCACATCGGCGAGGACGCCTTCCGGGCGCTGCTGCGCCACCCCGAGACGGACGGGGTGCCGCTGGTCATCGAGACCCCGGGCGGCAAGGAGGGGCACGTGGCGGACGTGGAGCTGCTGAAGAAGCTGCGCCCCTGACGCGTCCGGCGCGGCCCTCGGGATTCCCGTTGAGGAATACCCCAGGGGGGTATACGGTTCCTGTATCGGCAGGAACCGCTACCCGACGTTGGGGGCACCTCATGCAGCACGAAGCGCACTCCCACCACGACCACACGGACCACAGGAATCACCCGGACCCCACCGCTCACGTCGAGCACGCCGCCCCTACGGGCCACGAGGGCCACGGCGACGGGCACCACACCCCCGGCAAGGTCTCCTGGTCCATGGCGGCCAGGGCCACGCTGCACTGCCTCACCGGCTGCGCCATCGGCGAGGTCCTCGGCATGGTCATCGGCACCGCCCTCGGCTGGGGCAACACGCAGACGATGATCCTCGCGATCGTCCTGGCGTTCTTCTTCGGTTACGCGCTCACGTTGCGCGGCATCCTGTCCGCCGGCGTCGATTTCAAGACAGCTTTCAAGGTGGCGCTCGCCGCCGACACCCTCTCCATCGCGGTCATGGAGATCATCGACAACGGCATCATCGCCCTCTGGCCGGGCGCCATGGACGCACACCTCGACGAGCCGTTCTTCTGGATCGTGCTCGCCATCGCGCTGGCCGCCGCCTTCGTCATCACCACACCGGTCAACAAGTGGATGATCGGCCGCGGCAAGGGACACGCGGTGGTCCACCAGTACCACCACTGACCGGCGCGGACACCGGTCCGGCGCGGCGCTACAGCTCCGGGCCGTCGCCCGGCTCCTCCTGGTACGAGTAGCGCTGCTCCGTCCAGGGGTCGCCGAGGTTGTGGTAGCCGCGCTCCTCCCAGAAACCCCGGCGGTCGGCGGCCATGTACTCCACGCCCCGGACCCACTTGGGCCCCTTCCAGGCGTACAGGTGCGGGACGACCAGGCGCAGCGGGAAGCCGTGCTCGGCGGTGAGCAGTTCCCCGTCCTTGTGCGTGGCGAAGATCGTGCGGTCGTCGGCGAAGTCGGCGAGCCGCATGTTGGCGCTGTAGCCGTACTCGGCCCAGACCATCACATGGGTCACCGTCGGCGCGGGCGGGGCGAGGTCGAGGACCGTACGGGCGGGAACGCCACCCCATTCGGCCCCGAGCATGCTGAACTTCGTGACGCAGTGCAGATCGGCCACGACCGTGGAGAAGGGGAGGGCGGAGAAGTCCTCGTGGTTCCAGCAGCGCTTGTCACCGTCGGCCGTCGCCCCGAAGACACGGAACTCCCAGCGGTCCGGCTTGAACTTGGGGACGGGCCCGTAGTGGGTGACCGGCCAGCCGCGCTGGAGCCGCTGGCCCGGCGGAAGGTCCGGCGAACGATCCGGCTGCCCCGCTTCCCGGTGTACTCCGCTCTCCGGCTGACCCATGCCATCCATGGTGACAGACGGCAAGGGGTGGTCATGACCAGAAGACGTCCCCCCATCAGGGGATCGGGGCAACTCCCACTAAGCCTGCACTTACTGGACGACCCCCATTCGGGGTGCGAGGATGCGGCCATCCTGCCCAGTGACGGCGTAGACACGTAACGTGGAAGGAGCCTCTGCGATGCAGGGCGACCCCGAGGTCCTCGAGTTCCTCAACGAGCAGCTGACCGGCGAGCTGACGGCCATCAACCAGTACTGGCTGCACTACCGCATCCAGGACAACAAGGGGTGGACGAAGCTCGCCAAATACACCCGCGAAGAGTCCATCGATGAGATGAAGCACGCGGACAAGCTGACCGAGCGCATCCTGATGCTCGACGGCCTGCCCAACTACCAGCGTCTCTTCCACGTGCGGGTCGGTCAGACCCTCACCGAGATGTTCCAGGCGGACCGCCAGGTCGAGGTGGAGGCCATCGACCGCCTGAAGCGCGGGATCGAGGTCATGCGGGCCAAGGGGGACGTCACGTCCGCCAATCTCTTCGAGGAGATCCTGGCCGACGAGGAGCACCACATCGACTACCTGGACACGCAGCTGGAGCTGATCGAGTCCCTGGGTGAGGCGCTCTACATCTCGACGCTCATCGAGCAGCCGAGCTGAACGACCTCCCCGGGCCGGGCGGACCCGGCTAGGCGGCTTCCCCGAGCTCCGCGACGGGCTCGGAGGTCAGGGCGGGCACGCCCTGGTCGAGGAGGTCGCGTCGCGGGCAGTTGCCGCGACCGAGGATGGCCTGAATGCGACGGACGCAGGAACCGCAGTCCGTGCCGGCCTTGCAGGCCGAGGCGATCTGGCGGGGCGTGCACGCGCCCGCGTCGGCATGCTGCTTGACCTGCTTCTCCGTGACACCGAAGCATGAGCAGACGTACAACGCGGTTCACCTCCCGCCGTGATCGATAAGGCTAACCTAACCTTACCCGGCGGCGAGGGACCGTAAAAGCCCTGGATACGACGATGGGGCGCGGATCACATGGATCCGCGCCCCATCGTCGTAGGTACCTACTTACTGATCGCGGTACATCTCCGCGACCAGGAACGCCAGGTCCAGGGACTGGCTGCGGTTGAGACGCGGGTCGCAGGCCGTCTCGTAGCGCTGGTGCAGGTCGTCGACGAAGATCTCGTCGCCGCCGCCCACGCACTCGGTGACGTCGTCACCGGTGAGCTCGACGTGGATGCCGCCCGGGTGGGTGCCCAGCGCCTTGTGGACCTCGAAGAAGCCCTTGACCTCGTCGAGCACGTCGTCGAAGCGGCGCGTCTTGTGGCCGGAGGCGGCCTCGAAGGTGTTGCCGTGCATCGGGTCGGTGACCCAGGCGACGACCGCACCGGAGGCGGTGACCTTCTCGACCAGCTCGGGGAGCTTGTCGCGGACCTTGTCGGCGCCCATGCGGACGATGAAGGTCAGCCGGCCCGGCTCGCGGTCCGGGTCGAGACGGTCGATGTAGGTGAGCGCCTCGTCCACCGAGGTGGTCGGGCCCAGCTTGATGCCGATCGGGTTCGCGATGCGCGCCGCGAACTCGATGTGGGCGTGGTCGAGCTGGCGGGTGCGCTCACCGATCCAGACCATGTGGCCGGAGGTGTCGTACAGCTTGCCGGTGCGCGAGTCCGTACGGGTGAGGGCGCCCTCGTAGTCGAGCAGCAGGGCCTCGTGGGAGGCGTAGAACTCGACGGCCTTGAACTCGGCGGGGTCGGTGCCGCAGGCCTTCATGAAGTTCAGCGCGTTGTCGATCTCGCGGGCGAGCGCCTCGTAGCGCTGGCCCGAGGGGGACGACTTCACGAAGTCCTGGTTCCAGGCGTGCACCTGGCGCAGGTCGGCGTAGCCACCGGTGGTGAAGGCGCGCACCAGGTTGAGCGTGGAGGCGGAGGCGTTGTACATCCGCTTCAGGCGCTCGGGGTCCGGGATGCGGGACTTCTCGTCGAAGCCGAAGCCGTTGACCGAGTCGCCCCGGTACGTGGGCAGGGTCACTCCGTCCCGGGTCTCGGTCCCCTTGGAGCGGGGCTTCGAGTACTGGCCGGCGATGCGGCCGACCTTCACCACGGGCACGGAGGCCGCGTAGGTGAGGACGGCGCTCATCTGGAGCAGCGTCTTGAGCTTGGCCCTGATGTGGTCGGCGGACACGGCGTCGAAGGCCTCGGCGCAGTCGCCGCCCTGGAGGAGGAACGCCTCGCCACGGGCGACGGCTCCCATCCGGGCACGCAGCTGGTCGCACTCGCCGGCGAAGACGAGCGGAGGATACGACTCGAGGTCCGCGATCACATCGCGCAGAGCCTCGGCATCGGGGTACTCGGGCTGCTGCGCCGCGGGCAGGTCTCGCCAGGTCGCCTTGGCGACGGCGTGGGTATCAGCGTTCACGGTCACACCCACAACATTACGGGGTTCTTCGTCCGCTCCTGTCCCCCTGCCCAGTGGCTGAGACGCGCGCCCGAAATGTCTACTGGTGATCTTCACTCCATCGAGTGGTGTTACCCTCTGGCCCGTTTCAACAAGTACACAGTCGAACCACAGGGGTGGGCGTGACCCAGAGGCACCGCAGGGACCGCAAGAAGAAACGAATCTTGTACGGAGCGGCGGCGGCCGTCGTCGCCACCGCCACGATCGGCACCATCGCGGTCGCCTCGCCGGGCCTCCTCGGCACGACGGGCGACGCCAAGGCTGCTGGGGACCCTTCCCTCCAGTCACAGTTCGCAAACGCGGCGCGCGAGTTCGATGTGCCGCAGAGTGTGCTGATGGCGGTGTCGTACCGCCAGACGCGGTGGGAGTCGCACGACGGGCTGCCGAGCACGACCGGCGCGTACAACGTGATGGGTCTCACGGACGTGGACGCGGAGGACGTCGAGCAGCACGACGTCAAGGAGCGCCTCGCGCACCTCAACGCGAGCGGCAAGGCCGAGATCGAGAAGACCTTCGACGCCGAGAAGGCGCTGAAGGCGCTTCCGAGGGAGACCGTCGACACCGACGACCCGCGGCTGCACACCCTGGACGCGGCGGCCGAGCTGATCGACAGCTCGGCGGATGCCGTCAAGGACGACACCGCCGCGTCGATCCGCGCCGGTGCCGCGCTGCTCGCCGACTACCAGAAGCAGGCCGGCGCCGAGCTGTCCGCCGACCCGGCCGACTGGTACCCGGCCGTGGCGCGCTACAGCCAGTCGCCGGACAGGAAGGGCGCCGACCTCTTCGCGAAGCGCGTCTTCGAGTCGATCAAGACGGGTGAGCGCGCGCTGACCACGGACGGCGAGTCGGTCGCGCTCCCGGCGGACCCCTCCGCGGAGCCCGTCAAGCCCTCCAACGTGCCGCTGGCGGCCTCCTTCGCCGACACCAGGGAGGTCCCGACGCCCCAGTGCCCGCCGACCGGCCTGGTCTGCGACTTCCGCCCGGCCGAGGTCCCGAGCACCGGGCAGCGGAACTACACCGTCGCCAACCGCGCCAAGGGCACGGACCTGGACATCCGCCGGATCGTCGTCCACGACACCGAGGGCAGCTACGAAGGCACCATCGCGGCCTTCCAGAGCCCGACGGCCAAGGGCAGCGCCCACTACCTGATCCGCGCCAACGACGGTCTGGTCACCCAGATGGTCGAGAACAAGAACATCGCGTGGCACGCGGGCAACTGGTCCGACAACATGCATGCCATCGGCGTGGAGCACGAGGGCTACGCCATCAAGGCCGGCAAGTGGTACACCGAGCCGCAGTACGAGTCCTCCGCCGCCCTGGTGAAGTTCCTCGCGGGCGAGTACGGCATCCCGCTGGACCGCGAGCACATCATCGGCCACGACGAGGTGCCGGGGCACATCGACGCCAAGGTCTCGGGCATGCACTGGGACGCCGGCCCCTTCTGGGACTGGAACCACTACATGTCCCTGATGGGCGCCCCGACGGGCGCCGGTGGCGCCGGCGGTCTGCTCAAGGTCGGCGAGCTGGTCAGCGTCGTCCCGCCGTACACCTCGGCGAACCAGCCCAAGATCACCTACGGCGGCAGCACCGTCACCGCGCAGCCGGCCAACTTCGGCTACCTGTACACCACGCCCTCGACCGATACGCCGATCAAGGACGCGTACATCCCGAACGTCCTGTGGAGCGACGGTCCGAACTGGGGCAACAAGGTCCGCGCGGGTGGCGCCTACGTGGTCGCCGGCGTGCAGGGCGACTGGACCCAGATCTGGTACGGCGGGCAGAAGGCCTGGTTCCACAACCCCGGCGGCCAGTACACGGCGCCCGTCAAGGGAACCTCGCCTCGGGTCCTGAAGGCCAAGGCCGGAGTGACCCCGCGGATCTACGGACGTGCCTTCCCCGAGGCTTCGGCCTACCCCGGCACGGGCGGGGTCACCGCTCCGACGGACGACCCCAACTACCTGTCGAAGTACGCCTTCGGCAGTGGCGCCGCCTACGTGAAGGCCGGTCCGGCGGTCAAGGGAGACGACTACTTCGGCACCGCCCAGACGAACGTCGTGGGCACCGACACGTACATCCCCATCCGCTACAACCACCGCATGGCGTGGGTGAAGGCGGCCGACGTCGTGGAGGAGGCGCCCGCCACCCCCGTCGCCACGAACAACCGCTACAACCTCCTCGCCCGTGACACCTCCGGTGTCCTCTGGCAGTACCAGGGCGACGGCAAGGGCGCCTTCCTGTCCCGGTACCGGGTCGGGGGCGGCTGGAACGCCTACACCGCCATCACCCCGATGACCGCGCTCCGCGCCGACGCCGTCGGTGACGCCGTGGCCCGGGACGCCTCCGGTGTCCTCTGGTACTACCAGGCCAGCGGCAACCCGGCGGCGCCCTTCAAGGCGCGGCTGCGGACCGGTGGCGGCTGGAACGTCTACGACCAGATCATCGGCGTCCGCGACCTGACCGGGGACGGCAGGCCGGACCTGATCGCCCGCGAGAAGTCCGGGAACATCTGGCTCTACAAGGGCACGGGCACCCCGGCCGCGCCGTTCGCCGCCCGGGTGAAGGTCGGCAACGGCTGGCAGATCTACAACAACATCGTCAGCACCGGCGACCTGACCTCCGACGGCAAGGCCGACCTGATCGGCCGGGACGCCACCGGCACGCTCTGGCTGTACAAGGGCACCGGCAGCGCCACCTCCCCGTACGCCGCGCGCGTCAAGGTGGGCAGCGGCTGGCAGATCTACAACAGCGTCGTCGGCCCCAGCGACCTCACCGGCGACGGCAAGGTCGACTTCGTGGCCCGTGACGGCTCCGGTGTGATGTGGCTGTACAAGGGCACCGGCTCCGCGACCTCCCCGTACGCCGGACGCGTGCAGGTCGGTCCGGGGTGGCAGGGCTACAACCTGATCTTCTGATCGGGTCGCCCCAGGGCCTCGGGGCCCGGTCCGCGCCGTCCACGGTGCGGACCGGGCCCCGTTCCCGTCCCCGCTGGGTTACAGTGCTCGCATGTTCGCGCCTCAGATCCAGAACTGGTGGTGGACCGCTCATCCGGCGGCCCACCGATAGCGCGTACACCGACACACGCACCGGCCGCCCCGAGGGGCGGCCTTTCTCGTGCCCGGGCCGTTCCTCTCCCCTCGTCAACGGAAGGAACGACGGATCCCATGAACCTGGACCTCGCCCGTCTCCTCGACCCCGCCGCCCCGCCCTTCGCCCTGCTCCGCCGCCGCACCCCCGGCCGTGATCACGACACCGTCGAGGTGCTGATCGGCCCGGTCCACCAGGCGGAGCGCCTCGCGGAGCTGCCCGTGGGCCCGCTGCCGACGCTCGCCCTCGTGCCCTTCCGGCAGATCCGGGAGCGCGGCTTCGACGTGCGCGACGACGGCACCCCGCTCGCCGTGCTGGCCGCCGAGGAGGCGTACGAGCTGCCGCTGGCCGAGGCCCTCGAGCGGCTCCCGGCGCACGACGTGACCGTCGAGGGCGGCGGGTTCGACGTCTCCGACGAGGAGTACGCGGGGATCGTGCGGCGGGTCATCGACGAGGAGATCGGCTCGGGCGAGGGCGCGAACTTCGTCATCCGGCGCACGTTCACCGGGGAGATCCCCGGCTTCGGGCGCGCCGACGCGCTCGCCCTGTTCCGGCGGCTGCTGGCCGGTGAGCGGGGGGCGTACTGGACCTTCGTCGTGCACACGGGCGACCGGACGCTCGTCGGGGCGAGCCCGGAGGTGCACGTGCGGATGTCGGGAGGCACCGTCGTCATGAACCCGATCAGCGGCACGTACCGCTACCCGGCCGGGGCCGCCCCGACCGCCGAGGGTCTGCTCGCCTTCCTCGCCGACCGCAAGGAGACGGAGGAGCTGTCGATGGTGGTCGACGAGGAGCTCAAGATGATGTGCACGGTCGGCGACATGGGCGGCGTGGTGGTCGGGCCGCGCCTGAAGGAGATGGCCCATCTCGCGCACACCGAGTACGAGTTGCGGGGCCGTTCGAGCCTGGACGTGCGGGAGGTCCTGAAGGAGACGATGTTCGCGGCGACCGTGACCGGCTCGCCCGTGCAGAACGCCTGCCGGGTGATCGAGCGTCACGAGGCGGGCGGGCGCGGCTACTACGCGGGGGCCCTCGCCCTCCTGGGTACCGACGAGAACGGCGCCCAGACCCTGGACTCCCCCATCCTGATCCGTACCGCCGACATCGCCTCCGACGGGCGCCTGCGGGTCCCGGTCGGCGCCACCCTCGTACGGCACTCGGACCCGGCGGGCGAGGTCGCCGAGACCCACGCCAAGGCGGCCGGGGTGCTCACCGCGCTCGGGGTACGGGACGGCCGGCCGTCCGGAGGGTCGGCGCCGGGCCCCGTGCGCCTCGCCGACGACCCCCGGGTACGGGCCGCCCTGGACGCGCGGCGGGCGGACCTCGCGCCGTTCTGGCTGAGGATGCAGGTCCGTTCGGCCGAGCTGTCGGGCCACGCGCTGGTGGTCGACGCCGAGGACACCTTCACGGCGATGCTGGCGCACGTCCTGCGCTCCTCGGGCCTGGACGTGTCGGTGCTCCGCTACGACGAGCCGGGGCTGCGCGAGCTGGCGCTCTCCCACGAGGGGCCGGTCGTCCTCGGCCCCGGCCCCGGGAACCCCTCGGACGCCGCCGACCCGAAGATGCGCTTCCTGCGCGGTCTGACGGCCGAGCTGGTGCGGGACCACCGCCACGGCCTGCTCGGCGTCTGCCTGGGGCACGAGCTGATCGCCGCCGAGCTGGGTCTGGAGATCGTCCGCAAGCGGACGCCGTTCCAGGGGGCCCAGCTGCGGATCGACCTCTTCGGGCAGGAGCGGACGGTCGGCTTCTACAACAGCTTCACCGCCCGCTGCGACGACCGGACGGCGACGGAGCTGGCGCTGCACCGGATCGAGGTGAGCCGGGACGCGGAGACCGGTGAGGTGCACGCGCTGCGCGGGCCGGGCTTCGCGGGGGTGCAGTTCCACCCCGAGTCGGTGCTGACGACGGACGGCGCCGCACTGACGGCCTCGCTCCTCGCCGGCGTGCTGGTCTGAAGGGTCCGGACCTTCCGGCCGGTCCCTCCGCCGGGCCCCGCCCCGGCGGAGGGATCAACCGGTCCTGGGCACCAGGACGTTCTCGCCGCGGCGCCCCGCGGTGTAGTCGAGGACGTTCTGGACGGTGGTGTCGATGATCTGGCCGACCGCGTCCACGGTGTAGTACGCCTGGTGGGAGGTGACCACCACGTTCGGGAAGGTGACCAGGCGGGCGAGCGTGTCGTCCTCGACGACCTCCAAGGACTTGTCGAGGAAGAAGAGCCCGGCCTCCGCCTCGTACACGTCGAGGCCGACGCCGGCGAAACGCCCGGAGCGGAGTTCGACGACCAGCGCCTCGGTGTCGATGAGCCCGCCGCGGCTGGAGTTCACCAGGATGACGTCGTCCTTCATGCTCTTGAGGGCGGCGGCGTCGATGATGTGGTGGGTGGCCGGGAGCAGCGGCACGTGCAGGCTGATGAGGTCGGCCTCGGCGAAGAGCCGTTCCTTCTCGACGTACTCCATGCCGAGTTCGACGCAGGCGGGGTTCTCGGCGACGTCCCAGCCGAGCAGGCGCATCCCGAAGCCGTGGGCGATCCGGGTGAAGGCCTCGCCGATCTTGCCGGTGCCGAGCACGCCGACGGTACGGCCCCGCAGGTCACGGCCCATCAGTCCGTCGAGGCGGAAGTCGAAGTCGCGGGTGCGGTTGGAGGCGCGGACGATCCGGCGGTTGACGGCGGTCGCGAGGGTCCAGGCGAACTCGGCGACGGAGTACGGCGAGTAGTACGAGACCCGGGCGACGGTGAGGCCGAGCCGTTCGGCGACCTCCAGGTCGATGTTGTTGAAGCCCGTGGAGCGCTGGGCGATCATCTGGGTCCCGCCGGCGGCGAGGGTCTGCAGGACCCGGTGGTTGAGGTTGGCGTTGACGCTGGTGGAGACGATCTCGTAGCCGGCGGCGATGGGGGCGGTGTCCTCGCTGAGGAAGACGCCGAGACAGCGGACGTCGTGGTGCCCCTCGAAGGCCTTCTCGATCATGGGCCTCTCGTCCGCCTGTACGCCGAATGCCAGGATTTCCACGAGATACCCCTCATGACAGCGATGGTCCGGATAGGAACGGCGATGGGCCGTATACGCGCGATCATCGCGAATATACGGCCCATCACGTCACCGTGCCCGGCACACCGGCCGCACCGGCACGCCTCGGGACCGCGGCTCAGGCGTCGTCGAGACCCCGCTCGATGGCGTACCGGACGAGTTCGACCCGGTTGTGCAGCTGGAGCTTGCCGAGGGTGTTCTGGACGTGGTTCTGCACCGTGCGGTGCGAGATCACCAGGCGTTCGGCGATCTGCTTGTAGCTGAGCCCCTTGGCGACGAGCCGCAGGACCTCGGTCTCGCGCTCGGTGAGCTGCGGGGCCTTCGGCTCGTCGGCGCCGGCCGTGGGGGCGGGCTCGGAGGCGAGGCGGCGGTACTCGCCGAGGACCAGGCCGGCGAGGCCGGGGGTGAAGACGGGGTCGCCGACCGCCGTCCGCCGCACGGCGTCGATCAGCTCCTCCGTGCTGGCCGACTTGAGGAGGTAGCCGGTGGCGCCGGACTTGACCGCCTCCAGGACGTCGGCGTGCTCGCCGCTCGCCGAGAGGACGAGGACCCGCAGCTCGGGGCGGCCTCCGACGAGTTCCTTGCACACCTGGACACCCGGCTTCACCGGCAGGTTGAGGTCGAGGACGAGGACGTCGGGCGTGACCGCGAGGGCGCGGCGCACGGCCTGCTCGCCGTCACCGGCGGTGGCGACCACGTCGAGCCCCGCCTCGGCCAGGTCGCGGGCGACCGCGTCCCGCCACATCGGATGGTCGTCGACGACCATCACTCTGATCCGGTCCGTCCCGGTCCGCTGCTCGCTCATCTTTCCTGTTCTGCCTTCCCCCGTGGAACCTTCAACTCGACTTCCGTGCCCTGGCCCGGGACCGAGATCAGCTCGGCCGAGCCGCCCAGGTCCCGCAGTCTCCCCCGGATGGAGAGGGCGACGCCCATCCGGCCCTCGCCCTCCGCCTGCGCGAGGCGGCCCTCGGGGATGCCGGGTCCGTCGTCCCGGACGGTGACGATCACCTCGTCCGTCCAGTCCTCGACGAGGATCCAGGCGCGGGCGTCCTCGCCCGCGTGCACCCGCACATTGTCCAGGGCGGCGCCGACGGCGGCGGCCAGCTCGCGGGCGGCCGGCGGGGCCAGCAGGACGGGCGCGCCGGGCTCGGAGAGGGTGACCAGCGCCCCGGCGCGCGGGGCGAGCAGCAGGCGCAGGTCGACGGGCGTGTCGTCGTCGCGCTCGTCGTCCTCGTCGACGACCCGGACGACGGCCCCCTCGGACTCGTCCTCGGAGACCAGGCTGGGGCGGCTGAGGCCGCCGGCCACGAGCGTGCGGAGGGCGACCTCCTGCTCCCCCGCCATCCGGCCGAGTTCGGCGGCCTCGCCGCCGAGCGCGGTGCCGCGCCGCTGCACCATCGCGAGGACCTGGAGGACGCTGTCGTGGATGTCGCGGGCGAGCCGCTCCCGCTCCCGGGTGGCGGCCTCGATCTCCAGGGCGCGGGCGAGGGTGCGTTCGGAGGCGCGGGCCACCTCGACGACGTATCCGATGGCGATGGAGGCGACCCAGACGAGCAGGACGTTGTGGAGGGTGTCCCGGCTGGGGTGGCCTCGTTCGACGAGGTTGGCGACGGCGACGAGGGAGGAGGCGACTCCGGCCCAGCGCCAGCCGCCCTTGATCGCGTACGCGAGGACGGACCCGGCGGTCCATATCGACGGCAGGGTGGGGCCGTCGACCGTCTGGGCGTGGGCGTCGGCGAGCGGGGTGAGGAGGATGCCGACGAGGGCGACGGTGAGGTCGGCGCCGAGGAAGCGCTTGGTGCAGCTGGCGGCGTTCGCGACCTTGGGGAGGGTCGCGAGGGTCCAGACGCACATCACCGCCAGGTAGACGACGGCGATCCAGGGCCGCTCGTAGCGGTCCCTGCTGAAGGCGAACAGCAGGACCGCGTAGATCATCGTCAGGACGCGGTAGCCGGTCAGCGCACGCCACAGCGGCTGCTCGACCGACATGCGCACGACACGCTCGCGCTTGGCCATCTCCCCCACCCCCCGACGTCCCTCGCGGGACGACTACGCGCCGGACTCTTCCCGGGCCGCGATCTCGGCCTTGACGGCCTCCTTGGCCGCCTTCTCCGCGTCCGCGAGCTGCCGCTTGGCGGCCGTCGCGTAGATGTCGACGTACTCCTGGCCGGACAGCTTCATGATCTCGTACATGACCTCGTCGGTCACCGAGCGGAGGATGAAGCGGTCCCCCTCCATGCCCTGGTAGCGGGTGAAGTCCAGCGGCTTGCCGATCCGGATCCCCGGGCGCATCAGCTTGGGGACGACCTTGCCGGGCGGCTGGATCTTCTCGGTGTCGATCATGGCGACCGGGATCACCGGCGCGCCGGTGGCCAGCGCCACCCGGGCCAGACCGCCGGGCTTGCCCCGGTAGAGACGGCCGTCGGGCGAGCGGGTGCCCTCGGGGTAGATCCCGAAGAGCCCGCCCTTCTCGATCACGTCGATACCGGCCTTGATCGCCGCCTCGCCCGCGCCGCGGGCACCCGAACGGTCCACCGGCAGCTGACCGACGCCCTTGAAGAAGGCGGCGGTGAGCTTGCCCTTCACGCCCGGCGAGGTGAAGTACTCCGCCTTGGCGATGAAGGTGACCTTGCGGTCCAGAACAGCGGGCAGGAAGAAGGAGTCGGAGAACGACAGGTGGTTGCTCGCCAGGATCGCGGGCCCGTCGGCGGGAATGTTCTCCAGACCCTCCACCCAGGGCCGGAAGGCAATCTTCAGGGACCCTCCGAGGGAGAACTTCATTGCGCCGTAGATCAACTCGCCATGCCTTCCGTGTGCCGTCGCGATCGACTTTATCCCGTACCGACGCACGGCCCCCGCTACGGCCCTGGTCGGTGTCGGTCCGGTCGCGTACCGTGAAGGTCCTTCCCCATTCTCCGTCGCTCTCGGCGCACCCCGAAGACGCCGAGGACGCAAACCGAACAGGAGACCCCGGTGCCGGTCCTTCCCGGAGCCGAGCCGTACCGCCACGAGGGCGGAGAGGTCGGCGTCCTTCTCTGTCACGGATTCACCGGTTCCCCCCAGTCGATGCGCCCGTGGGCCGAGTACCTCGCCGCGCGCGGGCTCACGGTGTCGCTGCCGCTGCTGCCCGGTCACGGCACCCGCTGGGAGGACATGCAGCTCACCACCTGGCACGACTGGTACGCGGAGGTGGACCGGGCCCTGCGCGAGCTCCTGGAGCGGTGCGGGACCGTCTTCGTCTTCGGTCTCTCCATGGGCGGGGCGCTGACGCTGCGGCTCGCCGCCCAGCACGGCGACGCCGTGAGGGGCATCGTCCTGGTCAACCCGGGCAACAAGGTGCACGGCCTCGCCGCGCACGCGCTGCCGGTCGCCCGTCATCTGGTCCCCTCGACCAAGGGCATCGCCAGCGACATCGCCAAGGAGGGCGTGACCGAGGTCGGCTACGACCGGGTGCCGCTGCACGCCGCGCACTCGCTGCGCCGGTTCTTCCGGACCGTGGACGCGGAGCTGCCCCAGGTGACGCAGCCGGTCGTGCTGCTCCACAGCCCCCAGGACCATGTCGTGCCGCCCGTCGACTCGGCCCGGATCCTCTCCCGCATCTCCTCGACCGACGTCAAGGAGATCCTGCTGGAACAGAGCTACCACGTCGCGACGTTGGACCATGACGCGGAGCGGATCTTCGACGAGAGCCTGGCTTTCGTCGAGCGTCTCGCCCCGGTTCCGGTCGACGAACAGGGGAGCAGGAGCGGTGGCTGAGCAGCAGGACGGCGGCGAACGGGAGCCGCAGCCCATCGACGAGGAGGCGGCCTGGGCCGCGATCGTCGCCGGGTACGGCGAGGAGCCCGTGGACCCGCCGGGGGCGAAGCCGTACCGGACCGTGCAGAACCTGTCCCTGCCGGAGCCCGAGGCCGACGGCGACGAGGACGGGGACGCCGGTGAGATCCGGCCGGTCAGGGCGAGGCCGGCCGACGGCAAGGGCGCGCTCTGGAAGCCGAGGCCGACGACCGGGGAGACCCCGGCGGAGGCCTCCGAGGAGCCCGGGGCGGAGCGAGAGGCCGAGGGAGAGGCCGAGGACGGTCCCGAGCGGCCCGCGCTCGGCAGCTCCGTCGTCTTCGCGCCCGGCGTCCGCCCCGCCGGCCCCCGGGACTACTCGCCGGCCGAGCCGGAGGACACCCCCGGTGGCTCCGAGGAGGGCCACTTCGTCCCGCCGGAGCCGCCGCCGCTGCCCGATGCGGACGTGACGACCAGGTTCGCCTGGCTCGCCGTGATCGGCGGCCCGGTGCTGATGCTCCTCGCCGTCCTGCTCCGCTGGGACATGACCTGGTGGCTGACGACGCTCTGCGTCGGCGGCTTCCTGGGCGGCTTCGCGACCCTGGTGGGGCGCATGAAGCACGACGACGACGATGACGGCTTCGACGACCCGGGCCGCGGCGCGGTCGTCTGAGCCCTCTCTACGACGCGGGGACGCGGACCGCCGCGAGCACCGGAAGGTGATCGGTGGCGGCCCGCAGATCCGCGGGGTCGAGGTCCGTCGGCACCCCGCAGCCGAGGAACTCGACGCCCGGGGTGGCGAGGATCGCGTCGATCCGCTGGTGCGGGTCGGCGGGGGTGGAGGTGTGCGCGCCTCCCCAGGGGCTGACCTCCCAGCCGTCCCGGAGCTCCTTCGCGAGGCGGCGGAAGGCGGGGCCGTCGGGCCGTTCGTTGAGGTCTCCCGCGACCAGGGTGTACGGGGTGCCCAGGGCGGCGACCCGGTCGAGGACCATGCCGGCCTGGGCGTACCGCTCGTCCTTCCGCAGGCTCAGATGGCAGCTGATCAGACCGACCCGGGCGGCGCCGAAGCGGACCACGGCGGTCGCGAGACCGCGCCGGTGCAGGCCCGGGGTGAGCGGCAGCAGGACGTCCTCGGTGCGTTCCACGGTGGCCCGCAGGGAGCAGAGCAGCATCGGTCCCGCCGCGGTGGCCCCGCCGCTCAGGACGACGAGCTCGCTCTTGGCGGCGAGCCGGGCGGCGTGTTTGCGCCAGCGGAAGAAGCGCGGGGCCTCCTGGACGAAGACGAGGTCCGGGGCGCAGGCCCGGATCACCCGGGCGAGGGCGTCCTCGTCGTCGCGCATCGAGCGCACGTTGTAGCTGAGGACCCGGAGGACGGCCGAACCGTCCGCCTCGGTGCGGGAGTTGGGCAGCTCACTGATCGCCATGACACGTAACGTACGACAACCGCCCGCCGCGTCCGCGGGGGACGCGACGGGCGGTCGCCGGATGGCTCGGGCCCTCGTGGGAACGCTCAGCCCTGACGGGCGAGGTCCGCGGCGCCGACCAGGCCGGCCTTGTTGCCGAGCTGGGCCGCGAGGACCTGCGCGTGCGGCCGCCACTGGCCGCCGATCAGCCAGCGCCGGAAGGACTTGCGGATCGGGTCGAGGACGAGGTCGCCCTCGTCCGAGACGCCGCCGCCGACGATGAACGCCGAGGGGTCGAAGAGCGAGGCCAGGTCGGCGAGACCGGCACCGGCCCAACGGGCCAGCTCCCGGAAGGAGTCGACGGCCACCGGGTCGCCGGCGCGGGCGGCCTGGCTGACGTGCTTGCCCTCGATGCCCTCGGGGGTGCCGTCGCCGAGGCCCAGCAGGACCTCCGCGCGCTCCGGGGTGGCGTTGGCGCGCTGCCTGGCGTAGCGGACGAGGGCGCGCCCGGAGGCGTACTGCTCCCAGCAGCCCTGGCTTCCGCAGCCGCACAGCAGACCGTCCGGGACGACCCGGATGTGGCCGAACTCGGCGGCCACGCCGAAGCGTCCGCGGCGCAGCTTGTTGCCGATGATGATGCCGCCGCCGAGGCCGGTGCCGAGGGTGATGCAGATGACGTCCTCGTGGCCCTGGCCGGCGCCGAACCGGTACTCGCCCCAGGCCGCCGCGTTGGCGTCGTTCTCGACGACGACGGGCAGGCCGACCCGCTGCTCGACCTTGTCCTTGAGCGGCTCGTGCCGCCAGTCGATGTTCGGCGCGAAGAGGACGGTGGCACGCTTGTCGTCGACGTAGCCCGCGGCTCCGATGCCGACGGCCTCGATCGTGTGGCCCTTGCCGGCCTCGGACACGGCGGCGCTGATCGCGTCGACGATGCCCTCGGGGGTCGGCGGGGTGGGCACCTTGTGCGTGTCGAGGATGTTGCCCTCCTCGTCGACCACGCCGGCCGCGATCTTCGTGCCGCCGATGTCGACGCCGATGGTGAGTCCCATGTGTCCCTCAGTTTTCGGTCGAGCCCCGCTAGCGCCCACCGTACCCGAGGGGGACGCGCGTCCCGATCAGTCGAGGTCGATGTGCTGGCCGGTTCCCGGCCCTTCGTCGTCCCGGCGGTCGTCCCCGGGGTCGTCCCCGCGGCCGTGCTCGCCGTCGGTCCCGGCGCCGGGCGCGCCGTCGTCGCCGCTCGGGCCGTCCGCCTCGCGGCGCGGGTCGCGCGGGTCGTCCGACGGCACCTTCTCGCCGCGGGTCCAGCGGCTCTCGTGGGCCTCGACGGCGGAGCGGTAGGCGGCGAGGAGCTCGTTCCCGGCGGCGGCGAGGTGGTCGAAGACCTGCGGGTTGCGCTCGACGACGGGCTCGACGACGGCCTTCGCCTGGTTGACGAGCTGCTGCACGGTCTGTGCGGCCTGGCCGGCGAGCAGGGGGTTCCCGAGACCGCCGGAGACCTTGTCGGCGACGGCTTCGAAGAGCTTGCGGAACTCCTCGGCGGCGGAGCCGGGCTCCGCCCCGCGCTGGGCCCGGCGACGGGCCTTCTCCGCCTCCAGGTCCTCGGCGCACGCCTTGGCCCAGGCATCCGAATCGCTCATGGCGTACTCCTCAGTGGCTGGTACTTCGACGGTACACGCCCCCTCACGGGGTGCGGGGCCAGAGTCCGGGGTCGGGGGTGAAGCGCACCCGGAGGTCGCCGTCCACGAGGGCGGCGCCGGTGACGGTGCAGCGGCGCAGGGCGCCCGGCAGGGGCACGTTGCGGCGGAAGCCGCCGACGGTGAGGAGCAGTTCGTCACCCCTGCGGACGAGGGACAGCTCCTCCTTGACGGCCCCGGGGAGACCGATGTGCCAGACCAGGACGCCGTCCTCCTCGCGCCGGTCCTCGACGGTCCACGCGGGTACGGGGGCGGGGACGGCCGCGGGGAGCCCGGGGGCGAGGAGCGCGAGGTCCTCGGGCCCGCGCGGGTCCCGGCCGAGGTGCGGGAGCTCGTCGACGGCGCCGACGGCGGTACGGAGCTCCGCGAGGTGCCGGTGCTGCTGGGCGGTGAGCCCGGCGAGCCAGGGGTCCTCGGAGTCGGCGGGCAGGAGCCGGTTGGCGACGACGGCGTCGAGGGCGAGGCCCTGGAGGGCGAGGCCGAGGCGGGCCGTGCGCAGGGTCCGGAGGGCGGCGGGGCCGGGTTCCAGGACGAGGAGGACGCCGGTGGTGGGGGCGTCGACGACGGCCTGGACGGCGGCCAGCTCGGCCTCCCAGCGCGCGGTGGTCTCGTACAGCCACTGCGCGGGCATGGGGACCCCGGCGAGCTGGGCGAGCATCGGGCGCAGGGCGCGGGCGGCCTGCCGTTCGGCGGGCAGGAGGCGGCGCAGGTAGCGGCGGAGCTGCTCGGGCAGGGCGAGGACGGCGAGGGCCTCGGCGAGCGGCGGCAGGTCGACGACGGCGAGGTCGTGGTCGCCGGTGGCGGCGTCGCGCAGGGAGCGGAGCAGGGCGAACTGGCGGCTGCCGGGGAGTTCGGTGAGTTCGGCGTCCTCGAAGGGCGCGGCGCCGAGCAGGTCGAGGGCGGTGCCGGAGCGGGCCTGGAGGGCGAGGAACTCGCGGCGGAAGTCGGCGGCCGGCCGGGGGCGCAGCACGCGCAGGCCGTCGCCGTCGAGGAGCGGATCGGCGTCCTCGGAGACGAGGAGGACCCGGCGCCCCGCCCGCGCCTCGGCGAGGGCGGTCGCGGCGGCGACGGTGGTGCGCCCGGCGCCGCCGGCGCCGGTGACAAGGATGATCCGCATGCGGAGGACGTTACCCGCGCCCTTCCGGGACCCGTGCGGGAGGCCGTCTCCGGCGTCCTCGGGGGGCTCGTGCGGGAGGCCGTCTCCGGCCTCCTCGGGGGGGCTCCCGCGGGAGGCCGTCTCCGGCCTCCTCGGGGGGCTCCCGCGGGAGGACGTCACCGGCGTCCGCGGGGGGCTCGTGCGGGAGGACGTCTTCCGGCGTCCGCGGGGGGCTCAGGCGGGAGGACGTCGTCCGCGCTCTCCGGCCTCGCCCTCCCGGCGCTCGCGCGGGAGGACGTCACCGGCGTCCGCGGGGGCTCAGGCGCCGGATTCGACGCGCTTCTTCAGTCCCGCGAGGGCGCGGTCGATGATGACCTTCTCGGCCTTGCGCTTGATCATGCCGAGCATGGGGATCTTGACGTCCACGGTCAGCTGGTAGGTGACCTCGGTGCGGTCGCCGCCGAGCGCGGCGAGCCGGTAGGAGCCGTCCAGGGAGCGGAGCATCTGCGACTTGACCAGGGTCCAGCTGACCTCGTCGGCGCCGGTCCAGGTGTAGGCGAGGGTGTGGTCGTCCTTGATCGCTCCGGCGTCGAGGAGCAGCCGGACCTTCTCCGCGCGGCCGGAGCCGTCGGTCTCCAGGACCTCGGCCTCCTTCACCTCGCCCGTCCACTCGGGGTAGCGGGCGAAGTCGGCGATCACGCCCATGACGTCGGCCGGTGCCGCCTCGATCGTGATGCTCGAGCTGGTGTGTTCGGCCATCGTGGTGGCTCCTCCACTGTGCGGTCCGGCGGAAGTCAAGGGGCACAGACGTGCCGACGGGAAGGCTATCGCGCCGCGGCACGCGGCCGGTCACCACTCCAGCGCGAAGGGCCTGCCCGTCGAGGCGAAGTGACCGACGTTGACGCACTCGGTCGAGGCGATCCGCATCCGCCGGGCCAGCGGCTGGTGGACGTGGCCGAAGAGCGCGTACCGGGGGCGGGTGCGCCGGAGGGCGTCGAGCAGGGCCCGGCTGCCGCGCTCGAAGCGGCGGGCGACGGTGTCGTAGGTCAGCTCCGGCACCTCCGGCGGGATGTGGGAGCAGAGGACGTCGACCTCGCCGAGGGCCTCGACCTTGGCCGCGTACTCCTCGTCGGAGATCTCGTACGGGGTGCGCATCGGGGTGCGCAGGCCGCCGCCGACGAAGCCGAAGACGAGCCCGCCCAGCTCGATCCGCTCGCCGTCGAGGACGGTCGTCCCGGGCCGGGCGAAGTCGGGCCAGAACCGGGGGATGTCGACGTTCCCGTAGGTGGCGTACGTGGGGGTGGGGAAGGCGGCGAAGAGTTCGGCGTACTGGCGGCGGACCGCGGCCTCGATCGCGGTCTCGCGGTCGACGTCGAGCCCGGCCCAGAGCCGGCGGCCCAGCTCACGGGCCTCGTCGAAGCGGCGGGCGGTGCGCAGCTCCACGAGCCGGTCGGCGTTCTCGACGCCGAAGAGGTCGGGGAAGATCCCGCGGCTGTGGTCGGCGTAGTCGAGGAAGAGGACCAGGTCCCCCAGGCATATGAGGGCGTCGGCCCCGTCCCCCGCCCTGGCGAGGTCTCCGGCGTTGCCGTGCACGTCACTGACCACATGGACTCGCATGGGCCCCACCTTAGGGGGTGTCACCTGCGGTTACTTCCGAGTCGGCAAACCTGTGGATTACTGTGCGCAGTGCACCGCCATACATGTGTGACGCACGGAACATCTGGCCGGGACCCCCTATCGGGAACCATGTACTGATGGGTAACGTCCGGGCAGTCCAGTCGTGCTCACCCCCACGGAGCACCTGCCAGTTCTTGGACTACACCGGTGCATCACACAGAGCCGTGGCGCCGGCGCCCGATGAGGAGCAGCAGTCTTGCGCGAGTTCAGCCTTCCGGCCCTGTACGAGGTCCCCGCGGACGGCAATCTGACGGATCTCATCCGCCGCAACGCCTCCCAGCACCCAGACGTCGCCGTGATGGGCCGCAAGGTCGACGGCGTGTGGACCGACGTGACCGCCACGGAGTTCCTCGCGGAGGTCCGCGGGGCGGCCAAAGGCCTGATCGCCGCGGGCGTCGAGCCGGGTGACCGGGTCGCGCTGCTGTCCCGTACGCGGTACGAGTGGGTGCTCCTCGACTTCGCGATCTGGAGCGCGGGCGGCGTGACCGTCCCGGTGTACGAGACGAGCTCGCCGGAGCAGATCCAGTGGATCCTCGGCGACTCGGGCGCGGCCCTGGCGCTCGTCGAGAGCGGGGCGCACCAGGAGTCGGTGGAGTCCGTGCGGGAGCAGCTTCCGCAGCTCAAGGGCGTCTGGCAGATCGAGGACGACGCGGTCGCGCGGCTCACCGCGACGGGCGCGGACGTCTCCGACGAGCTGCTGGACGCGCGCATGTCCGCGGCGAACGCGGACGACCCGGCGACGATCGTCTACACCTCGGGCACCACGGGCCGCCCCAAGGGCTGTGTCCTGACCCACCGGGCGTTCTTCGCCGAGTGCGGCAACGCGGTGGAGCGGCTGAAGCCGCTGTTCCGCACCGGTGAGTGTTCGGTGCTGCTGTTCCTGCCCGCCGCGCACGTCTTCGGGCGCCTCGTCGAGGTCGCGGCCGTGATGGCGCCGATCCGGCTGGGCTGCGTCCCGGACATCAAGAACCTCACGGACGAGCTGGCCTCGTTCCGGCCGACGCTGATCCTGGGCGTGCCCCGGGTCTTCGAGAAGGTCTACAACTCGGCGCGCGCCAAGGCCCAGGCCGACGGCAAGGGCAAGATCTTCGACAAGGCCGCGCACACGGCGATCGCGTACAGCCGGGCGATCGGCACCCCGCAGGGTCCGTCCTTCGGCCTCAAGCTGAAGCACCGGATCTTCGACAAGCTGGTCTACAGCAAGCTGCGGGCGGTGCTCGGCGGTCGCGGCGAGTACGCGATCTCGGGCGGCGCGCCGCTGGGCGAGCGGCTCGGCCACTTCTTCCGGGGCATCGGCTTCACCGTCCTGGAGGGGTACGGCCTGACGGAGTCCTGCGCGGCGACGACGTTCAACCCCTGGGACCGGCAGAAGATCGGCACGGTCGGTCAGCCGCTGCCGGGTTCGGTGGTGCGGATCGCCGACGACGGCGAGGTGCTGCTGCACGGCGAGCACATCTTCTCCGGGTACTGGAACAACGAGGCGGCGACGGCCGAGGCGCTGGCGGACGGCTGGTTCCACACGGGCGACATCGGCACCCTCGACGAGGACGGCTACCTCGCGATCACCGGACGGAAGAAGGAGATCCTGGTGACGGCGGGCGGCAAGAACGTCGCCCCGGCGGTCATCGAGGACCGGATCCGGGCGCACGCGCTGGTCGCGGAGTGCATGGTGGTCGGCGACGGGCGTCCGTTCGTGGGCGCGCTCGTCACCATCGACGAGGAGTTCCTCGGCCGCTGGGCCTCCGAGCACGGCAAGCCGGCCGGCTCGACGGCGGTCACCCTGCGCGACGACGCGGACCTGGTGGCGGAGGTGCAGCGCGCCATCGACGACGGCAACGCGGCGGTCTCCAAGGCGGAGTCGGTCCGCAAGTTCCGCATCCTGCCGGCCCAGTTCACGGAGGAGGCGGGTCACATCACCCCGTCCCTGAAGCTGAAGCGGAACGTGGTGGCGAAGGACTTCGCGGACGAGATCGAGGCGATCTACAGCGCCTGACCGGCAGGACGCGCACAGAGGCCGGAGGCCCGGGGTGACAGACCCCGGGCCTCCGGCCTCTCGCGTACGCCGCTCGGCGCTACAGCAGCTCCCTGAGCCGCTCCGCGAGCAGGTCCCAGCGCCATCTCTCCTCCACCCAGGCGCGGCCGCGCTCGCCCATGCGGGCGCGGAGCTCGGGGTCGAGGAGGAGGGTGGTGACGCGGTCCGCGGTGTCCTCGGGGGATTCGCCGCGGACCACCCAGCCGGTCTCGCCGTCCAGGACGGCGTCGGGGGCGCCGCCGGAGTCGCCGGCGACGACGGGCAGGCCGGTGGCGGAGGCCTCCAGGTAGACGATGCCGAGGCCCTCGACGTCGAGGCCGCCGCGGCGGGTGCGGCAGGGCATGGCGAAGACGTCGCCGGCCCCGTAGTGGGCGGGCAGCTCGGACCAGGGGACGGCGCCGGTGAAGCGTACGGATCCGGCCACGCCGGTCTCGGCGGCGAGCCGGTGCAGGTCCTTCTCGTACGGTCCGCCGCCGACGATCAGGAGGACCGCGTCCGGGACCCGGCGCAGGATCTGCGGCATCGCCCGGATCAGGGTGTCCTGGCCCTTGCGGGGGACGAGCCGGGAGACGCAGACCACGACGGGGCGGTCGCTGAGCCCGAGGCGGGCGCGGACCTCGGCGCCGCCCGAGCCGGGGTGGAAGGTCTTCTCGTCGACGCCGGGCGGGAGCTGGACCATCCGGCCCGCGGCGGCGGGCGTGAGGGCGGCGGCGATCCGGGAGCGGGTGTACTCGCCGAGGTAGGTGATCGTGTCCGTGCCCTCGCCGATCCGCCGCAGCAGCTGGCGGGAGGCGGGCAGCTGGGCCCAGCCCGCCTCGTGACCGTGCGTGGTGGCGACGAGCCGCCGGGCTCCGGCCTTCCGCAGGGCGGGGGCCATCAGGCCGAGCGGCGCGGCCGCTCCGAACCACACGGACTCGCATCCGTGCTCGCGCAGGAGCGCGGTGGCGCGGGAAGTGACCCGAGGTGTGGGCAGCAGCATGGTGGTGCGATCCCGGACGACCGTGAAAGGCTGTTCGGCGTCGAACGCGGCCGTCGCCTCGATCCCTTCGCGGCTGCGCTTCCAGGTGGAGGCGTAGACCACGATCCGTTCGGGATCGAGGCGGAGCGCCATGTTGTGCAGGAAGGCCTGGATTCCGCCGGGACGCGGCGGGAAGTCGTTGGTTACGATCAGGGTCTTGTGCATCGTGGCCGAATCTACCGCGAGCGCACCCACCGCCCAGCACCACCACTCTCCCGCGCGAGCGGGCCGACAGGACAAGGACGAGCCAGTGATGACGGGCGCAGTGGGGAAGTGGTTCCGCACGGGTCAGAGACTTCCGGTCGCCCTCTGGGCCCTGACCCGGGTCCTCCTGTTGCTGTGCGTCTTCAAGGTCGTGGTGATCCCCGGCCCGGACATCACGTTCGACATCGAGGAGATCTACCAGGGCTGGTACGAGGTCCTGCGGACCGGCACGTATCCGCTGGACGACGTGACCTGGCAGTACCCGCCGGCCGCCGCGTTCGCGATCCTCGCCCCCGGGCTGCTGCCCTTCCTCGGCTACTCGGCCGCCTTCTTCGTCCTCGCCTTCCTCTGTGACGCGCTGGTCTTCGGGCTGCTGCTGCACACGGGCCGCCGGGCGGGCCGTTCGATGCGCGGCGCCTGGATATGGATCGCGGGCGTCCCGCTGCTGGGTCCGACGGCGTACGCCCGCTACGACGTGATGGTGACCGCCGTCGCGATGGCGGCGCTGCTCGCGGCGGGCCGGAGTCCGCGCGTCCTGGGCGCCCTGGCCGGGTTCGGCGCGGTCCTGAAGGTGTGGCCGGTGCTGCTGCTCGCGGGCACCCCGAAGGGCCGGGCGACCTTCCGCTCCTGGCCGACGGCGGTGGGCGCGGCGGCCGCGGTGCTGCTGTTCTGCGTGCTGTGGATGCCGGGCGCGCTCGCCTTCCTCTCCTTCCAGCGCGACCGCGGCACGGAGGTCGAGTCGCTGGGCTCGATGGTCTTCCACGTGGCCCGGCACTTCGGCTGGGACGGCGAGGCGCGGATGAACTACGGCTCGATCGAGTTCCTCGGCCCGTACGTCTCCACGGTGTCGACGGCCGCGATGGCGCTCACCTTCGTCGCCTTCGGCTGGCTGCTGCTCTGGCGGTTCAAGGCGCGCCGCTTCACCTCCTCGACGGTGGCGGACGCGGCCTTCGTGGCGGTGCTGCTCTTCACGGCGACGAGCCGGGTGCTCTCCCCGCAGTACATGCTGTGGCTGGTCGGTCTGGGAGCGGTGTGTCTCGCGTTCCGGTCGAGCCGGATGCAGCGCCCGGTGCACCTGATCGTGTGGGCGACGGCGGTGACGCAGTTCGAGTTCCCGGTCTGGTTCTCGCACGTGACGCGGAGCGATCCGCTGGGCATGGCGGTGCTCTTCACGCGGAACGGTCTTCTGATCGCCGCGACGCTCATCGCCTGCCGCATCCTGTGGCGCCAGACGGTGACGGAGCCCCGCTTCGCCGGCTCCGCGGTCGTGCCCGCCCAGGCGACCCAGCCGGAGCGCGAGAAGGCCCTGTCCGGCTCGCGCTGAGCGGCGGCCCGGGTCGTACGGCGGTGCGGCGGGCCGGGGGCCGCGCACCGGGCGGCCGTGGCGAGGGCCGTGGCCGGACAGAGGCCGGGCGGTCCCGGATCTGAGAGGCCGCGGGCGAGCGGCGGCCGGACGAGGACGCCCACGACGGTCATCCGGGCGATGTGCCCGCTCCCCCAGGTCCCCTAGCCGAGCCGCTCCCGCAGCGAGGTCCGCCAGGCGGCGGTGAACTCCTCCGGCGTGGTGCCGAGCACCTCCTGGAGCGCCTTCTCCACCGCACCCTCCCGCGACGGGTGTGCGCCCACCGCCCGGTAGAACTCCGTCAGCTTCGCCTCGCCCCAGCGGTCCGCGATCAGCTCACAGGCCAGCCAGCCGCCCTCGTACGCCCGGGCCAGGGCCTCCGCGTCGCCCCCGAAGGCGAAGTCGGAGTCCTCCGGCAGCCGGGCGGGCAGCTCGCCCGCCAGGACCGCCCGGCGCAGCTCGGGGGCGGCCTGGGCGGGGGTGCGGCCGGAGTCCCGGTAGGCGACCAGGTCGGCGAAGCCCTCGGAGAGCCAGACCGGGGTCGACGGGGTGGTGGCGGCGCGGGTGGCGACGTGCACGGTCTCGTGGGTGAGGACGAGCTGCCGGCCGAACGAGCCGAGGACCCCGTACGCCTCGGGGTTGACGATCACCCGGTCCGCGGGGGCGTCGGCGCCGCCCCGGGTCTCCCCGGTGGTGACGGCGGCGATCCCCCGGTACGAGCTCCCCGGCGCCCCGAGCAGCTCCCCCATGCCCCGCAGCGACCCGGGGACGAGGACGACCACCTCACGGGCCCAGGCGGCGGGCCAGGCGGCCGACACGACGGGGACCGCCCGGTCGGCGGCGGCGGCGATCTCCCGGAGCCGCTCGGGCGTCTGGCCGACGCCCAGGACGAGCGAGCGGGCCCCGGCCACGGTCGCGACGTCGCCCTGCTCCCACAGGTGGCGCGGCGCGCCCTCCGCCGGACGGTCACCGGTCACGTACCAGCGTCCGTCCCGTTCGGTCAGGTCGAGGACGCGGGCGCCTGTGGCGGGCCGCCTGTCGTGCCCCCGGAGCCGGTAACCGAGGTCGGCGCGGGCGGTGACCCGGTCGCCACCGGTGCGGTCGACACCGGTGAGCCGGTAGGTCCAGCCGTCGATGGGCACCGTCGCGAGCCGCCGGAAGACGGTGAGGGCCGTCGGCGCGTACGCGGGGTCGACGGCGGCCAGGTAGCCGGGCTGGTCACGGTCGAGGAGCGCCCGTGCGTGCCGGTCGAGGAGCGTCTGTATCTCCCGGGAGGTGGTGTCGGCGGGCCCGGTCCCCGCGCCGCAGCCGACGAGCCCCGTGAGCGCGAGCAGCAGGGCGAGCAGACAGGCCGTCGCCGACCGCCGCGCTCCACTCCCCTGACCTGCCACGCCTCCGATCGTACGGTCGCGGCGGCGGGACCGGCTCCCGGTGGCGGCTCAGACCCTGGTCACGGTCGCGTGCGACATCATGTTCACCGGGTCGTAGCGGACCCGGGCGCCCGGGTAGGGGGCGTGGATGACCTGCCCGCCGCCCGCGTAGATGCCGACGTGGCTGGCGTCCCCGCGGTACGTGACGAGGTCCCCGGGCTGCGCCTGGGCCAGCGGCACCTGACGGCCCGCGTACCGCTGCGCCGAGGAGGTGCGCGGCAGGCTGATCCCGGCCTGCCGGTACGACCAGACCATCAGCCCCGAACAGTCGAACGCGGAGGGGCCGGTCGCCCCCCACACGTACGGCTTCCCGATCGCGCCGCGGGCGGCGATCACCGCGGCGGCGGCCCGCGAGGAGGTCGGCCCGAGGTCGGCCGCGGGCGGTGGCAGCTCCTCCGCGCGGCCGCCGGAGCGGGAGGCCCGGTCGAAGTCGGCGCGCTCCTCGACGGTGAGGCTCGCGAGCACCCGGCGGGCCTCGGCGAGCTTGCGTTCGACGGTGCGCTTGTGGCGGGCGACCTCGGCCCGGCTGCGCTCCAGCTCGACCAGGGCCGTACGGGCCTCGGACCGCTTCTGGTTCAGCCGTCGCTGCTCCCGGAGGAGCTCGCCGAGCGCGGCGCCCTGACGGGCGGTGGCCCGGTCGAGGGCGGTGGCCCGGTCGAGGTAGCTGTCCGGGTCGGAGGAGAGCAGCAGGGCGAGGGCGGGGTCGATGCCGCCGGAGCGGTACTGGGCGCCGGCGACCGAGCCGAGCGCGCCGCGCATGCGGTTGATGCGCTCCTGGCCGCGGGCGAGGCCGTCCTGGGCCCGGGAGACCGTACGGCGCAGCGCGTCCGCCTTCTCGTCCGCCCGGTTGAAGCCCTCCGTGGCCTTCTCGGCCTCCTCGAAGAGGCGGTCGACCGTGGCGCGGGTGGCCGCGGGTCCGGCCCCGGGGTCGGCGCTCGCGGGGACGGCCCCGAGGGACGCCGCCGCGGTGGCCGCGGCGGCGGTGAGGACGGTGACCCTGGCGGGTCGGCGGTGCGACGCCACTAATCGCGCTCCGTTCAGCTCGACGCAGACTGGCGCGGCAGACAGTAGCCGCTGATCACTCCGCGTCCAACGAAGCCGCCGGACACACAAAGTGACGCCCCGCCGGAGATCACAGGTCACCGGCGGGGCGTCAGGTCAGCTCGCGTCGCGGCGAACCACCCGTTCGGGCGGCATACCGCGGCGGGTCGGCGTCAGCCGCCGATACGGACACCGAACTGGAAGGTGCCCATGTAGTTCATGGACTCGTAGCGGACGTTGGCGCCCGGCTTGGGGGCGTGCAGGATCGTGTTGTTGCCCGCGTACAGACCCACGTGCGACAGGCCGTTGAAGAAGACCAGGTCGCCCGGCTTGAGCTGGCTGCGGCCGATCTTCGTGCCGTCGTTCTGCTGGGTGTAGGTGACGCGGCTCAGGTCGACGCCGGCCTTGCCGTAGGCCCACTGGGTCAGACCCGAGCAGTCGAACGACGAGGGGCCCTCGTGGCCGGAGGCGTACGGCATGCCGACCCGGGTGTCGGCGGCCGCGAGCGCGGCGGCGCCGAAGCCGTTCGCGGGGACCTCCTTGCCCAGGTCCAGGCGCTCGCCGGCGTCACGGCTGGCCCGCTGCTCCTTCGCCCGCTCCTCCGCCGCCATCTTGGCCTTCTCGGCCGCGGTCAGCGTGTTGAGGAGCTTCTGGGCCTCGGCGAGCTTGCCCTGGTAGAGCTTCTTCTTGGCGCCGAGGGTCTTGCGGACGTCCTCGAGGTCGGCCAGCTTCGTGGTGGCCTCGGTGCGCTGCTGCGCGAGCGTGCGCTGCTTCGCCTGGATCGAGGTGAGGACGTCGGCCTGCTGGGCGCTCAGCTGGTCGATCGCGGACGCCTTGTCGAGGTAGGTGTCCGGGTCGGCGGAGAGGAAGAGCTGGAGCGCGGGGTCGATGCCGCCGGAGCGGTACTGGGCGCTGGCCACCGAACCGATCTGGTCGCGCAGGGCGTTGAGCTCCTGCTGGCCGCGGGCCACCTTGTCCTGGAGCTGGCCGACCTCCTTCTGCAGCTTGCCCCTGCGCTCGTCGGCGAGGTTCGCCTGCTCCGTGGCCTCCTCGGCCTCGTGGTGGAGCTCGTCGACCTTCGACTTGACCTCGTCGATCTTGGGCTTGGCGGGGGCCGCCTGGGCACCGCTCTGGGCGGAGAGGGCGACGGCGGCGGCCGCGGCCGCGGTGAACACGGTCACGCGGGTACGGCTCGGCTGCTTGGGTCGACGGTGGGACGCCACGAAGGCGAGCTCCTTCTTCCTCAGAGCCGCCCAACCGGTCAGGGGCAGGCGGTTCCTCCGCCGCCACCCCGGATGGGTGATCAACCGCGCGAAGGTTCGAAGCCCGACCCTAGTGACCAAGTTGTGATCAGTTCAAATCCCACCGGCAAAAATATCGCTCACACGCCACTTTATTTACATGCATCGCACGGGCAGTGATGAGCACTTGACGGTCCGCCGTCCAGAATTCGGGCATACCGCCCAGGAGTTGCGATGCGTCACGAGAGCCGCGAAAGCCGCTTCAGCAACAAGGCGGACGCCACCGGACGCGCACCCGCCTTCGCCACCCCGTCGGCGACCTCGCGGTCGGTGGAGACCACCACCACCGGCCGGCCCGGCGGCTCCGCCCGCACCAGCTGACGGATCAACTCGTCCGCCGTCACGCCCGGCTTGGAGAACAGCACCCGCACCCCGCGCGGCGGCGCGAGCAGCACCGGGGCCGCCAGCTCCGCCCCGTCGAAGACACAGGTGACCTCGGCGCCCGAGCGGGCCGCGAGGGCCGACAGGCTGCCCAGCAGGCGCAGCCGCTGCTTCTCCAACGGCATCGTCGGATAGCCGGTCTTGGTGACGTTGTAGCCGTCGACGACCAGATGCGCCTGCGGCAGGGCCAGCAACTGGTCGAGCAGCGCCGGGTCGGTCTCGGAGAGCGCCCGCGCCGCGATGTCCTTCGGCGACATCCGCCCCGGCTCCACCGCGTCCACGGTGTCCGCCGGGTGCACCGAGACGGGCGGCAGCGCGAGTTCGCGGCGCAGCCCCTGGGCGGCGTCGAGGACGGTGTCGAGGAGCAGCCGCAGCCGCATGTCCTCCACCGAGCGCCCCTCGCGGGCGGACCTGCGGCTCGCCTCCAGGGCCGACTCCACCTCGCCGAGCCGGGCCTTGAGCCGCCTGCTCTCGCTCTCCGCGGCCGACACCTGGGCCGCCGACTCCGCCCGCGCGGTCTCGATCTCGCCCTGGACGCGGCGGAGCGCGGCCTCGCCGCGCTTCACGTCGCTCTGGGCGCTGCGCAGCTTGCGGTGAAGCGATTCCGCTTCCTTCCGGGCCGCTTCGAGGTCGTGGCGCAACTGCTCGTTCTCGCTCCGGGAGCGGTCCCGGGCGGCGGCGAGCTCCTCGCGCAGCCGCTCCAGTTCGCGCCGGCCCGCCTCGTCGGCCCGCTCGGCGTCGACGCGCTGGGCCTCCTCGCCCGCGGCGGCCACCAGCTTGACCCAGCCGGGCGGGCGCAGCACGTAGGCGGCAGCCGCCACGTCCACGGGGTCGGCGGCGGCGGGCGGGGTGCCGGTCTCGACGGCTCCGGCGAGTTCGGGCTGGTTCAGTTTGAACCGTTCGCCGATCCGCTGCCGGAAGAGCGGGTCGCTCTCCAGGGCGGCCGCCATCGCGTTGCCGGCGAACTTGGCCCGCCGGCTCGCGGTGAACCGGGCGTACTGCCGCAGGGGTCCGGGCAGCTCGGCGACGGTCAGCCCGCCGAAGGCGTCGGCGACCAGCGCGACGACCCGCCGCCGTACGCCTTCCGGCAGTGGGTGGTCGAGCGCCTCGGCAGCGTCACCTGCCGCGCCGGTCGGCTCTCCACCGTGCGCGGGCTGCTCCACGATCCGTCACCCCAATGTCTTCCGCGCCGTCCCTCAGGAGGCGGCGCCCGGCCTGTCCACCAGTTCGATCTGATCCACCGCGTTGCACCAGCGGCAGCGGACCGACTCGATGGTCTCACTGACCACCTGCCGCTCCTCGACCGTCGGGTCTCCCGCGAGGTCCAGATGGACGTACTCGACGACCTTGGAGGATCGCGTCACGTCGAAACGGGTCAGGTTGCCGCAGAGAGTGCAGCGCCAGCGGGTCTCGTCGGTCGGCAGGGGAACCGTCGTCATCGTGCCGTCCTTCTTCCTGTTGCGTGGTACCAGGTGCGGGAGCCGCGGTGCGCCGTCGAACTGCGGTTGTACTGACCGTTACCCTACGGCCTCGCCGGTACCCGGAGGCACGGCGAGGCACTCTGTCCACTTCGGCCCCGGTACGCCATGATCTGTCCATGATCGACTGGCGAGGTGCGGCCCTCGGAGCCTTGCGGGGCACCCGTAGCGGACCCACGGTGACGTACGGACTGATCGCCGCCTGCTGCCTGCTCTTCGCGATCAGTCCGGTCTCCGGCCTCAACCCGGCACACGGCACCGGGGACGAGCTCCTCGCGGCGCAGGGCGTGTACTTCCGCCGCTGGGGCGTGGTCCCCGCCGAGCTGATGAGCGGCGAGCCCCGCGCCCTGCTCACCCCGCTCAGCGCGCTCTTCGTCCACGGCAGCTGGCTCCACCTGCTGGGAAACATGCTGTTCCTGTACGTCTTCGGGGCGATGGCCGAGGAGCGCATGGGTCCGGTCGCGTTCGCCCTCTTCTACCTGGGCACCGGATACCTCGCGCTGCTCGGGTACGCGGCGGCGCACGCCAACAGCGAGCAGACCCTGGTCGGGGCGTCGGGGGCGATCTCCGGGGTGCTCGGGGCCTTTCTCTTCCTCTTCCCGCGCTCCCGCGTCACCAGTCTCTTCCCCTTCCTCTTCTTCCTGCCGCTGCGCTTCCCCGCCTGGATCGTGCTGGTCTTCTGGTTCGTGCTCCAGTGGCTGGCCGCCCGGGCGGCGGGCGCCGGGCCGGGCGTGGCCTATCTGGCCCACGTGGTGGGCTTCTCCGTCGGCTTCCTCTACGCCTGGGGGCGCTACCGCGGTGGGGATAGAGTGAAAGCCCAAACCGCGGCGACCGAGGGAGAAAGCCAGCCGTGATCACCGCGATCGTGCTCATCAAGACCAGCGTGGACCGCATCCCCGAGATCGCCGAGTCGATCGCCTCGCTCGACAGCGTCAGCGAGGTCTTCTCGGTGACCGGGACCTACGACCTCATCGCCATGGTCCGCGTGCCCCGGCACGACGACCTGGCGGACGTGATCCCCGGCAGCATCAGCAAGATCCCGGGCGTCGAGGCCACGGACACGCACGTCGCCTTCCGCACGTACTCCCAGCACGATCTGGAGGCGGCCTTCGCCATCGGTCTGGAGTCCTGAGACCCCGTACGCGGACACGGTGAAGGGGGCCTCCCGATCGGGAGGCCCCCTTCACCCGTACGAGTGAGTGCTCAGCCGCGGTCGGGGACGCAGCGGCCGTCCTCGGTGCGGTACTTCCACTGCGCGCCGTCCCGGACGAGCTCCTTCACGGCGCCGACGAAACGCTCCACGTGCTCGTCGGGCGTACCGGCGCCGAAGCTCACCCGGATGGCGTTGAGCGAACGCTCCCCCGGGGCCGCCTCGGGGGCGCCGCACTCGCCCGGGTCCTGCGGGTCGCTGCCGAGCAGCGTGCGGACCAGCGGGTGGGCGCAGAAGAGACCGTCGCGGACGCCGATGCCGTACTCGGCGGAGAGCGCGGCGGCGAAGTGGGAGCTGTTCCAGCCCTCCACGACGAAGGAGATGACGCCGACCCGGGGGGCGTCGTCGCCGAACAGCGACAGCACCCTGACCTCGGGCACCTCGGCGAGGCCGGCGCGCACCGTGTCGATCAGGTGCCGCTCACGGGCGACCAGCTGGTCGAAGCCGGCCTCGGTGAGCGCCTTGCAGGCGGAGGCGATGGAGTACACGCCGATGACGTTCGGGGAGCCGGCCTCGTGCCGGGCCGCGGTGGTGTGCCACTCCACGTCCACACCACCGTCGGCCCGACGCGCCACCTTGCGGGAGGCGCCGCCGCCCGCGAGGTAGGGCTCGGAGTCCTGGAGCCAGTCGGAGCGGCCCGCGAGGACGCCGGAGCCGAAGGGCGCGTACAGCTTGTGCCCGGAGAAGGCGATCCAGTCCACGTCGAGCTCCTGGACGGAGACCGGGTGGTGGGGCGCGAGCTGGGCGGCGTCGAGCACGATCCGGGCGCCGTGGGCGTGCGCGGCGGCGGCGAGCTCCTTCACCGGCCACAGCTCACCGGTGACGTTGGAGGCGCCGGTGACGCAGACGAGGGCGGGGCCGTAGGGGTCGCGGTCGGCGAGGGCGCGCTCCAGGGTGGCGACGGCCTGCTCCGGGGTGCGGGGCGCGTTGAGGTAGGTGACGCGGGCGTCGCGCCAGGGCAGCAGCGAGGCGTGGTGCTCGGTCTCGAAGACGAAGACCTGGCAGTCCTCGGGGAGGGTGGCGGCGAGCAGGTTGAGCGAGTCGGTGGTGGAGCGGGTGAAGACGACCTGGTCGCCGGGGCGGCAGTCGAGGAACTCGGCGACGGTGACGCGGCTGTTCTCGAAGAGGTCGGTGGAGAGCTGGGAGAGGTATCCGGCGCCGCGGTGGACGCTGCCGTAGTAGGGGGCGTACGCGGCGACGTCGTCCCACACCCGCTGCAGGGCCGGTGCGCTGGCCGCGTAGTCGAGCGCCGCGTAGGTCACCTCGCCGCCGGTGACGAGCGGCACGGTGACGTCCCGGCCGAGGACGGGCAGCGGCGCGGCGCAGCAGGGATCGGCGGACTCGGCGGTCGCGCACTCGGCGGTCGCGGTCCCTGCGACGGTGGCGGTGTCGACGGTGGCGACGGCGGTGGCGGCGTTCGGGCGTGCGGACATGGCGGTATCTCCCGGCGGGCGGTGCGGAATGGCTTCGGTGATCCCGTACGCGGCCGGGCTCGGCGGGGTACGGGTGATGCCTCGGAAGACACGGGGGCGCGCGAAGGTACGCGGAAGCGACCCTGATCCGAGGGTGAAGGGTGGGGCGGATTCGCCCTATCGCATTCGCTTGCTCACGGAAAAAGCTCCTCGAGAGACCAGGACCCCTGGTGTTCGAGGGGTCCGCGCTTGCCGTAGACCTCGCTGCCTACGGCCTGGTCATCACCCGGGGCACCCCGCCACGGACGGAGGGTTGCCGGACAGCAAGCCGGGGCCAAAACGCTGTCACTCGTGACCTGTAGAGAATCCTGCCACATGATCGCCGAAGCGCAAGACCCCGGTCCGCATACTGGACCGGGGTCACACGGGCGTCTCGTGCCGGAGGGTCAGGCGTTGCTGACGCCGATCCAGCGGTCCAGGGCCCGGCGGGCCCCGCCGGAGTCGATCGCCTCCGCGGCCCTCTCGATGCCGGCGCGGATCTGCTCCACCAGGGTGCCCTCCCCCGGCGCGAGCGCGGTCAGCGCCGCCGCCGAGTTGAGCAGCACCGCGTCCCGTACCGGACCGGTCTCCCCCGCGAGCAGCCGCCGGGCCACGTCGGCGTTGTACGAGGCGTCCGCGCCGCGCAGCGCCTCCACCGGCACGAGGTCGATGCCGACGTCCCGGGGGTCGAAGGCCTCCTCCCGCACCGAGCCGTCGCGGACCACCCAGACCCGCGAGGTGGCGGTGGTGGTCAGCTCGTCGAGGCCGTCGTCGCCGCGGAAGACGAGCGCGGAGGAGCCGCGCTCGGCGAGCACCCCGGCCATGATCGGGGCCATCCGGGCGTCGGTGACGCCGGTGGCCTGGGCCCGGACCCGGGCCGGGTTGGTGAGCGGACCGAGGAAGTTGAAGGTGGTCCGGATGCCGAGCTCCTTGCGGGCCGCGGCGACGTGCCGCAGCGCCGGGTGGAACTTCACCGCGAAGCAGAAGGTGATCCCGGCCTCCTCGGCGACCTCGGCGACCCGCCGGGGGGTCAGCTCCAGGTTGACGCCGAGCTTCTCCAGGACGTCGGAGGCGCCGGAGGCGGAGGACGCGGCCCGGTTGCCGTGCTTGACGACCTTGGCGCCGGTGCCGGCGACGACGATCGCGGACATCGTGGAGATGTTGACGGTCTTGGCGCCGTCGCCGCCGGTGCCCACGATGTCGACGGTGGCGCCGGGCACCTCGATCGTGTTGGCGTGCTCGTACATGGTGCGGACGAGTCCGGTGATCTCGTCGACGGTCTCGCCCTTGGCGCGCAGGGCGACCGCGAAGCCGGCGATCTGGGCGTCGGTGGCCTCGCCGCGCAGGATGCGGTCCATCGCCCAGGCCGTGTCCTCGGCGCTCTGGTCGCGGCCGGTCAGCAGACCTTCCAGGACGACGGGCCAGGAGCGGCCCGCCGACGTAGGTCCTCCAGCGGGGGTCGCAGCGCTCATGGCAGCTCCTGGTCAGTCCGTGACGGATACGGCTCCACCCTATCGAGCCCCGGGGACGGCAAAGAGCCCCGTCCATCGAATGGACGGGGCTCTCGCCGTGGCGACTCGTTCAGGTCAGGAGTTCAGGTGATCAGTGGTGGCCGTGGCCGCTCTGGATCTCCTTGTACTCCTCGACCGTGGGCTTGGCGACCTGGTTGTCGTCGCCGTAGTAGCCCTTGTTGAGCTTGACCCGGAGCTTCTCCATGCGCCCGATCTTCCGCTCCACGCCGTTCTCGTCGACGGCCGGCGGGAGCGCCGCCGCCTCGTACTGCTCGTGCGCGGTGAGGCGGTGCAGCTCGCCCTGGCTCAGCGGCTCGTGGATCTCGACGAACTCACCGTGCGGCAGGCGCTTGATGATGCCGGACTCGCGTCCGTGCAGCACCTTGTCCTTGTCGCGGCGCTGGAGGCCGAGGCAGATCCGCTTGGTGACGATGAACGCGATGACCGGTCCGGCGAAGAAGAAGATCCGGACGAACCAGGTGATCGAGTTGAGCGACAGGTGGAAGTGGGTCGCCCAGAGGTCGTTTCCACCACCCACGAGCATGATCATGTACGCGGTGATCCAGGCGACACCGAAGCCGGTGCGCGTCGGAGCGTTGCGCGGGCGCTGCGCGATGTGGTGCTCGCGCTTGTCGCCGGTGATCCACGACTCGATGAACGGGTAGACCGCGATCGCCGCGAGGACCGCCGGGAAGATCGCCAGCGGGATCATCACACCGAGGACCAGCGTGTGGCCCCAGAGGTTGATCTCCCAGCCCGGCATCACGCGGATCAGACCCTCGGCGAAGCCCATGTACCAGTCGGGCTGGGCGCCGGTGGACACCTGGTCCGGGCGGTACGGGCCGAGGGCCCAGATCGGGTTGATCGAGGCGATCGCCGCGATGATCGCGATGACACCGAAGACCAGGAAGAAGAAGCCTCCGGCCTTGGCCATGTAGACCGGCAGCAGCGGCATGCCCACGACGTTCTTGTTCGTGCGGCCGGGGCCGGCGAACTGCGTGTGCTTGTGGAAGAACACCAGGATGAGGTGGGCCACCACGAGGCCGAGCATGATGCCGGGCAGCAGCAGGACGTGGGCCGAGTAGAACCGGGCCACGAAGTCGCCGCCGGGGAACTCCCCGCCGAACAGGAACATCGACAGGTACGTGCCGATGACCGGCACGGACAGGATCGCGCCCTGCATGAAGCGGACACCGGTGCCGGAGAGCAGGTCGTCCGGGAGCGAGTAGCCGGTGAAACCGGTGAACATGCCCAGGAAGAACAGCAGGAAGCCGAACAGCCAGTTGATCTCACGCGGCTTGCGGAACGCGCCCGTGAAGAACACGCGCATCATGTGCACGAACATGCCGGCGAGGAAGATCAGCGCAGCCCAGTGGTGGATCTGCCGGATGAGCAGACCACCGCGCACCTCGAACGAGATGTGCATCGTCGAGTTGAACGCCTCGGACATCAGCTGTCCCTGGAGCGGGACGTACGGTCCGACGTACTCCACCTCGTTCATCGACGGGTGGAAGAACATCGTCAGATAGACGCCCGTCAGGATGATGATGAGGAAGCTGTAGAGGCAGATCTCGCCCAGCATGAAGGACCAGTGGTCCGGGAAGATCTTCCGCATGTTGGCCTTGGCCAGCGTGTAGATCCCCAGGCGACCGTCGGCCCAGTCGGCGACCCGCTCACCGGCGGGCGCTTTCTTCGTATCGGTCACGGTGCTCATCCGCGCTCCCAGAAGGAAGGACCGACGGGCTCGTCGAAGTCGCCGAGCGCCTCCAGGAAGCCCTTGTCGTTCACGCCGATCCGCAGCTGCGGGAGGGCGTGACCGGCCGGGCCGAAGATGACGCGGGCGCCGTCGGAGAGGTCGAAGGTGGACTGGTGGCACGGGCAGAGGACGTGGTGCGTCTGCTGCTCGTACAGGGAGATCGGGCAGCCCACGTGGGTGCAGATCTTCGAGAAGGCGACGATTCCCTCGTGCGACCACTCGAGCTCGCGCTTGTCCTTGATGTCCTCCGGCTGGATCCGGACGATCATCAGGGCGGCCTTGGCGATCTCGGTCTGGAAGTGGTGGTCGTGCTCCGAGAGGCCCTCGGGCATCGCGAAGGTCAGCGAACCGACCGCGACGTCCTCGGGACGCAGCGGCTCGTGCGTGTTCATGTTGATGAGCTGAAGACCCTTGGCCCACATGGTGGTCCGGAGCTTCTTCTCGGGCAGCGGGCCCATGTCACGCAGCAGGACGATGCCGGAGAGCGGTACGAGCGACAGCGCGCCGAACATCGTGTTGCGGATGAGCTTGCGGCGGCCCATGCCCGACTCGGCGGCACCGGCCGCGAAGTCCGACATGACCTTCGCCTTGGTCTCCGCGTCGGCCTGGATCGGGTGACGCTCGTCCGCGATCTCGACGTCGGACATCAGGGTGCGGGCCCAGTGGACCGCGCCCGCGCCGATGAAGAAGAGGGCGAGGCCGAGGGTCCAGCCGAGCGCGAAGTTGAGCGCGGACACCCGGCCGAAGGGCCAGATGTACACGATCTTGTCGACCGGGAAGATCACGTACGAGGCGATGAAGCCGACGGTGGCCAGCATCGACAGCGTGAACATGAAGGCGACCGCGCGCTCGGAACGACGGGCGGCACGCTCGTCGATGTCCTGGATGCGGGGCTTGTGGGGCGGGAGGCCCGGGTCGGCGAACGGGTCGTCGGCGACCTTCACCGCGCCGTGCGCGGTGTCCTGCCCTGCCGGCAGGGTCTCTTCTGGAATCTCTTGGCTACTCATGACTTCTTGGCCTTAGCGGTGTGGGCCGCGACCCAGATGGCAACTGCGATCAGCCCGCCCAGGCCGAAGACCCAGGCGAACAAGCCCTCGCTGACGGGGCCGAGGCCACCGAGCGAGAGACCGCCCGGGTTGTCGGCCTTCTCGCCGTTGACGGCCTGGACGTACGCGATGATGTCCTTCTTCTCCTTCTCCGGCATGGTCGTGTCCGGGAAGGAGGGCATGTTCTGCGGGCCGGTCTGCATGGCCTCGTAGAGGTGCTTCGGGCTCACGCCTTCGAGGCTCGGGGCGTACTTGCCGTAGGTCAGCGCGCCACCCTCACCGGTGAAGTTGTGGCACTGCGCACAGTTGGTGCGGAAGAGCTCGCCACCCTTGGCCTGGTCGGCACCTGCAGGGTTGTACTGGCTCTCGGTCGGCGTGATCGGGCCGGCACCGAGAGAGGCGACGTACGCCGCGAGCTGATCGATCTCAGCCTGCGAGTAGATGACCTTCTTCTTCGGGACCTGGGCGCCCGGCTGCTGGGCCGGCATCCGGCCCGTGCCGACCTGGAAGTCGACGGAGGCCGAGCCGACGCCGACGAGGGAGGGGCCGTCAGTGGTGCCCTGACCGCCGGTTCCGTGGCAGCTGGCGCAGCCGACGGAGTAGAGCTTCTTGCCCTCCTCGATGGCGAGGGACTGGGCGGTTTCATCTGCCTTCGCGGTGCCCGCCGGCGCGAACGCGGCGTACAGCCCCCCAGTGGCCGCCAGCGCGAGAAGTAGGACGACGACCGCCGCCAGCGGATGGCGTCGTCGTGCGGAGAGCTTTTTCACGGATTACCCCGGTGTCAGGATCTTCTGCGTCGATGCTTGCTGGATGTCTCGGTCCGCCGCGTGGGCGGGACCGATTACTTGATCATGTAGATCGTGGCGAAGAGGCCGATCCAGACGACATCGACGAAGTGCCAGTAGTAGGACACGACGATGGCGGCGGTTGCCTGCTCATGAGTGAACCTCTTGGCGGCGTACGTCCGGCCCAGGACCAGCAGGAAGGCGATGAGTCCGCCCGTCACGTGCAGGCCGTGGAAGCCGGTGGTCAGGTAGAACACAGAGCCGTAGGGCCCGGACGAGAGCGACATGCCCGCGTCCTTGACCAGTTCGGTGTACTCGAAGACCTGGCCGCCGATGAAGATCGAACCCATCACGAACGTGATGATGAACCACGTCCGGAGCTTCTTCACGTCGCCCCGCTCTGCGGCGAATACGCCGAGCTGGCAGGTGAGGGAGGAGAGCACCAGGATCGTGGTGTTGGTCGCCGAGAACGGGAAGGCCAGATGTTCTGCCTGAGCCTTCCAATAGTCGGGACCCGTCACCGATCGCAGGGTGAAGTACATCGCGAAGAGGGCCGCGAAGAACATCAGCTCGGAGCTCAACCAGATGATGGTTCCGACGCTGGTGAGGTTCGGTCGATTGACCGACGGGTGCGCGTGCCCTGTTTCTACTGTCGTTACTGTCGCCACGACCGACATTATGTCGGTCGCTTATCCCGCCCTCACTCCGGGGGGTGCCGTTCGGAGTGTCAGAGGGGTGTGTCCAGCCCGAACGGCCCAGTGCGAGGGCCTCTGAGCACCCTTCGAACAGATGTTGAACGGGTGTTGACGGAGTGTGGACCGGAGTAGCATCCGCGCATCGGTCGACGACGACCCACCCGCCTTCCCAGCCGGAGGAACGATGCAGTCGAGTGCCACGGTCCTGGTCTACAGCGACGACGCGAACACCCGCGAGCAGGTACGGCTGGCGGCCGGGCGCAGGCCCGCGTCGGACGTCCCCCCGGTGGAGTTCGTGGAGTGCGCGACGCTTCCCGCGGTGCTGAAGCGCCTGGAGGAGGGCGGCGTGGACGTGTGCGTCCTGGACGGCGAGGCGGTGCCCGCCGGCGGCATGGGCGTCTGCCGGCAGCTCAAGGACGAGGTCTTCCACTGCCCGCCCGTCCTCCTGCTCATCGGGCGCCCGCAGGACGCCTGGCTGGCCACCTGGAGCCGCGCGGACGCCGCGGTCACCCTTCCGGTGGAACCGGTCGAGTTCGCGGCGTCCCTGGCCGCCCTGCTGCGCTCGCGCCTGTCGATCGACGCGTAGCCGCCGGGCGCGGCGGGTGAGCCGAAGGGGCGCGCCGGGCCCGGTGTGCCCGGCGCGGCGCCTCCCGGGGGGACGGGGCCGTAGAGGGCGAGCGGCCGGTGGGGGGCCGTCTCCGGGGGGGCCACGGG
>NZ_JBEOXR010000036.1:0-81451 GCF_040296665.1 Streptomyces sp. NPDC002057
GCCCGAGCGCATCCTCGTCGGAGGCTGGGCCGGACTCCAGCTCGGCACCCGCTTCCTGGAGACCGTGACCGGATACGCGAAGGAGTACGCCCTGAGGTACCCGGCGGCCCGGGTGGCCATCTCCCTGGGCACCCTGGGCCCCGACGCGGTGACGGTCGGGGCGGCGATCCTGCCGCTCGCCGACTTCTTCGCCCGGGGCGGGCGACGCGCCGAGGCGGAGGCGGACGAGGAGCAGCCCGCCTGGGCGTCGACCGTACGGGACCGGGGCGCGCCGCGCTGAGACGCGCGGGGGCCGTCCGTACGGCACCGGGCGCGCCGCACGGAAGGACGCGGGGCAGGACGGGGAAGCGAGGCCAGGGCGGGGAAGCGGGGGGCGCGCCGGGACGGCGCACCGGCCCCACCGCCCCCGTCAGGCGACCGAACCTATGCGTCCGATCGGCTCGCGCGGGCCGTCGTGGTGGATCGGGGTGTGGGCGCCGGTGAGCGAGCGGCCGGTGCCGCCCCGGCGGTTGGCGACGATCTCGGCGCCGATCGACAGCGCGGTCTCCTCGGGGGTGCGGGCGCCGAGGTCGAGGCCGATCGGGGAACGCAGGCGGGTCAGTTCGAGCTCGGTGACGCCGACCTCGCGGAGGCGCTTGTTGCGGTCCTCGTGGGTGCGGCGGGAGCCCATCGCGCCGACGTAGGCGACGGGAAGCTTCAGGGCGGCCTGGAGGAGGGGCACGTCGAACTTGGCGTCGTGGGTGAGGACGCACAGGACGGTGCGGCCGTCGACCTCCGTGGACCGCAGGTAGCGGTGGGGCCACTCGACGACGATCTCGTCGGCGTCGGGGAAGCGGGCCGGCGTCGCGAAGACGGGCCGCGCGTCGCAGACGGTGACGTGGTAGCCGAGGAACTTGCCGACCTTGACGAGGGCGGCGGCGAAGTCGATGGCGCCGAAGACGATCATGCGGGGTGCGGGCACGGAGGACTCGACCAGGAGGGTCAGCGGCTGTCCGCAGCGACTGCCGTCCTCGCCGATCTCGACGGTGCCGGTGCGGCCCGCGTCGAGCATCGCCCGGGCCTCGCCCGCCGCGGTGCGGTCCAGCTCGGGGTGGCCGCCGAGCCTCCCCTCGTACGAGCCGTCGGGGCGGACCAGGACGGCCCGGCCCATGAGGTCCTCGGGGCCCGAGACGATGCGGGCCAGGGCCGCCGCCTCCCCCGAGACGGCGGCGGCCAGCGCGGCGGGGAAGACCCCGCCACGGACCGGGGTGACGAGGATGTCGATGATGCCGCCGCAGGTCAGACCGACCGCGAAGGCGTCCTCGTCGCTGTAGCCGAAGCGCTCGACGACGGTCTTCCCGTCGTCGAGGGCCTGGACGCACAGGTCGTAGACCGCGCCCTCCACACATCCGCCGGAGACCGAGCCGATCGCCGTGCCGTCGCTGTCGACGGCGAGGGCGGCGCCGGGCTGCCGGGGCGCGCTGCCGCCGACCGCCACGACCGTGGCGACGGCGAACTCGCGTCCCTGCTCGACCCACCGGTGCAGCTCTTCGGCGATGTCCAGCATCTCGAACTCCTCGATCTGTGTGTGGAGGGCGGTGCTACGGGCGTCAGTTGACGCCCAGCCAGCTCTCGATCGGATGGATCGCGAAGAACACGATGAAGATCGCGGTCAGGCCCCACATGAAGGCGCCCACTTCGCGTGCCTTGCCCTGCGCCGTCTTGATGACGGTGTAGGAGATGACACCGGCCGCGACACCCGTGGTGATGGTGTACGTGAACGGCATCAGGACCACGGTGAGGAACACCGGGATCGCGACGGAGCGGTCGCTCCAGTCGACGTGCTTGGCGTTCTGCATCATCATCGCGCCGATGACGACCAGGGCCGCGGAGGCGACCTCGGCGGGCACGATCGCGGTGATCGGGGTGAAGAAGAGGCAGGCCGCGAAGAACGCTCCGGTGACGACGGAGGAGAGGCCCGTGCGGGCTCCCTCGCCGACGCCGGTGGCCGACTCGACGAAGACGGTCTGGCCGGAGCCGCCGACGCCGCCGCCGATGACACCGCCGGCGCCGTCGATGAAGAGCGCCTTGGAGAGGCCGGGCATCCGGCCCTGGGAGTCCGCGAGCTTGGCCTCGGAGCCGACGCCGATGATCGTGGCCATCGCGTCGAAGAAGCCGGCGAGCACCAGGGTGAAGATGATCATCGTGATGGTGATGTAGCCGACGTCGCCCCAGCCGCTGAAGGAGACCTCGCCGATGAGCGAGAAGTCCGGCGTGGAGACGGCGCTGCCGTTGAGCTCCGGCGGGCCGGAGAACCAGGCCTTGGCCGGCAGGTCGCCGACGGCGTTCACGATGGCGGCGATGACCGTGCCCGCCACGATGCCGATCAGGATGGCGCCGGGCACGTTGCGGGCCTGGAGCGCGAAGATCAGCAGCAGGGTGAAGGCGAAGATCAGGACCGGCCAGCCGGCCAGCTCGCCGGCCGGGCCGAGGACGACCGGGCCGCCGCCGGGCGAGGGGTTCTCGTGGACGAAGCCCGCCTTGACGAAGCCGATGAGGGCGATGAACAGGCCGATGCCGATGGTGATCGCGTGCTTGATCGCCAGCGGTATCGCGTTCATGATCATCTCGCGGAGGCCGGTGACCACCAGGAGACAGATCACCACACCGTAGGCCACACACATGGCCATCGCCTGCGGCCAGGTCATGACGGCGATGACCTGCGAGGAGAGCACACCGGAGACGCTGAGACCGGCCGCGAGGGCGAGCGGGACCTTGCCCCAGAAGCCCATCAGGAGGGTCGTCGCAGCGGCGGCGAGCGCGGTGGCGGTGATGAGGGCGGGCTGGCTGAGGACGTTGCCGTCCACATCCTTGCCGCCGAGGATCAGGGGGTTGAGCAGGAGAATGTACGCCATCGCCATGAAGGTGGTGACGCCGCCGCGCACCTCCGTCGCGACGGTGGATCCTCTCTCCGAGATGTGAAAGTACCGGTCGAGCCAAGAGCGGCCGGCGGGGACGTTCGAGCCGGAGCCCGCGTCCTCAGAGGCGGTCTTGGGCTCCACAGACGACTGGGTCATGGGGCCTACTCCCAAGGTTCAAAGGGGCACCCGCATCAGACTTCGAAAGGGTTCTGATCTGGTGAAGCGCGGGATTTGGGATGCTGCGTGGGCTGCACGACCCGGGGGACGGCCCGAGGCGAACGGGGTGAATCGGTACTGCGAGGCACTGCTTGGTACTGCGACGTACTGCTCGGCACTGCGGGGTGTTGCCGGTGGTGCTGGTACTGCGGGGGGGGGACTCCGGGCGGTGCGGGCGGGGAAGTGTGACGTTCCTTGGGAGGCACGGACCGCCCGGAGAGTCCTACAGGGTGCCGGTGAGCGCCTCGGGGCGGACCGGCGTCTTGTTGAGCTCCAGGCCCGTCGCGTTCCGGATCGCCGCGAGGACGGCCGGGGTGGACGACAGGGTCGGGGCCTCGCCGAGTCCCCGCAGGCCGTACGGCGCCTTGGGGTCGGCCAGTTCGAGTACGTCGACCGGGATGGTCGGCGTGTCGAGGATCGTCGGGATCAGGTAGTCCGTGAAGGAGGGGTTGCGCACCTTCGCGGTCTTCGGGTCCACGATGATCTCTTCCATCACCGCGACGCCCAGGCCCTGGGTGGTGCCACCCTGGATCTGGCCGACGACGGAGAGCATGTTGAGCGCCTTGCCGACGTCCTGGGCGGTCGCGAGCTCGATGACCTTCACGAGGCCGAGCTCGGTGTCCACCTCCACCACCGCGCGGTGCGCGGCGAAGGTGTACTGGACGTGGCCGTCGCCCTGGCCGGTGACCAGGTCGAAGGGGACGGTCGGGTGGTGCCGGAACTCGAGTTCGAGGTCGATCGGCGCCTCCCCCTCCAGGATGTCGGCGAGGGTCGCGAGGACCTCGCCGCCGTCCGTGACGACCTTGCCGGCCTCCAGGAGGAGCTCGGCGGTCGCCCAGGCGGGGTGGTAGGAGCCGTTCTTGCGGCGGCCGATCTCCAGGACCTTCTCGCGGACGGCCTCGCAGGTGTTCTTCACCGCGCCACCGGTCATGTACGTCTGCCGGGAGGCGGACGTCGAACCGGCGGAGCCGACCTGGGTGTCGGCCGGGTGGATGGTCACCTGCGTGACGCCCAGCTCCGTGCGGGCGATCTGGGCGTGCACGGTGACACCGCCCTGACCGACCTCCGCCATGGCCGTGTGGACCATCGCGACGGGCTCGCCGTTGATGACCTGGAGGACCACGCGGGCGGTGGAGTAGTCGTCGAAGCCCTCGGAGAAGCCGACGTTCTTGATGCCGACGGCGTAGCCGACGCCGCGGACGACGCCCTCGCCGTGGGTGGTGTTGGAGAGACCACCGGGCAGCGCGCGGACGTCCGCCTGCTCACCGGCGGCGAGCCACTGCTGCTCCGGCGGCATCGGACGGGCCTTGACCCGGCGCAGGAGCTCCGCGACCGGGGCCGGGGAGTCCACGACCTGGCCGGTCGGCATGATCGTGCCCTGCTCCATGGCGTTGATCTGGCGGAACTCCACCGGGTCCATGCCCAGCTTCTTCGCGACCTTGTCCATCTGGGCCTCGTAGGCGAAGCAGGCCTGGACCGCGCCGAAGCCGCGCATCGCGCCGCAGGGCGGGTTGTTGGTGTAGAGGGCGACCGCCTCGATCTCGACGTCGTCGATCACGTACGGGCCGGCGCCGAGCGAGGACGCGTTGCCGACGACGGCCGGGGAGGCCGAGGCGTAGGCGCCGCCGTCGAGCACGATCCGCGCCTTCATGTGCGTGAGCTTGCCGTCCTTGGTGGCGCCGTGCTCGTACCAGAGCTTCGCCGGGTGGCGGTGCACGTGGCCGAAGAAGGACTCGAAGCGGTTGTAGACGATCTTGACCGGCTTGCCCGTGCGGAGCGCGAGGAGGCAGGCGTGGATCTGCATCGAGATGTCCTCGCGGCCGCCGAAGGCACCGCCGACGCCGGAGAGCGTCATGCGGACCTTCTCCTCGGGCAGGCCGAGGACGGGGGCGATCTGCTTGAGGTCCGAGTGCAGCCACTGGGTGGCGACGTACAGGTCGACGCCGCCGTCCTCGGAGGGCACGGCGAGGCCGGACTCCGGGCCGAGGAAGGCCTGGTCCTGCATGCCGAAGACGTACTCGCCCTCGACGATGACGTCGGCCCTCTTGCGGGCCTCCGCCACGTCGCCGCGGATGATCGGCTGGCGGTGCACGATGTTCGGGTGCGGGACGTGACCGATGTGGTGGTCGTCGCGGCCCTCGTGGACCAGCGGCGCGTCGGGGGCGAGGGCGGAGGCCTCGTCCGTGACGAGCGGCAGCTCCCGGTACTCGATCTTGATCTTGGCGGCCGCGCGGCGCGCGGTCTCCGGGTGGTCGGCCGCGACCAGGGCCACCGGCTCGCCGTGGTGCCGGACCTTGCCGTTGGCCAGCACCGGGGTGTCCTGGATCTCCAGGCCGTAGTGCTTCATCTCGGCCGGCAGGTCGTCGTAGGTCAGGACGGCGTAGACGCCGGACAGCGCGAGCGCCTCGGAGATGTCGATGGAGACGATCTCGGCGTGCGCGACGGTGGACCGGAGCGTCTGGCCCCAGAGCATGTCCTCGTGCCACATGTCCGAGGAGTACGCGAACTCGCCGGTGACCTTGAGGGTGCCGTCCGGGCGGAGCGTGGACTCGCCGATGCCGCCCTTGGTGTGGTTCTGGGTGACGTTCGTCGGCGTACCGGCCGGAACGGTGCGGGTGTTCTGAGCCATGGTCAGACCGCCTCTCCCTGACGGGCGGCCGCGAGGCGGACCGCGTCGAGGATCTTCTCGTAGCCCGTGCAACGGCAGAGGTTGCCGGAGAGGGCCTCACGGATGTCCTGGTCGGACGGGTCGCTCTGCCGCTCCAGGAGCTCGTCGGCGGCGATCAGCAGACCCGGGGTGCAGAAGCCGCACTGGACGGCGCCGGCGTCGATGAACGCCTGCTGGATCGGGGAGAGTTCGACGCCCTCGCCGGTCTGCGAGTCCTGACCGGGCTTGGCCTCCCACCTCTTGGCGGAGTCGAGCGAGGTGCCGCAGGCGCCGGAGGCGCAACCACTGTGCGCCTCGCGCTCCTTGGCGAAGTCGGCGAGACCTTCGACGGTGACGACCTCGCGGCCCTCGACCTGACCGGCGGCGACCAGACAGGAACAGACCGGCACTCCGTCGAGGCGGACCGTGCAGGAACCGCACTCGCCCTGCTCGCAGGCGTTCTTGGAGCCGGGCAGACCCATCCGCTCACGCAGGACGTAGAGGAGGGACTCGCCCTCCCAGACGTCGTCGGCTTCCTGCGGACGACCGTTGACCGTGAAATTGACGCGCATGGTTATGCAGCTCCCTCAAGCGTGCGGCCGGTGCCGCGGTACTGCTCCCAGGTCCAGCCGAGCTGGCGGCGGGCCATGATGCCGACGGCGTGGCGGCGGTACTTGGCGGTGCCTCGGACGTCGTCGATCGGGTTGGCGGCGCCCGAGCAGAGGTCGGCGAACTGCTTCGCGATCGACGGGGTGATGATCTTGCCGTTGTCCCAGAAGCCGCCCTCCTCCAGAGCCGCGTTCAGGAAGGCCTCGGCCTCCTTGGCGCGGATGGGGGTCGGCGCGGCGGAGCCGATGCCGGTGCGCACCGTCCGGGTCTCCGGGTGCAGGGCCAGGCCGAAGGCGCAGACGGCGATGACCATCGCGTTGCGGGTGCCGACCTTGGAGTACTGCTGGGGCCCGTCCGCCTTCTTGATGTGGACGGTCTTGATGAGTTCGTCGGGCTGGAGCGCGTTGCGCTTCACGCCCGTGTAGAACGCGTCGATGGGGATGAACCGGCTGCCGCGTACCGACTCGACCTCGACCTCGGCGCCCGCGGCGAGCAGGGCGGGGTGGGCGTCGCCGGCGGGCGAGGCGGTACCGAGGTTGCCCCCGACGCCGCCGCGGTTGCGGATCTGCGGGGAGGCGACCGTGTGCGAGGCGAGCGCCAGACCCGGCAGCTCGGCCCGCAGGTTCTCCATGATCTGGGTGTACGGAACGGCGGCGCCGAGGCGGACGTTCTCCTCGCCGACCTCCCACTCGCGCAGCAGCTCGATGCGGTTCAGGTCCAGGAGGTACTCGGGCCGCCGGTGGTCGAAATTGATCTCGACCATGACGTCCGTGCCACCCGAAAGGGGCACGGCCGTGGGGTGCTCTGCCTTGGCGGCGAGCGCCTCCTCCCAGCTGGCGGGGCGAAGGAAGTCCATGGTGGCTCTCTTCTAGTGATTCTGGTGATCGGGGGTCGTGCGCAGGGTTCCGGGGGGACGGCCGGCCCTCGTTCATGTTCATGTGCTGTTCACGCGGTGTGTGGCCTAGTACACAAGCCCAGGATCGCCCGGTGCAGTCACCGAAAACATGAAGGAGTTGGCTGGGTCCCGCCGTCGTCTTGTAGATTCGAACGAAAGGCGGGGAACAGTAACCTCGCCGTTTTCCCCTGGAAACGGTGGCACCACTCCACCGTCGACAACGGGACACCCCCATCCACTGACGAAGGAACGGCGGCGACACGATGCGGCTGCGCGCACTGCTGGAGAACGACGCGCTCGGGCTGCGCCTGCTCGGCGGCGAGGACGAGCTGGACCGCACCGTCCGCGGCGTGATGACGACGGACCTCACGGATCCCAGCCGGTACCTGTCCGGGGGCGAACTGGTGCTCACCGGTCTCGCCTGGCTGCGGGAGGCCGCCGACGCCGAGCCCTTCGTCCGGATCCTGGCCTCGGTCGGGGTCGCCGCCCTCGCGGCGGGCGAGGCGGAGCTGGGCGACATTCCCGATGATCTCGTAGCGGCGTGTTCACGCCATCGGCTGCCGCTCTTCGCGGTCAACGAGTCCGTTGCGTTCGCGACGATCACCGAGCACGTTGTTCGACAGGTCTCGGGCGAGCGGGCCGGCGACCTGGCCGCCGTGGTCGACCGGCACCGGCGGCTCATGACCTCCGGTCCGGCCGGCGGCGGGCCCGAGGTGGTCCTCGACCTGCTCGGCTCCGACCTTGACCTGCGCGCCTGGGTCCTCTCCCCCACCGGCCGCCAGATCGCGGGCGCGGGCGAGCCCCTCCCGACCGCCCTGGCCGCCACCCTCGCCGGGGAGCACCTGGCCGCCACCCGGACCGGACGGCGCGGCCCGCACCGGCTCAGCATGGGCGGGACGGCGTACTCGCTCTTCCCGATCCGCAACACCGGCCGGGGCGCCGCCCCCGCCTCCCGGGACGTGCGCGAGACGGTCCTCTCGGACTGGCTGCTCGCCGTCGAGGCGGACGCCGGGGAGTGGCCGGCCGCCCGGCTCGACCTGCTCCAGGGCGTCACCCAGCTGATCGCCGTCGAGCGCGACCGGCGCGACGCGGCGCGTACGGTGCGCCGCCGGCTCGCCCAGGAGGTCCTGGAGCTGGTGCAGACGGGCGCGGCACCGGCCGAGATCGCGGCCAGGCTGCGGGTCGCGGCCCCGGTGCTGCTGCCCGGGCTCGGCACGGCCCCGCACTGGCAGGTGGTCGTAGCGCGGGTGGACTGGGAGCAGGAGGCCGGTCAGAGCCCCGCCGTGGACGGCGGGCCGGTCGCGCAGGCGCTCCTGGAGGAGATCCTCGTCGACCCGGCGACCGTGGGCGCGGAGTCCGCCGACCGGATCGCCGTGGCGCACAGCGGTGACGAGGCGATCGCCCTGGTCCCGCTCGCCGCGGGGCCGCTGCCGGACAGCGAGGACGAGGGGCCGGCCCCCGCGCTCGGCCTGCACGCGGACGCGCTGCTCGCGGCCGTACGGACCCCGCTCTCCGCCGGTCTCGCCGACGACGGCCGGCTCACCCTCGGCGTCAGCGCGGCCGTGCACTCCGCGGAGGGCCTGCGCGGGGCCCTGGAGGAGGCCCGGCACGCCCGCCGGGTCGCCGCCGCCCGTCCGGGCCGGGTCTGCGCCGCGGGCCACCACGAGCTGGCCTCGCACGTGCTGCTGCTGCCGTTCGTCCCGGACGACGTGCGGCGCGCGTTCACGGCGCGGCTGCTCGACCCGCTGCGCGACTACGACCGGCGGCACCGTGCGGAGCTGATCCCGACCCTGGAGGCCTTCCTGGACTGCGACGGCTCCTGGACCCGCTGCGCGACCCGCCTCCACCTGCACGTGAACACGCTGCGCTACCGGGTGGGCCGGATCGAGCAGCTCACGGGCCGCGATCTGTCCCGTCTGGAGGACAAGCTCGACTTCTTCCTCGCCCTGCGGATGAGCTGAGGCCTGCCGTTCGGGATTCACCCCTTCGGGCGAGTCCGACGGAGTGACGTCCGGGCCGGTGACGGCCCGGACGCCGGAGGGCCCGGGTGCCTCGTCGGTCCCTGATCACCGGCCCGAGGGCGATCTGACGACCTGTCCGTCGCGGCGCCGGCGCCGGTGCCCCGAGCCGGCGGACTCTTGTGAAATCTTTCACCTGACCCCTTGGCCATGTACTCCCCTTCGTGCTGAGATGCGGGTCTCACTCAACAGCTCAATGGCGCGCTCGGGGAGGGCAATGTGGCGGATACCGCCATGTCTGGTTCCGAATCAAGGGGCGGAGAAGATCCGTCCCTCGCCTACGGCAAGGAGACTCCCGTGGAGACCGCCATATGGCGGCTCCGCTCCCGAGGCTGTTGGACGGACGCGGCGGCGCTGCTCGCCCCGCACGCGAACCGACCGGCCGCCGCACTCGAACGGGCCGCGCTGCTGATCGAGCGCTGCCTCTACACCGAACAGGGCTGGGCCGAGGCCGAGGAGGCGCTCCGGGCGGCCGAAGCGGTGGCCGGCACCGACGAGGAACGCGGGGCGGCGGCGTGCGAACGCGGTTACCTGGCCTACGCGTCGACGCTTCTCGGGGTGCGTGACCGGGCCGACGAGGCGCGGATGGCCCTGGGCCGGGCGGCCGCGCTGATCGCCCCCTCCGCCGAGGGCCGGCCACTGCTCGACCTGCGGCGGGGGCTCATCGCGCAGAACCTCGGCGACTCGCCCCAGTCGGCCCGCGCCGCGTACCGCAGGGCGCATGCCGGGGCCACCGCGCAGGGGGACTCGCTGCTGCTCTCCTCCACCTGGCGGCACCTCGCCGGACTCGCCCTGCGGGAAGGGGAGTTGGCGGAGGCCCGGCACGGTTTCGCGGAGTCGCTCCGCATCCGGGAGGAGCTGGGCTACCTGGTCGGTACGGCCCCGGCCCTCACCGCGCTCGCCACCACCGAGACGGAGCCGGAGGCGGGCCGTCTGCGCGCCGAGGCCCGCCGCCTCTTCCGTCTTCTGGGCGGGGTGCCGACCTGGCTCGCGAGCCAGCTGACACCGCAGACGGCGGCCTGAACTCCGGTACGTCACAGCGTTCGTGACGGTATCTCAGGGAGAGAGGTACCGCGGCACGAGGCAGATCAGGCTCTCGTCCGTGCCGATGAGCAGGGATCCGGCGCCGGTGACGGCGACCGCGCGGACCGGGGGGCCCGGACGGAAGGAGAGCGTCCGGCCGCCCTCCGGCCGGTGGAGTTCGACGAGACCGTCGGCCCAGGCGGCGGCGACCAGGGGCCCGTGCGGGGTCTCGGTCGCGTGCAGGGAGACCACCGGCGAGGGACGTTCGGCGAGGGGCGCGGGGCGCGGGTCCCGGCCCGGGGTCCAGAGCCGGACCGTCCCGTCGACGCCGCCGGAGCAGACGAACGGGGTCTCGGAGTCGACCGCCGAGACCGCCGTCACCCGGCCGCTGTGCGAGGCCGCCTGGTGCAGCCCCCGCAGACCGAAGGCGTGCACGGAGCCGAGCCGGTCCCCCACCACCACCGAGCCCGCGATCGCCGCGAGGGCGGTGCCCGGGTGGCGGGCCAGCGTCGCCGACACGGCCTCCGTGAGGCGCTCCAGGTACGGGGCGCGGGGCGCCGCCCCCCGGACCGCGTGCAGCCTTCCCCGGTCGTCCAGGAGGAGCACCGTGCCGTCGGGCGCGGGCGCGAGCGCGGTGACCCGGCCGGGGACGGTGTGGGCCAGGCGGCCCGCCGGGCTCGCGTCGGCCTCGTGCAGCAGCCGTACGGCGCCGGTGCGGTCGCCGACGAGGAGGGTTCCCTCCAGGGGGCCGCCCGCCGTGCCGAGGACGGTGACGGGGCCCGGCCAGGGCGGGGTGAGGTCGCCGCGGTGGCGGGCCCAGCGGAGCCGCCAGGGCGAGCCCTCCGCGAGCGCGGCGAGGGCGGGGCGCAGCCGGGGGTCGGCTCCGTCACCGAGCGCGGAGAGCAGCACCAGCGCCCGGTGGGACGGGGCCTGTTCGCGGCAGAGCGACTGACCGGCCCGCATCCAGGCGGCCCGCAGTCCGCCGTGGTCCTCGGCGGCGTTCTCACCGGGACGGGCGGGCGGCTCGGGTCCGTCGAGGGTGCCGGGGAGACCGGCGGCGGCGGAACCGGTGACGTACGCGGTGGTGACGAGCAGCGGGTCGGCCGTGCAGACGGCCACCGGGTCGGCGAGGTCGGGCAGCGGCCGCTCCCGCTCCGGGGCGGCGGGGTCGACGGGTTCGGCGTCGCCGTCGAGGTCCACGACGGCGACCCGGCGGTCGGTGCGCAGGGTGGCGGGGGCCGGGGTGCCGCTGCGGGCCTCGACCACGAGGCGGACCCGTCCCACCCCCGCGAGTTCGGCGATGAGGTCGGTGAGCGCGGCGGGTTCGGCGGCGGCGTGCAGATCGGTGAGGAGGAGGACGGCACGGCCGGCGGGCCGGGCGTCACTCGTGGCGAGGGCGTGGACGAGGTCGCCCGGCGACCTGGCCACCACGCCGAGACGGTCGGCGATCGTCCAGGTCGCGCCCAGCACGCTCTGCCCGGCCAGCGGGACGAGCACCCGGGGAGTGCGGCGGCGCGGCCGGCCGGCGCGCGGTCCGTGCCGGGCGAGCCAGCCGAGCAGGGCCGTCTTGCCGCTGCCGGGGGCGCCGGTGACGAGGCAGAGCCGGGGCGCCTCGGGATCGGTCAGCCAGCCGAGCAGGGCCGTGGCCTCGGCTTCCGTACCGGTGGCGGGTCGGCGTCCGTCCCATGCCGGGGACGGGGTCGCGGACGGCATGGGACACCTCACGGGCGACGCGGTGCGGGCGGCTGACGTCCACGACCTTAGTCGTCCGGGGCGCTCAGCACTCCGATCCGGTGAAGTGCTCCCGTACCAGGGTCTGTACGACGGTCAGGTCCTGGGCGATCAGGGCGTCCAGGAGGGCGGTGTGTTCGGCCGCGTCGGCGACGAGGACGCCGTGCCGGACGGCGGGAGCGCTGATCAGGGGCCACTGGGAGCGGCGGTGGAGGTCGTCGGCGACGGCGAGCAGCTGCTGGTTCCCCGCGAGGGAGAGGACGGCCCGGTGGAAGGCCCGGTCGGCCTCGGCGTAGTGGGCGCGGTCGCCCCGGGCGGCGGCGGTGGAGGTGGCCTCGGCGAGGGGGCGGAGCTCGGCCCAGCGGGCGGCCGGGACCGTGCGGGCGAGCCGCAGCATGACGGGGACCTCGATGAGCGCGCGGACCTCGGCGAGTTCGGCGAGTTCGCGCGGGGTGCGCTCGGTGACGCGGAATCCGCGGTTCGGCACGACCTCGACGGCGCCCTCGACGGCGAGCCGCTGCATGGCCTCGCGGACGGGGGTGGCCGAGACGCCGAAGCGCTCGCCGAGGGCGGGGGCGGAGTACACCTCGCCGGGGACGAGTTCGCCGCCGACGAGGGCGGTGCGGAGGGCGTCGAGGATCTGGCCGCGGACGGAGTGCCGCACGACCCGGGGTCCGGCGGCGGCCGCGGGGCCGGCGGGTTGGCCGTGGGTGTGCTCGCCCCGGACGCCCTCGGCCCGCCGGGCGGGGGGTCGTGGGGTGCGAGGGGCCCGCCCGGGGTCGTGGACGGTGTCGGCGGCGCACGGAGGCCGGCCCTCGACACGCGCCTGCTCCGGTACCCGCGTGGCGTCGCCGAGGGGCGGGGACGGCCTCTCCGTCGCCCGCTCGCGCGCTGCGCCCTGCTCCACCCGGGTCCTCCTGCGGCCTCGTGCCGGGCCCGGCTCGCGTCGCCCGGGTCCTCTGTGCACCATAGGCGAACGGACCGGCGTCAGGGGTGCGAGGGCTGCCCCCTCCGGCGTGGTCCGCCGGCCGGTGGTGAGAGGCGATCCTTATTCGGGTAAGGTAAGGCTAACCTGCTAACGATCGCGATTCGGTGGTCCCCATGACCGTCCCCGCCCTGTTGCCCGCCCCCTCGACCTCGCCTGTCGCGGCGTCCTACGCGCGCCTCGCCGAGGTCTTCCCCCATCTGCGGATAGAGGAACTCGCCCCCGGTGAGCGGCTGCCCCGCGGCGCGGGCTGGGTCGGCGCGGAGGACCTCGCGGCCGACGGAGCCGACCTCGACGCCTTCCTCGCCTGGGACAACGCGCAGGTCCTGCGCGACTACGGCACGCAGGCCCGCCCGGACGTCGTGGCCAGCTTCGGACTGCACCGGTACGCCTGGCCGGCCTGCCTCCTCGTCACCGTCCCGTGGTTCCTGCACCGCAGGGTGCCCCGCCTGCCCGCCCGGAACGTGTCCTTCCAGCGCGCGCTCGGGCAGCTGACGGTCCGGGTGGAGGAGTTCGCCTGCCTGCCGGACGACCCCGCGGCCACCCTCCCCGGCGCCCGGGTCGTCGCCGACGAGGACGCCCTGCGGGCCGAGGTGCGCGCCTCGCTCGCCGAGCACTTCGAGGCGATCCTCGACGGCTTCGGCTCCCGGATGCGGCGCGGCCGCCGCGCCCTGTGGGGCATGGCCACGGACGAGATCGTCGAGGGCCTCTGGTACATCGGCACCCTGTTCGGCGAGGAGCGGCGGGCGATGGCCGAGCTCGACCTCCTCATGCCGGGCACCGCCAAGCCGTACAAGCCGTACGCGGGCGCCGCCGGCTTCCGTGAGCTGCCGGGCACCGAGGGTCCGGACGGCGCCCCGCGCGCCACCCGCGACCGGGCGGCCTGCTGCTTCTTCTACACGCTGCGGCCCGAGGACACCTGCATCACCTGTCCGCGCACCTGCGACGCCGAGCGCGTCCGTCGGCTCACCGAGACCGTCTGAGGCTCCCGGGCGATTACGCCACCCGCACGGGTGGCGTAAATCGAACCCGATTCCCTTTCCTTGCATGGGTGTTCGACCAGATCGCACCTATTCGTATGCCGCGGGACCCCGTTGGCGTGCTCTTGCCCGGAAACCCCTTGAGCGCCGCGCGGGGTCGGCAAGTATGGGCCGCCAAACGCCCTACTGCGATGCAAGGGACACCGCATGAGACTGACCGACATATCGCTGGACTGGCTGCTTCCGGGCGGCGTGATGGTGGCCGGAGTCCTGACGGCGGTGGCGGTGCTCGCGCGCGGGAAGCGCGCCGGTGACCAGGCCGCGGCCGAGGACTCCTGGGAACGCAACGAGGAGCGCCGCAGACGCAAGGAGGCCGTCTACGGCACCGCTTCCTACGTCCTCCTCTTCTGCTGCGCCGCCGTCGCCGCGGCACTCTCCTTCCACGGACTCGTCGGCTTCGGCCGGCAGAACCTCAACCTCGCCGGGGGCTGGGAGTACCTCGTCCCGTTCGGCCTCGACGGCGCCGCCATGTTCTGTTCGGTGCTCGCGGTCCGCGAGGCCAGCCACGGCGACGCGGCCCTCGGCTCGCGCCTGCTCGTCTGGCTGTTCGCGGGCGCGGCGGCCTGGTTCAACTGGGTGCACGCACCGCGCGGTCTCGGTCACGACGGCGCTCCGCAGTTCTTCGCGGGCATGTCCCTGTCCGCCGCGGTCCTCTTCGACCGGGCCCTCAAGCAGACCCGCAGGGCCGCGCTGCGCGAGCAGGGCCTGGTGCCCCGTCCGCTGCCGCAGATCAGGATCGTCCGGTGGCTGCGGGCTCCGCGGGAGACCTTCGCGGCGTGGTCGCTGATGCTCCTGGAGGGCGTACGGACCCTGGACGAGGCCGTCGACGAGGTGCGGGAGGACCGGCGGGAGAAGGAGCAGAACCGCATCCGCAGGCGGGACCAGGTGAAGCTCGACCGGGCGCGGCTCAAGGCGATCAACCGCCAGCACCGGGCCTTCGGGCTCGGCAGGGGCGGTGGCCGTCAGGTCGAGATGGCGGCGCTCAACGCCCCGGCCGGTTCCGGTACGGGCCCGGGGCCCGGCGCGGGTTCCGGCTCCGGTTCCGCACCGGCGTCCGTCCAGGCCGCCGTCGCGGAACCCGCCATAGCGGACCCGGGACAACTGCCGCTTCGACCAAGGCCCTCCCTGCAAGCCGTCCGGGGACGTGACGCCCAGCCGGGCGAGTCCCGGACGGTGGACCTCACCGCGGAGGACGACACCCAGACCCTGCCCCGTCTCGACTCCCTGGAGCGCAAGCTCAAGGACCTGGAGCAGCAGTTCGGCTGACCGCGCCGTCCACCGCGACACACCGTCCACCGCACAGTTCGGCGGGGCCGCCTCTCAGGCGGCCCCGCCGTTCAGTTCGAACCACACCACCTTGCCCACCTCCTGGTCCTCGACTCCCCAGGAGTCGGCCAGGGCCTCGACGAGGACGAGCCCCCTGCCGTGCGTACCGTCGTCGGCGGGCGGTACGTGCGGTGGCGCGAGTCCCGGGACGAAGTCGCGGACCTCGACCCTCAGCTGTTCGGGCACGACCGTCGCGGTCACGACGGCCCCGTGCTCGGTGTGGATCAGGGCGTTGGTCACCAGTTCGCTGGTGAGCAGCTCCGCCACGTCGGAGGCGCCCGGTCCGCCCCACTTCCGCAGCAGTTCGCGCAAGGCGTGTCGCACCTCCGGCACCGCGGTGAGATCCGCGCATCCCACCTTTCTGAGAAGTTGAGTCGGCTGTCGTGCCTCCCCGGCCATATCCCCCCACCCACAGATCGCGTCGAACAGGCTCACGGGGATGCATGCCCCGCCAAATCGTCCGCATTCCCTCAGAGTCGGGGCACGTTGCGCAGGTTGGAGCGCGCCATCTGGAGCATCCGGCCCACGCCCCCGTCCAGGACGATCTTGCTGGCGGAGAGGGCGAAGCCGGTCACCATGTCGGCGCTGATCTTCGGCGGGATGGAGAGCGCGTTGGGGTCGGTGACGACGTCCACCAGGGCCGGGCCCTTGTGCTTGAAGGCGTCCTTGAGGGCGCCGCCGAGCTGTTTGGGCTTCTCGACCCGGACGCCGTAGGCACCGGCGGCGCGCGCGATGGCCGCGAAGTCGGGGTTCTTGTTCGTCGTTCCGTACGAGGGGAGTCCGGCGACCAGCATCTCCAGCTCGACCATGCCGAGCGCGGAGTTGTTGAAGACGATCACCTTCACGGGCAGGTCGTACTGCACGAGGGTGAGGAAGTCGCCCATCAGCATGGAGAACCCGCCGTCGCCGGAGAGCGACACGACCTGACGTCCCCGGTCGGTGAACTGCGCGCCGATCGCCTGCGGCAGCGCGTTCGCCATCGAGCCGTGGCTGAACGAACCGATGATCCTGCGCCGCCCGTTGGGGGTGAGGTAGCGGGCCGCCCAGACGTTGCACATGCCGGTGTCCACCGTGAACACGGCGTCGTCGTCGGCAAGTTCGTCGATCACGGAGGCCACGTACTCGGGGTGGATCGGGACGTGCTTCTCGACCTTGCGGGTGTACGCCTTGACGACGCCTTCGAGCGCGTCGGCGTGCTTCTTGAGCATCTTGTCGAGGAAGCGGCGGTCGGTCTTGGCGCGGACGCGCGGGATCGCGCAGCGCAGGGTCTCCCGGACGTCCCCCCAGACGGCGAGGTCGAGCCGGGAGCGGCGGCCGAGGCGTTCGGGCCGGACGTCCACCTGCACGATCTTCACGTCGTCGGGCAGGAAGGCGTTGTACGGGAAGTCGGTGCCGAGCAGGATCAGCAGATCGCACTCGTGGGTGGCCTCGTAGGCGGCGCCGTACCCGAGGAGCCCGCTCATGCCGACGTCGTACGGGTTGTCGTACTGGATCCACTCCTTGCCGCGCAGGGCGTGGCCGACCGGCGACTTGATCCGCTCGGCGAACTGCATCACCTCGGCGTGCGCCCCGGCCGTGCCGCTGCCGCAGAAGAGCGTCACCCTCTCGGCCTCGTCGATCATGCGCACGAGGGCGTCGATCTCGGCGTCCCCCGGACGGACGGTCGGCCGGGTGGTGACGAGCGCGGTCTCCACGGCCTTCTCCGGCGCCGGCTGGGAGGCGATGTCGCCGGGCAGCGAGACCACGCTGACGCCGCCCTGGCCGACGGCGTGCTGGATCGCCGTGTGGAGCAGCCGGGGCATCTGCTTCGGGTTGGAGATGAGTTCGCTGTAGTGGCTGCACTCGCGGAACAGCTGGTCGGGGTGGGTCTCCTGGAAGTAGCCCAGGCCGATCTCGCTCGACGGGATCTGCGAGGCGAGGGCCAGCACCGGGGCCATCGAGCGATGGGCGTCGTACAGCCCGTTGATGAGGTGCAGGTTGCCCGGTCCGCAGGAGCCCGCGCAGGCGGCGAGGCCGCCGGTGATCTGGGCCTCGGCGCCGGCGGCGAAGGCGGCGACCTCCTCGTGCCGCACCTGGATCCAGTCGATCTCACGGGTACGGCGGATGGCGTCGACGACCGGGTTGAGGCTGTCACCGACGACGCCGTACAGGCGCCGCACGCCCGCGCGGACGAGGATGTCGACGAACTGTTCCGCCACGTTCTGTTTGGCCATGGCTCCATCAACACATGGCCCGGCGGGTTACGCCTCCCAGACGCCCACCCCCGTACGGTCGTCGGCGTAGCCGGTCACCCTCAGCTGGGTGTCGGCGAGGAAGGCGGCCAGGCCGGGCGCCTCGGTCTCGCCCCAGCGGGCGGCCAGCTCGCGGGCGAGGCCCGGTTCGCCGCGCATCGGCTCGGCGAGGCCGGGCGAGGCGAGGAGCAGGGTGTCACCGGGGCGGGCGACGGAGGCGCGGAAGCGGAACGGCTCGGCGGGCGGGGGTACGGGCTCCTCCACGAGCGGCCCGGGAGCGGTCGTGATGCCGAGGTCCATGGTGAGCCGGTCGCCCTCCTCGGTCTCGGCGGCGACGTCCCGAGCGGGCGGCGAGCCGAAGCCCACGACGGGGGCGCCGGTGACGGCGGTGGGCTCGGGCAGGAGCGGTTCGATGTCCTGCCAGGCGCCGTCGCGGAGCCGGAAGAGACCGCCGCCGCCGATGCCGAAGAAGACCCGGGTGCGGCACGCGGGGTCGGCGGGGACCAGCAGGCAGCGGAGGGTCGCGGTGTACTCGTCGGGAGCGAGGCCCCGTTCGGCGGCGCGGGCGCGGAGCTTGCCGTACGTGCGGTCGGTGAGCCGGTGCAGTCCCGACTTGAGGTCGCCGCGACGGCCGGACCTGATGTCGTCGGAGAGCCGGGCGTGGCTGCGGCAGACGGCCTCGGCGATCCACTCGCAGGCGTCGGCGGCGGCGAGGTGGGCGTCCTCGGCGGCGCGGGAGCCCGCGGCGACGGCGACGAGGACGAGGGCGGTCTCGTCGTGGCCGAAGCGGGCGGTGAGCAGGGCGTCGCGGCGGGGCTCGCCCCGGTAGCGCGCGGAGTCCCCGCGCACGGAGGCGGCCCGCAGGGTGCAGGTGCCGTAGCGGGCGCCGTCGAGCACGGTGTCGGCGACCAGTTCGCCGAGCTCTCCGGGCCGGGCGACGGGAAGCGCGGTCGGCTCGGCCTCGTAGGTGGGCGGTCTGCTCCCGACGAAGCCGGTACGGGGCCGGGGCACGGGGACCTCGACGGTGAGGTCGTGCCCCGCCTCGAACCGCCCCTCGGCGCGAGGCTCTCCCGGCTCGGGCTCCGGGGGCACCGGCACCTGGACGGTGGACGCCTCGACGGGCGGGGCGACCGGGGGCGGCGGGGGCGGCGCGGGAAAGGTCTGCGGCCCTTCGGGGGGCGCCTCCCAGGGCGCCGGACCGGAGACGAGCGGCACGGAGCCGGACGTGGGCCCCGACACGGGGGCCGGACCGTCCGGCAGGTGCGGCCCGGCGGGCGCGGACGGCGGTACGGAAGGCGCGGGCGGCGGTACGGAAGGCCTGGCGGTCGGGGCCGGCGGTGAGGGCGGCGCGGCGGTGGGGACCGGCGAACCGGGAGGCCCGGCGGTCGGGGCCGGTGATCCGGGAGTCGCGGCGGTCGGGGCCGGTGGCGGTGAGGGCGGCGGTACGCGGCCCGGCGGGGGCGATGGGGCCGGTTCGGCCGCCGGGGCCCGCGGGGCCGTCGTGGCTCGGGGTGCCGTCGCGAAGTGGTCGTCGAGGGTGTCACCCGAGGCCGTCGGGGCCGTGTCCGGCGCCGACTCGTCGTAGAGCTTGTCCCACCAGTTGTCCCCCTGCTGAGTCATGCCCTTATTGTCCACCGCTCACGGCGCCCGAAAACGGGACATCGGGAAAACCGTTGCTGCGAATGGGTGGTCCGCCGGGCGGCCCCACCCCCCACGGGAAGGACGCCCGGCGGACCGGCGTGATCAGCGCACGTCGTAGGCGCGGACCACGGTCTGGGTGACGGAGTTGCCGTTGGCGTCCGTCAGTTCGGTCCTCAGGGTGACGGGCTTGCCGGTCGCGCCCGCGTGGTTCACGGTCGCGCTCCACTTGCCGCCCTGCTGAGAGACCCGCGCTTCGGTCCAGGTCGTACCACCGTCGTAGGAGTACGAGAGCTTGGCCGAGGTGAGCGCTGCGGGGGTGTAGCCCGCGTGACCCGTCGCGGTGAGGCCGATGTGCTGGCCGTCGGTCGCGGCGAGGGTCTTGAGTCCGTCCTCCGGAAGGTCGTACCGGGGGAAGAGAATCGGGATGCCCTGAGAATAGACGCTCTCGTCAAGCTTGGAGGTGAATTTCCACGCCGAGTTGACGGAGGTGGAGCGGGCCCACACCTTGCTGCCGATCTTCATGGTGTTCTGTTCGAGGGTGTACGTACCGGCTTCGGCCGGTACCTCGAAGACCCCGGACGGCCAGCCGGTCTCGCCGATGACCTCGCCGTCGCGGCTCAGGCGGAGGTTGCCGAGGTCTCCGAAGGAGCCTTGCTCGGCGTGGTGGGTGCTGTCGCCCCACATGGCGTCGGCGAAGCCGATGAGGTTGCCCTGCCGCTCGGAGACGAGGACCGGCCTGCCACCGCTGTCGCGCGGCGCGGTGGGGGCGATGACGTCGTCGTACCACCGCTCGGCGCGCTTCTCGCCGGGCCGGTAGGTGTGACGGGCGCCGATCATGATCTCCCCGAACGGGAAGCTGCTGTTGACCATCTGCTGCCAGGCGGTGTCACCGGTGGAGTAGTACTCGGTGCGGGTGCCGGGTGCCGGGACGGTCTCCATCGAGCCGAAGGAGACGCCGACGCCGTTGGGGCGGCGGGCGGCCGGGAAGTCGGTGAAGTCGGCGGTGATGCCGGCCGAGCCGTAGGTGGAGTCCGTGCGGCCGAGCCGGGCGTCGCGCACCCGGTAGTCCTTGTCGCCGCGGACCTGGCCGGTCTCGGGGAAGGCGAGGCTGTAGACGTACGGGCTCTTCGCGGTGGCCTTCCAGGCGAGGGTGACCTCGCCGGCCCTCAGCCTGTCCAGGAGCGCGGTCGCCTCGGTGGACGGGACGGAGACGACCGGCAGTCCGAGCCCGGCGAAGCCGCCCGAGGGGTACCAGCGGCCGGCGGCCGTGTGGTGGACCACGACGGCGACGGCGCCCGCGGCCTTGGCGTCCCGGGCGAGGACGCCCGCGCTGTTGGAGTCGTCGGGAAGGCGGACCAGGGCGACACGGCCCCGGACCCCGGCGGCGGCGAGTTCCGCGGGAGTGCCGGTCCCCGCGTCGACGAGGCGGGCGGAGCCCGTGCCGTCGAGGTTGTCCGAGCCGAGGGTGGCGGTCAGCGGGTGCAGGGCCAGACCGTCGGTGGTCCGCAGCGAGGTGATCTGCGGGGCGGCGGTCCGCCAGTAGCTGCCGAACTCGAAGTCGCCGTCGTGCGCGGCGCCCTCGACGGAGGCGTAGTAGCCGCGGATGGTGCGCGGGCCCGCGGCGGTGCCGGCGTGCAGCCAGGCGTCGTCCCAGGAGCGGGCGAACGCGAGCGTGGCGCCCCGGAGTTCGGAGGCCTGGTCGGTGGTCACCGACAGCTTGTGGGCCTTGCGGGCGTCGAGGACGACCGTGGTGTCCTTCCTCAGCTCCAGCTGCGGCCGGCCGAGGTAGCTGAGCGAGTCGTTCAGCCTGGCGCCCTCGCCCGCGTCGGGCGTGGCGACGAAGGAGGAGAGGAAGTAGGCGCCGGGGCGCAGGCGGTAGACCTGGTCGGCGGATCCCTCGTTGAAGCGGCGCTCGCCGCTGGCGTCGTCGGTGCCGATGACGTCGAGGGAGGAGGCGCCGGAGGCGGGCCTGCCCTGACGGTCGATCAGCTTGACGCGGAGGGTGACGGTCTCGGGCTCCACGTAGAGGGAGAAGGGGGTCGAGACGTGGACGCCGCCCTTGCCGGTGGCGAGCACGCGGCCGGTGACGTCGCCGTACTGGGCGCGGTCGAGGCCGGCGGCGGGGTCGAGCTCCAGCGGGACCCTGACGGTGGCTCCGGCCGGGACGGTGACGGTGCGCTTGCCGAGGCGCGCGACCGAACTCCGCACGCGGGAGCCGTCGTTGCCGGTGACCTTCTCGACGGCGAGGTTCAGGGTGACCGGGGCGCCGGAGGTGTTGGTGTACGGGAGGGAGACCGTGGTGCGGTCGCTCCTGTCCTGCGGCCAGTTGAAGGTGCCGCCCTGGACGGCGGAGGCGCCGAGGACCTTCTGGTCGATCGCGGCCTTGACGTCGAGGCGGCCGCCGCCGACCTCGCGGACGTCGCCGGGGAGGTCGCTCTCGGCGGAGGAGACGAGGGCGGCCTTGACCTGCTGGGCGGTCCAGTCGGGGTGGCGCTGCTTGACGATCGCGGCGGCGCCCGCGACGTGCGGGGTCGCCATCGACGTGCCGGACATGGACTGGTACGCGTAGACGCCCCGGCCGCCGGCGGCGGCGGCGGAGATGGCGACGCCGGGCGCGGCTATCTCGGGCTTGAGGGTGTGGGTGACGATCGTCGGGCCGCGGCTGGAGAAGTACGCGGTGGAGTCGTCGCGGTCGGTGGCGCCGACGGTGAGCACGCTGGGCGCGCAGCCGGGCGAGGAGACCGTGTTGAGGGTCGGCCCGGCGTTGCCGGCGGCGATGACGAACAGCGTGCCCTCGTTCCGGGCGAGCTCCTCGGCCGCGACGCTCATCGGGTCGGTGCAGTCGGTGGGGACGGGGCTGCCGAGGCTCATGGAGACGACGTCGGCGCCCTGCGCGACGGCCCACTCCATGCCCGCGATGATCCAGGAGGCGGCGCCGGAGCCGGAGTCGTTGAGGACCTTGCCGTTGAGGAGGGCCGCGCCGGGGGCGACGCCCTTCTTCTTTCCGCCGCTCGCCGCGCCGGAGCCGCCGACGGTGGAGAGGGTGTGGGTGCCGTGGCCCTGGCGGTCGCCGGCGGTCTCGGAGTCGGTGAAGTTCTCCGAGGCGGTGACCCGGCCCTTGAGGTCGGGGTGCTCGGCGTCGGCGCCGGTGTCGAGGACGGCGACCTTGGTGCCGGTTCCGTCGTAGCCGGCGGCCCAGGCCTCGGGGGCGTGGACCTGGCGGGTCGAGCGCTCCAGGGTGGCCTGGACCTTGCGGTCGAGCCAGAGCTTCTTGATCCCGGCGGCGGAGCGGGCCGCGGGGGCGTCGAGCTCGGCCCAGAACGTGGCGGCCTGCTTCTTCTCCGCGGTGAGCGCGACACCGCCGACGGTCCTGAGGACCTGGCCGCGCTTGGCGCCGCGCGGGGCGGCGGGGACGGAGCGGGCGAGGTCGGAGCCGTAGACCGCGATGAGGGGCAGCGTCGTGGTGGCGGCGTCGTCGTAGCCCTGGCGGACGAGCCCGGTGACGTTGAAGAGCTCCTCGTCGACGCGTCCGGCGGCGAGCGCGGCGGTGGCGTCCTCGGGGTAGACGTACAGGTCCTGGCCGGAGCGGCGGGTCTGGACCAGGGGGACGGTGCCGTCCTCGCGGGGCAGGGCCGTGGCGGCCGGGTTTCCGTCGGCGTCGCGGGTGACCACGACGCGGTCCCCGGTGACGAGGGTCACCGTGGCGGCCCGGTCCCCGGCGCGCGCCGAGGCCTCGCCGCCTACCAGCGGTCGCTTGCCGGCCGTGTCGTCCTGCGGCGCATTCGCCATGGACGGCGCGACCGCGGTGACGGCCAGGACGGCGGCGGTCGCCGCCCCCAGGGCCGTACGCGAAATCGGGCGCATCGCTCTCCCCATCTGATTCCGGAAAAAGGGCACAAGGCACCCGTCTCCGGAGGCTGTTGGTGCTGCGGTGGCGCCACATTGGCAGAGGTGAGGGCGGTACAGGGATGATGGGCAAGGCGGGAATACGCCGTGGCCGTTTCCCGCCAGGTCACCAACGGAACGAATGCCTCCGGTGAATGTCCCGGGAAGATCCGGGGCGCACCGCCGGAGGTACGGCGAGGGGTGGGGCATCCATGCTGGGAGCGATAGGACTCGACGAGCGCCAGGAGTCCGCGTACCGGGCGCTGGTCGCGCTGGGCGCGGCCGAGGTGACCGACCTCGCGCACCGGCTCGCGCTGCCCGAGCAGGACACCGAGCGCGCGCTGCGCCGCCTCGAGTCGCAGGGGCTCGCCGCCCAGTCCTCGGCCAGGACCGGCCGGTGGGTGGCGGCGCCGCCCGGGGTCGCCCTGGGCGCGCTGCTCACCCAGCAGCGGCACGAACTGGAGCAGGCGGAGCTGACGGCGAAGCTGCTCGCCGAGGAGTACCGGGCGGAGGCGGCGGAGGCGGCCGTCCACGACCTGGTGGAGGTGGTGACCGGCGCGAGCGCCGTCACCCACCGCTTCCTGCAGCTCCAGCTGGGCGCGCAGGAGGAGGTCTGCGCCCTGGTGACGGGCAAGCCGATCGCGGTCTCCGGCATGGAGAACGACGCGGAGGAGCAGGCCGCCGGGCGGGGGGTGCGCTACCGGGTGGTGATCGAGCGTGAGGTGCTCACGCTCCCCTCCGGGCTGCTCGAACTCTCGGCGGCGCTCGGCCGTGAGGAGAGGATCCGGGTCGCGGACCGGGTTCCGACGAAGCTGGTGGTCGCCGACGGGAACCTGGCGATGGTGCCGCTGACCGGGCGGGGCGCGGAGCCGGCGGCGATCGTCGTGCACGCGAGCGGGCTCCTCGAATCGCTGATGGGCCTGTTCGAGTCGGTGTGGCGCGAGGCGCTGCCGCTGAGACTCGGGGCGGGCGCGCAGATCACCGAGGACGAGGCGCCGGGCCCGGACGTGATGGACCTGGAGATCCTGTCGCTGCTGCTCGCCGGGATGACGGACGCGAGCGTGGCGAAGCAGCTGGACCTGGGGCTGCGGACGGTGCAGCGGCGGGTGAAGGGGCTGATGGAGCTGACCGGGGTGACGACCCGTCTGCAGCTGGGCTGGCACGCGTACGAGAAGGGCTGGGTCGCCCGGGGCTGAGACCGGCCCCGCGGGCCTGTTTGCCGTAGGCGACCGAGCGCGGGGCCGTGTGCCGTACGCGACCGAGCGCGGGGCCTGTGTGCCGTACGCGACCGAGCCCGGGCGGACCACCGGGCGGCCCGGACGCGACCGAGCCCGGAACGCACCCCGTATGCCGCGCGCGACCTGCGGGGACGCCGGTTGTGGGGGACCCTGGCTGCGTGGGTGTGTGGCAGCTCCTGATGATCGCGACGGTGATGCTGCTCGGCCTGTTCGGGGTACTGGCCCCCGGCGTGCCGGGGACGTGGCTGGTGTGGGCGGCGATGCTCTGGTGGTCGCTCCACGAGCGGACCGACCTCGCCTGGATCCTGCTGGCCTCCACGACCGGGCTGCTGCTCCTCACCCAGGTGGTCGTCTGGCAGCTGCCGCCCCGCCGCTTCCGGGGCGTGGGCATCACCCGGCGGATGGTGACGTACGCCGGGGCGGGCGCGTTCCTGGGGTTCCTCCTGATCCCGGTCGTCGGCGCGATCCCGGGCTTCGTCGGCGGGATCTACCTCTCGGAACGGCTCCGGCTCGGCGGCCACGGCCAGGCCGGGGCGGCGACCAGGACGGTGATGCGGGCGGCCGGCACGAGTGTGCTGGTCGAGCTGTTCGCCTGTCTGCTGATCGTGGGGGCGTGGGCGGGCGCGGTGTTCGGGGGCTGAGATCCCCCGGACGGCCCAGGCCTCCGGGGTCCTAGGACCCCGGAGGGAGCCGGAATCCGTCCCCCTGCCGATCCCCCGCGCACCCCGGCGGCGGGATGCTGGACGTATGAGGGATTTCGAAGGCTTCGACGAGGCGGAACGCGCCTATCTCACGGGCGGCCGGCAGCTCGCCCGGATGGCCACCGTCGACCCGTCCGGTCAGCCGCAGGTCAACCCGGTGGGCTTCTTCCCGCAGGAGGACGGCACCGTCCTGGTCGGCGGGCTCGCCATGGGCCGTACGAAGAAGTGGCGCAACCTGCGGGAGAACCCGAAGGTGGCGCTGGTCGTCGACGACCTCGCGAGCGTCCGCCCCTGGCGGGTGCGGGGCGTCGAGATCCGGGGCGAGGCGGAGCTCCTCGTGGGTCCGCACGCGCTGGGCCCGCACTTCAGCGAGGAGGTCATCAGGATCCGTCCGCGCCGGATCCACAGCTGGGGGCTGGACGCGGCCCCCGGGGCGGAGTCCTGAGGTAGCGGGCGGCGTAGGAGCGCCAGGGGCGCCACTCCTCCGCGTCAGGTCCGCCCGGCGGGGCCACGTCCGGGTCGCCGAGGGCCCGCATCCGGATCAGGGCGGCGGCCCCGGCGCTCACGCCGGGTACGGCGAGGAGGGCGGCCTCGGCCTCGTCGCGGTCGGCGCCCGGGTCGAGGCGTACGGCTCCGTCGGCGAGCGCGCGGGCCAGCGGTCCCGCGACGGGGTGGCCGGTCAGGGCCCGGGGCTCGGGGAAGACATGGGTGAGGGTGCCGCAGGCGGTGGCCAGCGGGGTGCCGTGCGGCTCGACGAGCCGGGCCGCCTCGGCCGCGCCGAGAACGGTCCGCAGGGCGAACTCCTCCGGTTCGGCCGTGCCCGGCGACCGCACGCCGGGCCGGGCGGCCACCTCGGCGGCGAGCCCGGGCGACGCCCCGAGGCGCTCGGCGACCGCGTACGGGTCGGCGTCCAGGTCGAAGAGGCGGCGCAGCCGGTGCACGGCGGTGGTCAGGTCCCGCAGCTCCGTGAGGTGGATCCGGGCGTCGAGCCAGCGTCCGGCGGAGCGCTCGTCGACGGAGACCACGCCGGTGCCGTACGGGAGGCGGAGCGTGCGCCGGTAGGTGCGGGCGCCGGGGGGGCCGACGACCTCCTCCACGCGGGGCACGGCCTCGGCCGCCAGCAGGTCGAAGACCTCGCCGGCCCCGTACGGGCCCCGGTGGGCGAGCCGCAGCGGGACCCCGGCGGCGAGCGCGGTCCGGGCTCCCGCGCCGCTGCCCGCCTCGGCGCGCAGGTCGGTGGGGGTGCGGGCGTAGACGGCGCGGATCGTCTCGTTGAACTGGCGGACGCTGGCGAAGCCGGCCGCGAAGGCGATCTCGGTCACCGGGAGACCGGTGGTCTGGAGCAGCAGGCGCGCGGTGTGCGCCCGCTGGGCGCGGGCGAGCGCGACGGGCCCGGCGCCGAGCTCGGCGGTGAGCTGGCGCTGGACCTGGCGGGTGCTGTAGCCGAGGCGTCCGGCGAGGCCGGGCACGCCTTCGCGGTCGACGACGCCGTCGCCGATCATCCGCATGGCGCGCCCGACGACATCGGCCCGTACGTCCCAGGCGGCGGAGCCGGGGACGGCGTCCGGCCGGCAGCGGCGGCAGGCCCGGAAGCCGTGGCCCTGGGCGGCGGCGGCCGTCGGGAAGAAGGCGACGTTCTGCCGTTTGGGGGTGACGGCGGGGCAGCTGGGGCGGCAGTAGATCCCGGTGGTCCGGACGGCGAAGAAGAACTCTCCGTCGAACCGCGCGTCCCTGCTGCTGACCGCCTCGTAGCGGGTGTCGTCGTCCCTCACGGGTTCCAGTGTGCGGCCGCCGACCGACCGGGGCTCGCGGTTTTCGGACACCGTGCCCCGGGGTGCGTGGTGCCGGACCCCACGCGCGCCCCCGGGGTCGCGGGACCCCGGGGGCGCGCGTACGGGCTAGCTCAGCCGGCCACTGCGCTTGAACTCTCCGGCGGCGCGGCCCGCGTCCCCCTTGCGCTTCCAGTCCTTACGGATCTCGTTGCGCAGGCGGGCGTCGGTCTTGGCCACGAGCCGCTGGTTCTCGCGCAGGAGCTTGCGGAAGCTCTCCAGCCGGCGCACGGGCAGGGTGCCGTCGTCGATGGCCGCGAGCACCGCGCAGCCCGGCTCCGCCTCGTGGGCGCAGTCGGGGAAGCGGCACTGCCCGGCCAGCTCCTCGATCTCCGAGAAGACCTGGCCGACGCCGGTCTCGGCGTCCCAGAGGCCGACGCCGCGCAGCCCGGGGGTGTCGATGAGGACTCCCCCGCCCGGCAGCACGAAGAGGTTGCGGGTGGTGGTGGTGTGGCGGCCCTTGCCGTCGACGTCACGGGCCGCCTGGACGGTCATGACGTCGTGGCCGACGAGCGCGTTGGCGAGGGTGGACTTCCCGGCGCCGGAGACGCCGAGCAGCACGGTCGTGCCGCCGGCGACCACCGCGGCGAGCACGTCGAGTCCCTCGCCCGTGGCCGAGCTGAGGGGCACCACCCGCACGCCGGGGGCGACGGTCTCGACGTCGTCGACGAGGTAGGACAGCCCGACGGGATCGGGCACGAGGTCCGCCTTGCTGAGGACGACGGTCGGCTGGGCGCCGGACTCCCACGCCAGGGCGAGGAAGCGTTCGATCCGGCCGAGGTCCAGCTCGACGGCGAGCGAGACGGTGATGACGGCGTGGTCGACGTTGGCCGCGAGGATCTGGCCCTCGGACCGCTTGGAGGAGGTGGACCGCGCGAACGCGGTCCGGCGCGGCAGGCACGCCCGTACGTATCGGGGGTCGCCGACGCCCTCGGGGTCGACGGCGGCCCAGTCACCGGTGCAGACGACCCGGAGCGGATCGTGCGGGGTCACGAACGCCGTGTCGGCGCGCACGATCCCGTCGGCGGTCGCGACGTCGCACTGACCGCGATCGACCCGGACGACCCGTCCGGGGACGAGCCCCTGGGCGGCGTACGGCGCGAAGGCGGCGGCCCAGCCGGAGTCCCAGCCGTGGGCGTCGAGCAGCGAGGAGGAAGAGGTGACGGGGGAAAGCGGGAAAGACAAGGGGGACCCTTCACAGGGGTGGCCCCGGCACTGTGGGTGAGAAGAGTGAGGTCAGCCGGTGGCCACGGAGGTGGTGTGGATGAACTTCTGCGTGAGGGCAAGGCCCGTCGTGACGACAGCCATCGGTCACACCTCCTGTGGGTCTTCTCGCGTGGATCTTCGCGATCTCGTACGGGGAAAACCGTAGCGGCACCGCTTCGGCGGGCGCCACCGGTTTTTCTCGGGATGCCGGCGGGGGCGGTCGGCCGCCCCCGCCGGGGTCAGCGGGGGGTCAGCAGGCGCGGTAGCGGTACGAGCCGCCGGGGGCGCTCACGTCGAGGTCGCGCTGGACGACGGAGAGCTTGGCGCCCCAGCCGGAGCAGGCCCTGCTGTAGCCGGTGCCGGTGTACTCGATGACGTAGACCCGGTTGGCGTACGCCGCCGCGAACGCCTCGCACTCCTGGTACTGGCCGCACTCCTCGGCCACCGCGAAGTCGAAGCCGATCGTCTTCCGCTCGGGCAGCAGGTCGGTCGTGTTCTTCTGGCCGATGGCGAGTCCGGCGGCGTGGGCCCGCTGGGCCAGGAGCCGGGCGAAGGCGGCGTTGTGCTGCTTCGTCAGCCGGTTGCCGGACCGCTCGTAGGAGTCGAGGTTGTCGGGCTCGACGGCCTGGAAGCCGCTCTTGGCGCAGCCGTCGATCCAGGCGCCGACGATCTTCGCGAGCCGGTTCCGCTTGTCCGCGGTGGAGGTGTCGAGGAGCACCTCGCCCCAGTCCTCGTCCTGGACGGGCTTCCTGGAACGATCCCGGAGCAGCAGGTCGGGCTGGTTCCGCTGCCACCAGTCGAGCGCGTCCGGCTGGGTCTGGAAGGCGTTGACGTAGCAGATGTTGTAGAGCCCGGCGGCGGGCTTGGCCGTGCGGTCCCGCGAGACGATCCCGACGTTCTTCGGCGGGGTGTAGGCGCTGCCGATCTGGTAGTCGAACTGCCGGTTCGCGGTCGGCGGGGTCACCTTCGCGGCGACCGCCCTGACGGGAGCGGAGGCCTTCGCCGTGGGGGGCTCGGCGCCGCCGCCCGAGGCGGAGGCCTGGGTGAACAGGACACCGGCGCCGAGCGCGGTGACGACACCGGCGGCCAGCGCGGCCCGGGTGGACTTCCTGCGGTGGAACGGGGTGGGGGAATGCTTCGGCACACGTTCTCCAGCACGAGGAGCGAATGGATGTCCGTAGCCTGCTCGTTCGATCGTGAGGAATTTATGAGGCGCCCGGACGGGCGTGGCGTGCCTGTCCCGCCGGTCCCAGGGCGAGCAGGAACACCGCCCCTCCCCCGGGCCTCGGGCGGGCGGTGAGCGTCCCGCCGTGCGCTGCGGCGATCTCCCGGACCAGGGACAGGCCGATGCCCGAGCCGCCCCCGCGCGAACGGAACCGTTCGGTCAGTTCGGGCAGCTCCTCGGCCGCCACGCCCGGCCCCCGGTCGGCCACGGCCACCGTGTGGCCGCGCACGCTGACGTCGATCTCCGCGCCGCCGTGCGGATCGCCCGGGGAGCGCCCGTGGCGCAGGGCGTTGTCGAGGAGGTTGCGCACGGCGACGCGCGTCAGGGCGGGGTCGGCGTCCACCACCGCCTCGTCCAGGCGCAGCGTCAGCGTGAGCCGGGCGGGCGGCAGCTCGCCGCAGGCGTCCTCGACGAGTTGGTCGAGGCGCAGCGGCACCGGACTGAAGGAGGCGGCGGAGTCCTGGAGCCGGCCCCGGGTCAGCACGTTCTCCACGACGTCGGTCAGCCGGTCGGTGGCGCGTCGGATGCGCGGCAGATGGGTGGGCAGGTTCCCCGGGTCCGTCCCCGCCACGTCCATCGAGCTCCGCATGATCGCCACGGGGGTGCGCAGCTCGTGCGCGGCGTCGGCGAGCAGCCGCTCCTGGGCCTCCAGGGCCTGCCACGCGGGCCGCAGGCTGCGCCCCGACAGCAGGTGGCCGGTGAAGGCGGCGAGGAGGGTGAGCACCCCGGAGCCGGTGAGGACCGCGTACGTCAGACGGGTGTGCTCGGCCATGCGCAGGCCCGGGTCCCCGATGACGACGACGGCGCCCGTCGTCTCCTGGGTCTCGTCGTGGTAGAAGGGCCGCGCCACGGCGTAGGCGGTCCGGTCGCCGGCGGGGACCTCCTCGCGGAGGGTGACGTCCTCGTCCATGGCGGTACGGGCCAGGGCGGCGATCCGTTCGTCGGAGACGGCGACGGACCGGCTGCCGGAGGTGAAGACCCGGTCGAGGGCGCCGGGGCCGGCCGCCCGCGCCCCGGCTCCCGCGGGCCGCTCGGTGTCCGCCCGGGGTCCGGCTCCCGCGGGCCGCTCGGTGGCCGCCCGGGGTCCGGCGGAGCCCGGGCGGCCGGGGCCGGAGTCCGCGACGCCGGTGGCGGACGCGCCGATCCTGGTGGGCCGGAGCAGGACGAAGACCTGGTGGCGGCCCCGGGTGGACTCGTCGTCGCGGAGGCCGTCGAGCTGGACGCCCTCGTCGGTGTAGTAGATCAGCGAGGTGCTGACGGTCGCGTGCCGGCGCATCTCGTCGAACTCGGCGGCCTGCCAGGAGCGGCCGTCCGTGTGGATCACCAGCCAGGACAGCACGCTCACCCCGACGAGGGTGGTGAGCGTGTACGCGAGGGTGAGCCGCAGCTGCAGTCGGCGCAGTCTGCGCCGCGGCCCGGCGGCCCGGTCCCGGTCGGTCACGCGCTGCCCTCGGCCGGGCCGCCCAGCAGGAACCCGTGGCCCCGGACGGTCCGGATCAGCGGTGGGGAGCCGAGCTTGCGGCGGAGTCCGGCCATCACCGCGTCGACCACGTTGGACACCGGGTCGGCCATCTCGTCCCAGCAGTGCTCGACGAGCGCGGTGCGGGTGACGACGTTCTGCCGGTGGACCAGGAGGTGGTGCAGGACGGCGTACTCCTTGGGGGTCAGCGAGAGCAGGATCCCGTTCCGGCGGACCTCCCTGCGGGCGCCGTCGAGTTCGAGGTCCGCGTGGGTGAGGTGGACGGGCAGGCGGCCCGGGGCGCGCCGGGCGAGGCTGCCGACGCGCATGACCAGCTCGACCATGGCGAAGGGCTTGGCGAGGTAGTCGTCGGCTCCCGCGCGGAAGCCCTCGACCCGGTCCGGGAGGGCGTGGAGGGCGGTCAGACAGAGGACGGGGGTGGACCAGCCCGCGCGGCGGCGGGCGTCGAGCGCGCGGAGGGTGTCCCCGGAGGGGACGAGCCGGTCCAGGACGACGCAGTCGTACTCCGTGAGGTCGAGCAGGTAGTCCGCCTGCGGCCAGTCGGCGACCGCGTCGACGGCGTATCCGGCGTCCTTCAGGCCGGCCTCGACGAGCTCGCGGAGGTCGGTCTCGTCCTCGACGAGGAGTACGCGCATCTGGTGCCGCCTTGCGGTTTCGCGCCGACGCCCCGGGGGCGCAGGCAGGACGAGCGCCCCGCGGAGGGGCGGCCGCGACGGCCGCGAGGAGCGGGACGGGAAGTCATATTAATCAGGCCAGTCGAACGGATCTTCACGGTGCGTGGCCGGATTCCGCCGGAGGGCCGGTCGGCCGGACGGGCGACGGGGCAGGGACCGCCGGTCGGCCGCACGGGCGGCGGGACAGCGCAGCGGTCCGCCGTCACGGGCGGCGGGGCGGCACAGTCGGTCCGCCGCTCGCACGGCGCCGGGGCCGCCGTCGGGGCCCGGAGGCCGACGTCCGTTTCGTTCAAGACCCGTCGGGAACGCCGTGCCTACCGTGGCGTCATGGACACAGCACCTGACCCCACCCCCCGTCTCGACCTCGTCGGCGTCGTCGTCTCCGACATGGCCGCCTCGCTCGCCTTCTACCGCCGCCTCGGCCTGGAGATCCCGGACGACGCCGACTCCGCCCCGCACGTGGAGGTGGCGCTGCCCGGCGGGTTGCGGATCGCCTGGGACACCGAGGAGGTCGTGCGCTCCTTCGACCCCGGGTGGCAACGGCCCGAGGGCGGGAACCGGATCGAGCTCGCCTTCCGGTGCGCCTCGCCGGGGGCCGTGGACACGGTGTACGGGGAGCTGGTCGCCGCCGGGTACCGGGGGCATCTGAAGCCCTGGGACGCCGTCTGGGGCCAGCGCTACGCCGTGGTCCTCGACCCGGACGGGTCAGGGGTCTCGCTGTTCGCCGACGCCGCCACGGACGCCGCATAGGCCCCCGGGGTCGTACCGGCGAGCGCGCGGGTCTCGCGGACGAGGTGGGCCTGGTCCGCGCAGCCCGCGCGGAGCGCGGCCTCGGCCTGGGGCACGCCGGCCAGGACCAGGGCGAGGGCGCGCTGGAGCCGGAGGACGCGGGCGAGGGTCTTGGGACCGTACCCGAAGGCGTCCAGCGAGCGCCGGTGCAGTTGCCGGGCGCCGAGCCCGACCGCGTCGGCCGTCTCGGCGACCGCCCGGCCCGCCGCGAGCCGCGCCACGACGGCCCGGAGCAGCGGGTCGGGCGCGGGGGCCCCGGCGGCCCGGCGGCGTACGAGCGCGTCCAGGGCGGCCGCCGGGTCGGGGGCCTCCGTGATCCGTTCGCCGAGCCGTCGCGCCTCGGCCTCGCCCCAGAGGGCGCCGAGGGCGATCCGCCGGTCGCGGAGTTCGTGGGCCGGTACGCCGAGGAAGCCGGGCGCGTCACCGGGGGCGAAGCGGATTCCGGCGTACCGCGCGGCGGTCTCGGCCGGCGGGTACGCGTGGGTGTCGGGTCCGGCGACGAGGAGGTGGCCTTCGGCCCAGATCAGGTCCATGCAGCCGTCGGGCAGGACCGGCCGGGTGCCCTCCGTGGCGGGGGCGGCGGTCCGGGTCCACAGGACGGCTCCGTCGAGCAGGGCGGGGCGCTCCTCGTACACCCCTCCAACCTAGCGGTACGGCCTCAGTCCTTCTCCCAGCCGGAGTGGAGGCGGGCCTTCACGTCGTCCGGGGGCAGGAACCTCGACCAGCGCTCGGGGAACTCGGAGGGCATGTCCGGGTCGTCCTCGTCGACGTCGTCCGCCTCGGCCCGGACCCGGGCGACGAGCTCCGCCGCCTGCACGGCGCGGGCCCGCTCGTTGGCCTCGCGGGCCGCGGCCGTGGCGACGGAGGGCCAGACGCGGTCGATGGCCGCGTTCACGGCGGCGCCGACGAGGACGGCGAAGGCCGAGATGCCGATCCAGAGGAGGACGGCGATGGGGGCGGCGAGGGAGCCGTAGATCGTCGGGCCCTCGACCTGGCTGGTGAGGTAGATGCGCAGCAGGAAGCTGCCGAGCACCCACATCCCGAGCGCGACGAGGGCGCCGGGGATGTCCTCGATCCAGGGCGATCTCACCGGCACGGACACGTGGTAGAGCGTGGTGAGGAAGGCGATGGAGAGCAGGATGACGGCCGGCCAGTACAGGACGGACACGACCTCCGTGCCCCACGGGACGAGCTCGACCACCCGGTCGGGGCCGACGACCGCGAGGGGCAGCACGACGGCGCCGATGAGCAGGGCCACGATGTACAGCAGGAAGGCGAGCAGCCTGGTCTTCACGATGCCGCGGTGGCCGTCGAGTCCGTACATGACGGTGATGGTGTCGATGAAGACGTTCACCGCGCGCGAGCCGGACCAGAGGGCGATGGCGAAGCCGAGGGAGATCAGGTCGGCCCGTTTGCCCTGGGTCACGTCGTCCAGGATCGGTTTGGCGATGTCCTCGACGCCCCGGTCGGAGAGGACCGTTCCGGCGGCGCGGAGGATGTTCTCCTGGATGCTCGCCACGGTGTCCGTGTTCGTCCAGTCGTCGGCGTAGCCGAGGAGGGCGATCAGACCGAGGAGCAGCGGCGGCAGGGACAGCAGGGTGAAGAACGCGGCCTCGGCGGCGAGGCCGAGGATCCGGTACTCGATGCACGAGTTGACGGTGTCCTTGAGGAGCAGCCAGACCATCTTCCGCTTCGAGACGTTGCGGTAGAGGACGCGCGCGCGGTGGAGCCTGCTCCAGGGCCGCCGCTCGGGCCGTTCGGGTGTTTCGCTTGCTGCCTGCACCTGCTTACCGTATCGGCATGGCAGCGACCACCCACACCGTGACCAACCAGCCTCCTCCCCTGGTGGGACACGACGTCTTCACGAGCGATCGGGCGCTGGCGGAGGCGGTCGAACGGCACCTCGCGCCGGAGGTCCTGACGGAGGCCCGGGAGGAGCTGGTCGTCCTCGGCCGGGCCGCCGGTTCGGCGCAGGTCCAGGAGTGGGGGGCGCGCGCGAACGAGAACCCGCCGCGGCTGCGGACCCACGACCGGTACGGCCACCGCGTCGACGAGGTCGACTTCGACCCTGCCTGGCACCGGCTGCTCGGCAAGTCGGTGGAGGCCGGACTCACCGACGCGTGGGGCCGTCCGGGTGGTCATGTGCGGCGGGCCGCCGGGTTCCTGGTCATGTCCCAGGTGGAGGCGGGGCACGGCTGTCCCGTGTCGATGACCCACGCCGCCGTGCCCGCGCTCCGCACCGAGCCGGAGCTCGCGGAGGTCTGGGAGCCGGCGGCCACCTCGCACGTGTACGAGCGGGCGCTGGGCACGGTCGCGGAGAAGCCGGGCGTCCTGCTCGGGATGGCCATGACGGAGAAGCAGGGCGGCAGTGACGTCCGGGCGAACACGACGGAGGCGCGCCCGCTCGCGGCCGACGGGGAGTACGCCCTGACGGGGCACAAGTGGTTCTGTTCGGCCCCGATGTCGGACGCCTTCCTGGTCCTGGCACAGGCCCCGGCGGGCCTCACCTGCTTCCTGGTGCCCCGGGTCCTCGCGGACGGTTCGCGCAACGCCTTCGCGATCCAGCGGCTCAAGGACAAGCTGGGGAACCGTTCGAACGCCTCCGCCGAGGTGGAGTTCGACGGGACGACGTGGGCGCGCCGGGTCGGCGAGGAGGGGCGCGGGCTGCGCTCGATCATGGGCATGGTCGCGGCGACGCGGCTGGACTGCGTCCTCGGTTCGGCGGCGCTGATGCGGCAGGCGGTGGCGCAGGCCCTGCACCACTGCGCGTACCGCGACGCGTTCGGCGGGCCGCTGATCGAGAAGCCGCTGATGCGGAACGTCCTCGCCGACCTGGCCCTGGAGTCGGAGGCGGCGACGGTCCTGGCCATGCGTCTCGCATCAGCCCAGGACGCCGCCGAGACCGCCGGCGGCAGCGAAGCCGAACGGGAGCGCGCTTTGCTCCGTATGGCCGTGCCGGCGGCGAAGTACTGGGTCACCAAGCGGTGTACGCCGATGGTCGCGGAGGCCCTGGAGTGCCTGGGCGGCAACGGGTACGTGGAGGAGTCGGGGATGCCCCGGCTGCTGCGGGAGTCGCCGCTCAACTCGGTCTGGGAGGGCTCGGGGAACGTGCAGGCGCTCGACGTGGTGCGGGCGCTGCGGACCGAGCCCGCCGCGCTCGACGCGCTGCTGCGGGAGGTCGGGGCGGCGCGGGGCGCGGACCACCGGCTCGACCGGGCGATCCGGGGGCTCCTGGTCGAACTGGCGGACCTGGAGGGGATCGAGGCGCGGGCGCGGCGGCTGACGGAGCGGCTGGCGCTCGTCCTCCAGGGGGCGCTGCTGGTGCGGTGGGCGCCGCCGGAGGTCGCGGACGCGTTCTGCGCGGCGCGGCTGGGCGGGGACGGGGGCGCGGCGTTCGGGACGCTGCCGCACACCCTGGACCTGCGGGCGCTGGTGGAACGGGCGCGGGTGGAGGCCTGAGGGAGACGACCGGGCGCGCGCCGGGGTCGCGGGCGGAGGCCTGAGGGAGACGACCGGGCGCGTCCGCGGAGAGGGCGACCGGGCGCGCGTCCGAGGGGCGTGCGCCGGGGTCGCGGGAAGCTGTCCCGCGCGCACCAGGGGTGGACCGCAGGGGGTCGGCGCGCGCGGAAAAGCGGGGGTGGTGCTGCGCCGACACGGCACCACCCGCCGCTCTCACCAGCTTCCCCCAGGGGGCCCCTCGGCGAACAGAGTTGCAAAGGGTTGCAGGATTACCCGAACCGGGCCTCGCCGGGCGGTTCCGAACGGCACGATGGGCACCGACACTCCGGACATCTGCCCTGTGCAGAACCGATACAGCACCCCGGGTGGCTGGGAGAGACCGATGAAGAACACGCAGCTCGACATGAAGCGCCTCGCCACCATGGACGCCGCCCAGGCCACTCGGCTGCTGCACCGGGTCCGCGAGGAGACCCTGGCGGGCCGTACGCCTCCGATCGCCCCCCGCCCCGTGATCGACGCGTCCTGGCAGCGGATGGCCCGGCTCGGGCTCGACCCCGACCAGGGCACGAACAGTGTGCTGCTGCAGCGGGACGAGCTGGAGGAGCGGCGCAGGACCACGCTCCTCTCCGAGGTCATGCAGACGCTGAGCCGCGGACTGGCCGGCATCGCCGACACCTCCCTGCAGATCATGGTGGTCACCGACGAGCACGGCCGGGTGCTGTGGCGGCAGGGGAACCTCTCGGTCCTGCGGCAGGCGAACGGCATCTGTCTGGAGGAGGGCGCGGCCTGGACCGAGCACGCCACCGGCACCAACGCGGTCGGGACGGCCCTCGCCATGGGGCGGGCGGTGCAGGTGCACTCCGCCGAGCACTACCTGCACACGCTCCACAACTGGACCTGCGCCGCCGCGCCCGTGCACGATCCGCGCGACCGGCGGCTGCTCGGCATCCTGGACGTGAGCGGCCCCGCGTCCACCTTCCATCCGGCGATGCTGGCCCTGGTCGGTTCGGTGGCCCAGCTCGCCGAGGCGGAGATGCGGGAGCGGCACCGCGGATCGGTGGAGCGGCTGCGCGCGGTCGCCGCGCCGATCCTCTGCCGGGTGGGGGGCCGGGCGATCGCCGTGGACACCCACGGCTGGACGGCGGCGGTGACGGGGCTCGCGCCGGTGGACCGGATCCCGCTGCCGAAGTCGTTCCGGTCCGGCCGGATGTGGCTGCCCTCGCTCGGGGTGTGCGCGGTGGAGCCGCTGCCCGGCGGCTGGCTGCTGCGGGTCGAGGAGGAGACGCCGACCGAGGAGCCGGGCGCGGCGGCGGCGAGCCGGGTGGTGCTCGACCTGAGCCGGCCGCGCCGCTGGACGGTGTCCGTCTCGGGGGCGGCGGGCAGCTGGCAGCAGGAGCTGAGTCCCCGGCACGCGGAGCTCCTCTATGTACTGGCGGTGCACCGGGACGGGCGGACGGCCGCGGAGCTGGCGGACGACGTCTTCGGGGACCGGACGCGGACGGTGACCGTACGGGCGGAGATGTCCCGGGTGCGCCGGAACCTGGCCGGGGTCCTGGCGCACCGCCCGTACCGCTTCCGCGAGGAGGTCGCGGTGGAGGTCCTGCGCCCGGAGCGCCCGGCGGACCTGCTGCCCCACTCGCTGGCGCCGGCGGTACGGGCGGGGGCGCCCGGGTAGCGGCCCGGTCCGGACGTGTCCACCATGCGGACGGCCGTCCTGCCGGGGGCCCGCGGGGCGGGGCCCGCTATGGGAATCCGGCGCTCCGCATGATGCGATGACCCCATGAGCATCACTCTCACCACCTGGTCCCTCGAACAGACCTCGCCGGCCGACCTGGTCCCCGCCACCCCGCCGGAGGGCGACGACATCGCGGTCCGGCGCGCCGAGGTGCCCTCGGCGGAGTTCAGCCGCTTCCTCTACACCGCGGTCGGCGGCGACATCCGCTGGGCCGACCGGCTGTCGCTGACCTACAAGCAGTGGCAGGAGATCGTGGAGAAGCCGGGCGCCGAGATCTGGGTGGCGTACGACAGGGGGACGCCGGCCGGGTACGTGGAGCTGGACCCGCAGGACGACGGCACGGTGGAGATCGTCTACTTCGGCCTGATCCCGGCCTTCCGGGGACGCCGCATCGGCGGCCACCTCCTCTCGTACGGGGTGGCCCGGGCCTGGGACCTGGCCGAGCGGTGGCCGGAGCGCGAGGCGACGAAGCGCGTCTGGCTGCACACCTGCTCGCTCGACGGGCCGCACGCCATGGCCAATTACGAGCGGCGCGGCTTCCGGCTGTTCGACACCAAGGTCGAGGAGACCGAGGAGACCGAGACGCCCGGTCCGTGGCCGGGCGCCCACGCCTGAGTCCACCGAGAACCACCGAAGGGGCCCTGGTCAGGGCCCCTTTCGCGTGACCCACACCACACCATCTCGACAAGCGAGACGACTATGTCCGCATCCTGGACGATGCTGGACTGGGTCCAAAGTCCCATGACACGCTTCCGTCATGTCTGGAACTGGAATTGCCTTGGTGAGTCGGCGGCACGTCGACCTGGGCCGTATGTCCAGCGCCATCTGTCCGGTGCGCTGAGAGAACCAGCACCGCCGCGATCTCCTTTCAGTACGACTCTGCCCCGCCCTGCTGCGCACTGACGCGCCACCCTCCGACCTGAGCGCCAGTGTGCAGGTCAGAGCCGCCCTCTCGCAGTCCCGAAGGACAAAACGCCATGGCCGCCACCCCGGAAAACCCCACCCCCGCCGCCGCCCGCCGCAAGGCCGGGCGCCACCGTGGCGAGGGTCAGTGGGCCGTGGGGCACTTCACCCCCCTGAACGGCAATGAGCAGTTCAAGAAGGACGACGACGGTCTCAACGTACGGACACGTATTGAGACGGTCTACTCGAAGCGCGGTTTCGACTCCATCGACCCCAACGACCTGCGCGGACGCATGCGCTGGTGGGGCCTCTACACCCAGCGCAAGCAGGGTCTGGACGGCACCAAGACGGGCGTTCTGGAGCCGGAGGAGCTGGACGACGAGTACTTCATGCTCCGCGTCCGCATCGACGGCGGCCGGCTGACCACCGAGCAGCTGCGGGTCATCGGCGAGATCTCCGAGGAGTTCGCCCGGGGCACGGCCGACATCACCGACCGGCAGAACGTCCAGTACCACTGGATCCGCATCGAGGACGTGCCCGAGATCTGGAACCGCCTGGAGGCGGTCGGCCTGTCCACCACCGAGGCCTGCGGCGACACCCCGCGCGTCATCCTCGGCTCCCCCGTGGCCGGCATCGCGGCGAACGAGATCATCGACGGCACGCCCGCCATCGACGAGATCTACCGCAGGATCGTCGGCAACAAGGACTTCTCCAACCTGCCCCGCAAGTTCAAGTCCGCGATCTCCGGCTCGCCGCTCCTCGACGTGGCGCACGAGATCAACGACATCGCCTTCGTGGGCGTGCACCACCCGGAGCACGGCCCCGGCTTCGACGTCTGGGTCGGCGGCGGTCTCTCCACCAACCCCAAGCTCGGCGTCCGCCTCGGCACCTGGGTCTCCCTCGACGAGGTCCCGGACATCTACGAGGGCGTCATCTCGATCTTCCGCGACTACGGCTACCGCCGGCTGCGCAACCGCGCCCGCCTGAAGTTCCTCGTCGCCGACTGGGGCCCGGAGAAGTTCCGCCAGGTCCTGGAGGACGAGTACCTCCACCGCAAGCTGACCGACGGCCCCGCCCCCGAGCAGCCCGCCGGCCGCTGGCGCGACCACGTCGGTGTGCACCGGCAGAAGGACGGCAGGTTCTACGTCGGCTTCGCGCCCCGCGTCGGCCGCGTCGACGGCGCCACCCTGACGAAGATCGCCGCCGTCGCCGAGGCCCACGGCTCCGGCCAGGTCCGCACCACCGCCGAGCAGAAGATGCTCGTCCTCGACGTCGAGGAGGCGCAGGTCGAATCGATCGTCGCCGCTCTGGAGGCGCTGGACCTGCGCGTCACCCCCTCGCCGTTCCGGCGCGGCACCATGGCCTGCACCGGCATCGAGTTCTGCAAGCTCGCGATCGTCGAGACCAAGGCGCGCGGCGCCTCGCTCATCGATGAACTGGAGCGCCGCGTGCCGGAGTTCGACGAGCCGCTGACGATCAACATCAACGGCTGCCCAAACGCCTGCGCCCGCATCCAGGTCGCGGACATCGGCCTCAAGGGACAGCTGGTCCTGGACGACGAGGGCAACCGCGTCGAGGGCTACCAGGTGCACCTGGGCGGCGCGCTCGGCCTGGAGGCCGGCTTCGGCCGCAAGGTCCGCGGCCTCAAGGTCACCGCGACCGAGCTCCCCGACTACGTGGAGCGGGTCCTCAAGCGCTTCCAGGCGGAGCGCGAGACCGGCGAGCGCTTCGCCACCTGGGCGGCCCGCGCCTCCGAGGAGGCGCTGTCATGAGCGAGCGTGCCGCACCGTTCCACTGCCCCTATTGCGGCGACGAGGACCTGCGTCCGAACGAGCAGGGTCACGGCGCCTGGGAATGCGCCGCGTGCAGCCGAGCCTTCCAGCTGAAGTTCCTGGGGCTGCTCGCCCCCGGGACTTCGGGCAACACCCCTGGAAGGGACGAGATATGACGATCGCCCAGGACGTCACCACGGCCGACCTCAAGGCACTCGCCGAACAGGCCGGCCGCGATCTAGAGGACGCCTCCCCGCTGGAGATCCTCCGGTGGGCCGCCGACGCCTTCGGCGAGGACTTCTGCGTCACCTCTTCCATGGAGGACGCGGTCGTCGCCCACCTCGCCTCCCGGGTCCGGCCCGGCGTGGACGTCGTCTTCCTGGACACCGGCTACCACTTCGAGGAGACCATCGGCACCCGCGACGCCGTGGACGCCGTCATGGACGTCCACGTCATCACCCTGACGCCGCGACGGACCGTGGCCGAGCAGGACGCCGAGCACGGTCCGAGGCTGCACGACCGCGACCCCGACCTGTGCTGCGCGCTGCGGAAGGTCAAGCCCCTGGAAGAGGGCCTGACCCGCTACCGCGCCTGGGCGACGGGCCTGCGCCGCGACGAGTCCCCGACCCGGGCGAACACCCCGGTCGTCGGCTGGGACGAGAAGCGCCGCAAGGTCAAGGTCTCCCCCATCGCCCGCTGGACGCAGGACGACGTCGACGCGTACGTCACGGAGCACGGCGTCCTCACCAACCCGCTCCTCATGGACGGGTACGCCTCCGTCGGCTGCGCCCCCTGCACCCGCCGCGTCCTGGAGGGCGAGGACGCCCGCGCCGGACGCTGGGCGGGCCGGGGCAAGACCGAGTGCGGACTGCACGGCTGATGACGACGACCCCCCACCCCTCTTCAGAGACCTCCCGGGAGAACCACGTGACCGGTGCCACCATCTGGCTCACCGGCCTGCCGAGCGCCGGCAAGACCACCATCGCGTACGAGCTGGCGGGCCGGCTGCGCGACGAGGGCCACCGTGTCGAGATCCTCGACGGCGACGAGATCCGCGAGTTCCTCTCGGCGGGCCTCGGCTTCACCCGCGAGGACCGGCACACCAACGTGCAGCGGATCGGCTTCGTCGCCGAACTGCTCGCCTCGCACGGCACGCAGGTCCTGGTCCCGGTCATCGCGCCGTACGCCGACAGCCGCGAGGCCGTCCGCAAGCGGCACCACGCCGAGGGCACCGCCTTCGTCGAGGTGCACGTGGCCACGCCGGTGGAGGTCTGCTCCGTCCGTGACGTGAAGGGGCTCTACGCCAAGCAGGCCGCGGGCGAGATCAGCGGGCTCACCGGCGTCGACGACCCGTACGAGGCACCCGAGACGCCCGATCTGCGGATCGAGTCCCAGAACCAGACCGTGCAGGAGTCCGCGGCGCAGCTCCACGCGCTGCTCACCGAGAAGGGTCTGCTGTGACCACTGTCGCTCATGTCCACGACACCACGGGCAGCCCGTTCGCGCTGTCGCACCTGGACTCCCTGGAGTCCGAGGCCGTCCACATCTTCCGTGAGGTGGCGGGGGAGTTCGAGCGGCCGGTGATCCTCTTCTCCGGCGGCAAGGACTCCATCGTCATGCTGCACCTGGCGCTGAAGGCCTTCGCCCCGGCGCCGGTCCCCTTCACGCTGCTGCACGTCGACACCGGACACAACTTCCCCGAGGTCCTGGAGTACCGCGACCGCGTCGTCGCCCGGCACGGCCTGCGGCTGCACGTCGCCTCCGTGCAGGAGTACATCGACGCCGGCAAGCTGCGCGAGCGCCCCGACGGCACCCGCAACCCGCTGCAGACCGTGCCGCTGACCGAGGCGATCCAGCAGCACCGCTTCGACGCCGTCTTCGGCGGCGGTCGCCGCGACGAGGAGAAGGCCCGCGCCAAGGAGCGGGTGTTCAGCCTCCGCGACGAGTTCTCGCAGTGGGACCCGCGCCGCCAGCGCCCCGAGCTGTGGCAGCTCTACAACGGCCGGCACGCGCCCGGCGAGCACGTCCGGGTCTTCCCGCTCTCCAACTGGACCGAGCTCGACGTCTGGCAGTACATCCAGCGCGAGAAGATCGACCTCCCGGAGATCTACTTCGCCCACGAGCGCGAGGTGTTCGCCCGCGCCGGCATGTGGCTGACGGCCGGCGACTGGGGCGGCCCCAAGGAGTCCGAGACGGTCGAGACGCGGCTGATCCGCTACCGCACCGTCGGTGACATGTCCTGCACCGGCGCCGTCGACTCCGACGCCACCACGCTGGACGCCGTCATCGCCGAGATCGCCGCCTCCCGTCTCACCGAGCGGGGCGCGACCCGCGCCGACGACAAGATGTCCGAGGCCGCGATGGAAGACCGCAAGCGCGAAGGGTACTTCTAATGAGCACGTCCACCGAGCAGCTGTCCGAGCAGCTGGCGGCCACCACCCTGCTGCGCTTCGCCACCGCCGGCTCCGTCGACGACGGCAAGTCCACCCTGGTGGGCCGGCTCCTGCACGACTCCAAGTCGGTCCTCGCCGACCAGCTGGAGGCCGTGGAGCACGCCTCGCGCTCCCGGGGCCAGGAGGCGCCCGACCTGGCGCTCCTGACCGACGGTCTGCGGGCCGAGCGCGAGCAGGGCATCACCATCGACGTGGCCTACCGCTACTTCGCGACGCCCCGCCGCCGCTTCATCCTCGCCGACACCCCCGGGCACGTGCAGTACACCCGGAACATGGTCACCGGCGCCTCCACCGCCGAACTGGCCGTGGTCCTCGTCGACGCCCGCAACGGCGTCGTCGAGCAGACCCGCCGGCACGCCGCCGTCGCCGCGCTGCTCCGCGTCCCGCACGTGGTCCTGGCCGTGAACAAGATGGACCTGGTCGACTACCGGGAGCCCGTCTTCGCCGCGATCGCCGAGGAGTTCACGACGTACGCCTCCGAGCTCGGCGTCCCGGAGATCACCGCGATCCCGATCTCGGCGCTCGCCGGCGACAACGTCGTGGAGCCCTCCGCGAACATGGACTGGTACGGCGGCCCGACGGTCCTCGAACACCTGGAGACCGTCCCGGTCAGCCACGACCTGAGGGCCTGCCACGCGCGGTTCCCCGTGCAGTACGTGATCCGCCCGCAGACCGCCGAGCACCCCGACTACCGGGGCTACGCCGGTCAGATCGCGGCCGGTGCCTTCCGGGTCGGCGAGCAGGTCACCGTCCTGCCCTCGGGGAGGACCTCCACGATCGCCGGCATCGACGCGCTCGGCGAGTCGGTGGACATCGCCTGGGCCCCGCAGTCGGTCACGATCCGGCTCGCCGACGACATCGACGTCTCGCGCGGCGACCTGCTCGCCCCGAGCGGTGACGCACCGGCCACCACCCAGGACATCGAGGCGACGGTCTGCCACGTGGCGGACCATCCCCTCGCCGTCGGCCAGCGGGTGCTGCTCAAGCACACCACCCGCACGGTCAAGGCGATCGTCAAGGAGATCCCCTCGCGGCTGACCCTGGACGATCTCTCCCAGCACCCGGACCCGGGTCAGCTGGTCGCCAACGACATCGGCCGTGTCGTGGTGCGCACGGCCGAGCCGCTCGCGCTCGACGCGTACGCGGATTCGCGCCGTACCGGTTCGTTCCTGCTGATCGACCCGGCGGACGGCACCACGCTCGCGGCGGGCATGGCGGGCGAGTCCTTCGCCACCGCCAAGGCCGTCGCGGTCGTCGCGGACGAGGAAGGGTGGGACTTCTAGATCATGGTCACCGACATCTACTCGACCTTCGCGAAGGAGGGTGGCCGCGTAGGCAGCGGCACCCTCGGCAGCGGCCAGGGAGGGGTGGCGCGATGTGCGCGATGACGTACGCGCACCGCATGCGCGCCCACACCCCCCACGAGCTGTACCCGCCCCTGCCACACCGCCGAAGACGTGCGTCATGAGACCACGTGTCGAGAGGAAAGCCTCCCGTGTCTGCCAACGGAAACTCCCGCACCACCCGTAAGACGCTGCGCCGCAGCATCGTCGCCGCCGCCGCGCTGCCGCTCCTGGTCGGCGCCCTCGCCTCCTGCGGCTACGGTGCCGACGCGAAGAAGGACGAGTCCGCGGACAAGAAGGCTCCCGTCGCCGCCGACGCGAAGAAGCTCTCCGCCTCCGAGGTCCGGCTCGGCTACTTCCCGAACCTGACGCACGCCACCGCGCTGATCGGCGTCCAGGACGGCCTCATCCAGAAGGAACTCGGCGCCACGACGCTGAAGCCGCAGACCTTCAACGCCGGCCCGTCCGAGATCGAGGCGCTCAACGGCGGCTCTCTCGACATCGGCTTCATCGGCCCCTCGCCCTCCATCAACGCGTACGTCAAGTCCAAGGGCAAGAACCTGCGGATCATCTCCGGCTCCGCCTCCGGCGGCGTGAAGCTGGTCGTGAACCCGAAGAAGATCAAGACCCTGGACGACCTCAAGGGCAAGAGGATCGCCACCCCGCAGAAGGGCAACACGCAGGACGTCGCCCTCCTCAACTGGATCGCCGAGAAGGGCTGGAAGGTCGACCCCGAGTCCGGCAAGGGTGACGTCTCCGTCGTCCGCACCGACAACAAGGTCACCCCGGACGCCTTCAAGTCCGGCTCCATCGACGGCGCCTGGGTGCCGGAGCCGACCGCTTCCAAGCTGGTCTCCCAGGGCGGATCCGTCCTCCTGGACGAGACCAGCCTGTGGCCCGACAAGAAGTTCGTGATCACGAACATCATCGTGTCGCAGAAGTTCCTGACGGAGCACCCGGACGTGGTCGAGGCCGTGCTGAAGGGCACGGTGAAGACCAACGAGTGGATCAACGCCAACCCGGACAAGGCGAAGACCTCCGCCAACGAGGCGCTGAAGGCCCTCAGCGGCAAGTCCCTGGACGCCAAGGTCATCGACCCGGCGTGGCCGAGCATCGCGATCACGAACGACCCGCTGGCCGCGACGCTGAAGACCCAGTCCGAGTGGGCCGTCAAGGCCGAGCTGATCAAGCAGCCCGACCTGGCCGGGATCTACGACCTGACGCTCCTCAACAAGGTGCTCAAGGCCGCCGGTCAGCCCGAGGTCTCCGACGCCGGTCTCGGCGTCAAGTAACCGAGCCACGTCCGAGAATCCGTAACCCCAGGAGGTGACGACCATGGCCACGACGCTCGCCAAGGCTGCCGACGGCACCGTAGCGGAGCAGACGCACGCCGCCCGGATCGAGCACGTCTCGAAGTCCTTCTCCGGCCCGGCCGGTACCCAGCTCGTCCTGGACGACGTCAGTCTCGACGTCGCGCCCGGCGAGTTCGTCACCATCCTGGGGGCATCGGGGTGTGGCAAGTCCACCCTGCTGAACCTCGTCGCCGGACTCGATCGGCCGACCCAGGGGTCCATCGCGACCCCGGGCGGCCGGCCGGCCCTGATGTTCCAGGAGCACGCCCTCTTCCCGTGGCTGACCGCGGGCAAGAACATCGAACTCGCCCTGCGGCTGCGCGGGGTGCCCCGGGCCGAGCGGAAGCCGGAGGCCGAGCGGCTGCTCGAACTGGTCCGGCTCGGCGGCGCGTACGGCAAGCGGGTGCACGAGCTGTCCGGCGGCATGCGGCAGCGCGTGGCCCTGGCCCGGGCGCTGGCCCAGGACAGCCAGCTGCTGCTGATGGACGAGCCGTTCGCGGCCCTGGACGCCATCACCCGCGACGTGCTGCACGGCGAGCTCACCCGTATCTGGGAGGAGACGAACCTCTCCGTCCTGTTCGTCACCCACAACGTGCGCGAGGCCGTGCGCCTCGCGCAGCGGGTGGTCCTGCTCTCCTCCCGGCCCGGCCGGGTGGCCAAGGAGTGGACCGTGGGGATCCCGCAGCCGCGCCGCATCGAGGACGCGGACGTGGCCGAGCTGTCCCTTGAGATCACTGAACACCTGCGTGGGGAGATCCGCCGCCATGGCCAGCACTGACACCGCCGCGACGGCCAAGAAGGACGATCTCGCCGGCCTGGAGGCCGGACTGGACGCCCTGGACGCGGTCGAGATCCGCCGGACCCCGGTCCGCGAGGTCCTCGTCAAGAAGGTCCTCCCGCCCACCCTGGCCGTCGCCCTGGTCCTCGCGGTCTGGCAGATCCTCGTCTCCGCGGGGATCACCGAGGAGACCAAGCTGCCCGCGCCGTCCGCGGTGTGGGCCGGCCTGACCGACATGTGGCTCCAGGGCACCCTGCTCGAAGTCATCTGGACCAGCGTCTCCCGGGGCCTGGCAGGCTTCCTGCTCGCCCTCGCCATCGGCACCCCGCTGGGACTGCTCGTGGCCCGGGTGAAGTTCGTGCGCGCCGCGATCGGCCCGATCCTCTCCGGTCTGCAGTCGCTGCCCTCGGTGGCGTGGGTGCCGCCGGCGGTCCTCTGGTTCGGTCTGAACGACGCGATGATGTACACGGTGATCCTGCTGGGCGCCGTCCCCTCCATCGCCAACGGTCTGGTCTCCGGTGTGGACCAGGTCCCGCCGCTGTTCCTGCGGGCCGGCCGCACCATGGGCGCCACCGGCCTCAAGGGCACCTGGTTCGTGGTCCTTCCGGCCGCGCTGCCCGGCTACCTGGCGGGTCTGAAGCAGGGCTGGGCGTTCTCCTGGCGCTCGCTGATGGCCGCGGAGATCATCGCCTCCTCCCCCGACCTGGGCCTCGGCCTCGGCCAGTTGCTGGAGAACGGCCGCAACAACATCGACCTGCCCGGCGTGTTCCTGGCGATCCTGCTGATCCTGGTCGTCGGCATCGCCATCGACCTGCTGATCTTCAGCCCGCTGGAGCGGTGGGTGCTCCGCAGCCGCGGCCTCCTGGTGAAGTGAGCTCTGAACCGACCGTGAACCGCCCCGTCCTTCTCGTCATCGCCCACGGCAGCCGTGACCCGCGGCACGCGGCGACCGTCCAGGCGCTGGTGCGCCGGGCCGGCGCGCTGCGGCCGGGGCTGCGGGTGGAGACGGCGTTCCTGGACTTCAACCTGCCGTCGGTGGCGGGCGTGCTCGACCGGCTCGCCGCCGACGGGGTGCGGGACGTGGTGGCGCTGCCGCTGCTGCTGACCCGGGCCTTCCACGCGAAGGCCGACGTCCCCGCCGTCCTGCGGCAGGCCCCTCCGTCGCTGCGGATCCACCAGGCGGAGGTCCTCGGCCCCTCGCCGCTGCTGATCGCCGCGGTGGAGCGGCGGTTGTACGAGGCCGGGCTCACGCCCGGCGACAAGAGCGCGACCGGGGTCGTCCTGGCCTCGGCGGGCTCCACCGACCCGGAGGCGATCGCGGTGATCGCAGAAACGGCGCGGGAGCTGCGGCGCACCGGTTGGTGCTCCGTGCGGCCCGCGTTCGCCTCCGCATCCCTCCCCCGTACGGAGGACGCCGTGCGGGCGCTCCGTGCCGAGCCGGGCGTCCGGCGGGTGGCCGTCGCCCCGTACGTGATCGCCCCGGGCCGCCTCCCGGACCGCATCGCGGCGGGCGCGGCCGGGGCGGACGTCCTGGCCGGCGTCCTGGGCCCGTCGCCCGAGCTGGCCTCGCTGCTCCTGGAGCGGTACGACGGGGCGCGGGTGGCGCGCCGTCAGGTCGCCCGGACGGCCTGAGCGGGATTTTGGAAAAGCGAGCAACATCACGGCATCATGCGTACATCCATGGAGCCCTCTCGTGCGTCTTCTGTGAGCCGGGTCCATGTGGATCCGGAGGACATCGATTCCTATCAAGGGCAGAAGACTTTGATCACTTCGACACTGGGCGTGCGGAGCGCGGTGACCGCCACGGTCACGGCCTCGGTCGTCCTGGCCGGCGGCCTGTTCACGGGCCAGGCGTATGCCGCCGCGCCGCCGCCCGTTCCCACGATCACCGCTCCGGGCGGCTTCGTCATGAACAACGCGACGGCCAGGACGCTGTACTCGAAGACCGCGGACACCCGCCGCTCGACCGGCTCGACCACCAAGATCATGACGGCGCAGGTGGTGCTGGCGCAGAAGAACCTCAACCTGGACGCCAAGGTCACCGTCGACAAGTCGTACAGCGACTACATCGTCGCGAAGAACGCCTCCTCGGCCCGGCTCATCGTCGGTGACAAGGTGACGGTCCGCCAGCTCCTCTACGGTCTGATGCTGCCCTCGGGCTGCGACGCGGCCTACGCGCTGGCCGACAAGTTCGGCACCGGCACCACGCGGGCCGCGCGGGTGAAGTCGTTCATCGGGAAGATGAACACCGAGGCCAAGCGGCTCGGCATGACGAACACCAAGTTCGATTCCTTCGACGGAATAAGCAATGGGAGCAACTACTCGACTCCCCGCGATCTGACGAAGCTCGCGAGCAGTGCGATGAAGAACTCCACCTTCCGCTCCGTGGTCGCGACGAAGTCGACGAAGCAGAAGGTGACGACGAAGACCGGTGGCTACCGGTACATGTCGTGGAGCAACACCAACAAGCTCCTCAGCACCTACAGCGGCGCGATCGGCCTGAAGACCGGTTCGGGTCCGCAGGCCAAGTACTGCCTGGTCTTCGCCGCCACGCGTGGCGGCAAGACGGTCGTCGGCACGGTGCTCGCCTCGTCCAGCGAGACGAACAGGGCCGCCGACGTCAAGAAGCTGCTGGACTACGGCTTCAAGAAGTAGGCACCCCCGGCTGCCTCCCGTTCGCGGGAGGCAGTCCGGCGAGGGCGCGGGGCGCGGGCCCTCGTTCTAGCCGAAGTCGAGTCCGCCCGTGCGGGTCCGCTTGAGTTCGAAGAGGTCCGGGTGGCCGGCGAGGACCCGGAAGCTGTCGAAGAGTTCCGCGGCCCGGGTGCCGCGCGGGATGGCCCGCAGGACCGGGCCGAACCAGACGGTGCCGTCGACGTGGAGCGTCGGGGTGCCGACGTATCCCCCAGCCTCGGGGTCCCGGCCGGCGTCGTGGCTGCGGCGCACGGCCTCGTCGTGGGCCGGGTCGTCGGCGGCCGCGGCGAGTGCGGCGGGGAGTCCGAGTTCGGCGAGCGACTCGGCGATCACCGCGGGGAAGTCCTTCCGCTTCTGCTCGTGGATGCGGGTTCCGTACGCGGTGTAGAGCGGGCGCAGGATCGCGTCGCCGTGCTCCGCCGCGGCGGCGACCGCGACCCGGACGGGGCCGAGGGAGGCGTCGACGAGTTCGCGGTACCAGTCGGGCAGGGTGTTGCCCTCGTTGTGGACGTACAGGCTCATGACCTTGAAGCGGAGGTCGACGTCCCGTTCGCGCTCGACCTCCAGGATCCATCGGGAGGTGATCCAGGCGAAGGGGCAGGCGGGGTCGAAGTAGAAGTCGACGGCGGGGCGCGGCTCGGGCTCGGTGGTCGTCACGGCTCGAATCTAGCCAGCGAGTGGCCTGCCCCTGTGGTCCAATCGGGAGCCCCTGGGCTGGGCCACTCGGGCTCTCAGTCCTCCCGGGTCATCTCCACCAGCTTGCGCACCGTGTTCCAGTTGCGGGCGGTGACCACCAGGCCCTTGAAGACGGACGGACGGCTGACGACGTCGCCCAGTCTGGAGCGGCCGAGGCCGTCGGGGACGTGGAGGTAGAGGACCCGGTCGCCGAGGGCGAAGGCCTCGGGATGGAAGGCCTCCTGGTCGATCGCGGCGAAGCGCGCGGGGTCCGCGGGGCCGGAGAGGTAGAAGGCGTGGAGCTGCTTGCCGTCGAGGTCGGCGGCGGGGAAGGGGCAGGCGTCGGCGACGGCCGCGAGGTAGTAGCCGTCGCGGACGAGGCAGTCGACCCGGAAGCCGAAGTGGCTCTCGATCGCGTCCTCGACCTCGGTGGTGAGCCCGTCCTCGCCGGCGGTCGAGTCGGTGGTGAAGACGGCGTTGCCGCTCTGCAGATAGGTGCGGACGTGCCGGTGCCCGAGCCCTTCGAGGACGGAACGGAGTTCCGGCATCGGGACCTTGCGGTGCCCGCCCACGTTGATGCCGCGGAGCAGGAGCGCGTATGTCTGCGTCATGGGCCCAGCCTAGGCGGGCCACCGCGCCTCGTGGGGGGCGGCGCGGTGGCCGGTTCGAACACTGTCCGATCAAGGGTGGCCGGGAGAAGCCCCTTCACTCATCTGTGACTTATTCAACAAGGTTTCGTAATGACGAACCTCTCGCGACCCGATCATTTGCGCTGATAGCGGGCGAGCACCCGGTTGCCGTCCTCCACCAGGCGTTCCCGGAGTTCGGCGGCGTCGATGGCGCCGCTGTAGTACTCCTGGAAGGCCGGGGTCGCCACCTTGTCCTTCCACTCCGGGTATCCCCGCACCGCCTGCGCCGGGGCCGGCCGCAGTCGCGCGGCCACCGCCGCCCCGGTCGCCCAGCCGTCCCGGGCGGTGTGCAGGGAGGGGTCGGCGAGCGCCGCCGTACCGGTGGGCAGCATCCAGTCGCCGCGTGCGAGCCGCACCATGTTCCCGGGGCGCAGGAAGAAGTCGAGGAACTCCGCCGCCTCCTTCTTGTACGGGCTGTCCGCGGCGATGGACAGGGTCTGCGGGGAGACGCCCTGGGTGAGTCCCGCGCTCCCGGCGGGGGCGGGCAGCACCGTCCACTCGAAGCCCTTCGGGGCCTGCTGCGCGATCTGCTGCCGGTAGGCGAAGCCGAGCGGGACCATGGCGTACTTGCCGGCGAAGAAGCCGGGCAGGGTGTCGGAGCCGCCGCTGCCGAGCGTGGTGCGCGGCGCGGTGCGGTCGACGACGACCTGGTCGCGCAGGGTGCCGGGGACGACGGCGTCCTCCTCGGTGAAGCGGACGGTCACCCGGCCGTCGGCCTCGCGGTGGAAGAGCCGGCCTCCGGCCGAGAGACCGAGGTTGAGGCTGACCGAGACGGGTTCCTTGAGCGGCCAGGCGACGGCGTACCGGCCGGGTCCCATGCTCCGGGTGAGCTCCTGGGCGACCTGCCGGAACTCGGTCCAGCTCCAGGGGCTCGCCGGGGTGGGGACGCGGACGCCGGAGGATTCCAGGATCGCGCGGTTGGCGATGAGCACGCGCGGTTCCTGGAGGAACGGCACGCCGTAGATCCCGTCGCCGAAGGTGGTGGTCTCCCAGCTGCGGGCGGGGATGTCGGCCCTGAGCCGCTCGGAGAGGAGCGGACGGAGGTCGGCGAGGTCGCCGCCGTAGGCGAAGTCGGCCAGGTCGTCGGAGGCGTCGTGGATGATGTCGGGCGCCTCGCCGCCCTCGAAGGAGGTGAGGAGCTGGTCGTGGACGGAGTCCCAGCTGCCCTGGATGTAGTCGATCTGGACGCCGGGGTGGGTGGCGTTCCACTCCGCCACCAGCTGCCGGTTGGCGTCGACGGACTCCTTCTGCCAGGCGAGGGACTGGAAGCGGAGCCGTACGACCCCGTCGTCGGGCCCCTCGTCCCCGGCGGTGCAGCCGGTGAGGAGCAGGGCGAGCGCGGTGGCGAGGACAGCGATCCGTCGTCTCACGACTTCACCGCCCCGGCCAGCATGCCGCCGGTGATCCGTCTCTGCAGGAGGGCGAAGACCACGAGCGAGGGCAGGGTGGCGAGGAAGGCCGCGGCGGCCAGCGGGCCGAGGTCGGCGACGCCCTCGGCGCCGAGGAAGTGGGTGAGGACGACCGGCAGGGTCTGCTTCTCGGCGCTCTTGAGCAGCACGAGCGCGAAGAAGAACTCGTTCCACGCGGTGACGAAGGCGAAGAGCGCGGTGGCGACGATGCCGGGGACCAGCAGTGGTGCGGTGACGGAGACGAGGGTGCGGAGCCGGCCCGCGCCGTCGACGGCGGCGGCCTCCTCCAGTTCGGCGGGGACGGCCCGGACGTATCCCATCAGCATCCAGAGGGCGAAGGGCAGCGACCAGACCACGTAGACCAGGACGAGGCCGAGGACGCTGTTGATCAGGTGCAGGTTCTTGAGGATCAGGAAGAGCGGGATGATCACCAGGACGAACGGGAACGCCTGGCTGATCACCACCCAGCCGGTGGCCGCGCCCGCGAGCCTGCCCCGGTGGCGGGCCGTCACATAGGCGAGCGGGGTCGCGACGGCGACCGCGATCACGGCGGCGGAGGCCGCGGCGACCAGGCTGTTGGCGGCGGCCCTGAGCAACGGCTGCTCGTCGAAGGCCTGGCGGAAGTTGGCGAGCGTGGGGTCCTTCGGGATCCAGGTCGGGTGCAGCGAGGCCAGCTCGGGGGCGGGCTTGAAGGCGGTGGAGACCAGCCAGAGGAAGGGGAGGGCGAGGAAGGCCAGGTACCCGAGGAGGGCGAGGTACTGGCCGATCCGGGCGGGTCGGCTCGTCCGGAGGGCGCTCACCGGTCCTGGTCCCCTTTCAGACGGCGTACGAGGGAGAGGGCGATGAGCACCGAGACGGCGGCGACCATCACGCAGCCCATCGCGGCGGCGTAGCCGAACTGTCCGTACCGGAAGGCCTCCTCGTAGGCGAAGAGCATGGGGAGCCGGGTCCGGCCGCCCGGCCCGCCGTTGGTCAGGACGTAGACCAGGGCGAAGGAGTTGAAGTTCCAGATGAGGTTGAGGGCGGTGATCGCGAGGGCCACCGGTCTCAGCGCGGGCCAGGTGACGGCGCGGAAGCGGCGCCAGGCTCCGGCGCCGTCGAGGGCGGCGGCCTCGTGGAGCTCGCGCGGGGTGTTCTGGAGTCCGGCGAGCAGGGCGACGGTGGTCTGCGGCATGCCGGCCCAGACGCCGACGACGATGACGGCGGGGAGGGCGGTGGCGAGCCCGGAGAGCCAGTCGCGGCCCTCGCCGAGGCCGAGGCCGCGGAGGGTCTCGTTGAGGATGCCGGCGTCGGGGTTGTAGACGAGCCGCCACATGATGCCGACGACGACCTCCGGCATCGCCCAGGGGACGATGGCGAGGGCCCGGGCCAGCCAGCGGAGGCGGAGTTCCTGGTTGAGGAGGAGGGCGAGGCCGAGGGCGAGCAGGAACTGGGGGACGGTGACGCCGACGGCCCAGACCACGCCGATGCGGAACGAGTCCCAGAAGAGGGTGTCGTGCAGCAGGTCCTGGAAGTTGAGGGTGCCCACCCACCGGGTGTCCGAGGTGCGGCCCGACTGGGCGTCCGTGAAGGCGAGCGCGATGCCGTAGAGCAGCGGGCCGACGCTGAGCACCAGGATCGGCAGGAGCGCGGGGAGCACCAGGAACCAGGCGCCGAAGTCGGGGCCGCGCGGGCGTGTCCCGTGGGCGGCGCGCGGGGTGCGCGTCCCGCCCGGCCGCTTCGTCGCGGTCACCGCGCCCATCGGTCCGACCCCCGTCCGCCTTCTCCCGGGCCGCGTCCGGGGGACACCCGGCGCCGCCGTGGAACCCCGTCATGGTCCTGACCGACCGGAGGGCCGTCAAGGCGACCTGCGCGGTGAACTGCGCGGATGCGAGACTTTGGCTCGATCACGTGGGTGGCGGCAGAGGTAGGGAGAGGGCGATGGACGAGGCGCGGGCGCGGGAGATCCTGGCCGCGGCGGGGTTGCCGGTCGCGGAGGCGCGACTGCTGGCCCTCGGGGAGAACGCGGTCTTCGCCGTGGGGGATCTCGCCGTGAAGGTGGGCCGGGACGCCGAGGTGTTCGAGCGGGCCGAGCGGGAGCTGGCCCTCGCCGCCTGGCTCGCCGAGGCGGAGGTCCCGGCCGTGCGGGCCGCCGAGGAGAAGGCACGTCTGGTCGACGGGCATCCGGTCACCCTCTGGCACCGGCTCCCCGAGGCCGTGCGGCCCGCGGAGCCCCGTGATCTCGCGCCGCTGCTGCGGCGGGTGCACGCCCTGCCGGAGCCGGTGGGCTTCACGCTGCCGCGCCGTGAGCTGCTCGGCGGGGTCGAGCGGTGGCTGCGGCTCGCGGGGGACGCGATCGACCCGGCCGACGCGGCCTTCCTCCGCGAGCGCCGCGATGCCTTCGCCCCGGCGGCGGCCGCGCTCGCTCCGCACCTGACGCCGGGCCCGATCCACGGCGACGCCCTCCCCCGGAACGTGCTCGTCGGGCCCGACGGCCCGGTCCTGATGGACCTGGAGACCTTCTCCTCCGACCTGCGCGAGCACGATCTCGTGGTGCTCGCGCTCTCCCGGGACCGGTACGGCCTGGACCCGGCCGCCTACGAGGCCTTCACGGAGGGGTACGGCTGGGACGTGCGGGAGTGGGAGGGGTGCGCGGTGCTGCGCGGGGCGCGGGAGACCGCGAGCTGCGCGTGGGTGGCGCAGCACGCGCCGACGAACCCGAAGGCGCTCGCCGAGTTCGAGCGGCGGGTGGGCTCGCTGCGGGACGGCGACCCCGAGGTGCGCTGGTACCCGTTCTGACATCATGGGCAGCTGACCGAACCGGTGGGACAGGACGGGGTGTTGGGATGCGCGTGGAACTCTCCGAGGTGACGCTCGACGTCGAGGTGGCCGGCGAGGGACCGGCCGTGCTGCTGGTGCACGGCTTCCCCGACAGCCACCGTCTCTGGCGCCATCAGGTCCCGGCGCTCACGGCGGCGGGCTTCCGGTGCGTCACCCCGACGCTGCGCGGCTTCGGCGCCTCGGACCGTCCCGAGGGCGGTCCGGAGGCGTACCACCCGGCCAAGCACGTCGGCGACCTGCTGGAACTCCTCGCCCGCCTGGAGATCGACCGGGTCCATCTGGTGGGCCACGACTGGGGTTCGGGAGTGGCCCAGGGCATCGCGCAGGTCGTGCCGGACCGGGTGGCGAGCGCCACGCTGATGTCGGTGGGTGACATCACGGCGATCCTCGGCGCCGGCTGGGAGCAGCGGCAGCGTCTGTGGCACCTGACGATGTTCCAGCACGAGGGAGCCGAGGAGTGGCTCTCCCGCGAGGACTTCGCGCGGCTGCGTGACATGCTCGGCGAGCACCCCGACGTCGAGGAGGTCCTGGAGCCGCTGCGCGCTCCGGGCGCGCTGACCGCCGCCCTGAACATCTACCGGGCGGGGCTGCCGATCGAGGTCCAGCTGGCCGCGCCGGTGGCGCTCCCCCCGCTGTCCGTCCCGGTCATGGGCGTCTGGTCCACCGGCGACCGGTTCCTCACCGAGCGGCAGATGACGGACACCGGTGCGCACGTCTCCGGTCCCTGGCGCTACGAGCGCGTGGAGGACGCGGGCCACTGGCTCCCGCTGGACCAGCCGGGGAAGGTGAACGACCTGCTGCTCTCCTTCCTCAAGGAGAACTCCTGAGGGTCCCTCACACGGCGGCCGCGACCGCCTCGCGCAGGGGCCACGTGGCGTCGACGACCGCCTCCGTGTCGCCCTTGCGCCGCAGGAAGGCCTGGAAGTTCTCGGCCCAGAGGCGGTACCAGCCGATCTGGCGCTCGTGGAGTTCGGCCGGGTCCAGCTCGGCGACCTCGGGGTGCCGCTCGGCTATCGCGACGGCGACCCGGACGGCGGCGAGCGCGTCGGCGGCGGCCTGGTGGGCGGCTTCGAGGACCACCCCGTACTCCCCGCAGACCGCTTCCAGGTTCCGCTTGCCGCGCCGGTAGCGGTCGACCGCCCGGTCGATGGTGTACGGGTCGACGACGGGGCCGATGGGGGCGCCGCCGAGCCGCTCGGTGAGCGAGGGCAGTCCGTGGCGGCGCAGCTCGGCGGAGAGCAGCGTCAGGTCGAAGGAGGCGTTGTACGCCACGACCGGCACGCCGTCCTCCCAGTACGCGGCGAGCGCCTTCGCGATCTCGTCGGCGACCTCGCGCACCGGGCGGCCCTCGGCGGCCGCGCGCTCGGTGCTGATGCCGTGGATCGCGGAGGCCTGTTCGGGGATGCGGATCCCCGGGTCGGCGAGCCAGTCGCGCCGGCGCGTGACCTGTCCCCCGCCGCCGACCTCGATGATCGAGGCCGTCACGATACGGGCCTCCAGCGGTTCGGTGCCGGTCGTCTCCAGGTCGAAGCCGACCAGCGTTTCGCCGTGCCAAGCCATCGGGTCCTCCTTACGTGATCTCCCCCGTGGTGCTGACCACCCTCGCACGCACCACTGACAACGCCCCCGGACGCCCCCGTCGGGGGTCAGGAGACGGGCCGGGAGTCGAGCCAGACGGACTCGAATTCCTCCCGGTATGTCTCGAAAAGTCCGTGATCGCCGTCACGGAGGCCCTGTCCGTGGCGCACCACGTTCCGCCCGCCGCCGCGCAGGACGAGCACCGGCGCCTCCATGCCCCGGGCCCGGCGCAGATAGGACTGCACGACGCCGACCCCGTCCGGGCCGTCGCCGTCCACCAGGTAGGCGGTGAAGCGCGGGGTCTCGTCGAAGACGTGGATCTGGAAGGCGCCCGGGTCGCGGAGCTTGGAGCGGACCCGGCGCATGTGGAGGATGTTCATCTCGACCGAGCGGCTCAGCTCGCCCTTCTTCAGGCCGAGTTCGCGCTCACGGCGCTTGACCGCGCTGCTCGCGGGGTTGAGGAAGAGCAGCCGGGTCCGGCAGCCGGACTCGGCGAGCCGGACCATGCGGCGCCCGGAGAAGTTCTGCACGAGCAGATTGAGGCCTATGCCGGTGGCGTCGAGGCGGCGGGCCCCGCCGAAGAGGTCCTCGGCGGGCAGCTGCCGCTGGAGGCGGACCCGGTCGGGGTGGACGGAGACCACGTCCGCGTACCGGTCCCCGACGAGGTCCTCGACCGCGTCCACGGGCAGCCGGTCGGCGGAGGGCACCCCCGCGCCGCTGCCGAGGATCTCCAGGATGCGGGCGGAGGCCCGCTCGGACTGGGCGAGCACGGTCATCGACAGGGCCCGGTTGCGGGAGACCACGTTGCGCGTGACCTCCAGCTCGTCGAGGGCGAGCTCGACCTCGCGCCGGTCGTCGAAGTAGGGCTCGAAGCAGGGCCAGTGCTGCACCATCAGCTCGCGCAGCTGCGGGAGCGTGAGGAAGCTGAGGACGTTGTCGTCGGCCGGGTCGAGGAGGTAGCCCTTGCGTCGCGAGACCTCGCGGACGGCGACGGCCCGCTGCACCCACTCCTGCCCGGCGGGGCCGGCCGCGGCCACCACCCACTCCTCGCCGTGCACGGGTTCGTACACGGGCCGCAGGACGGCGGCGACCACGGCGCGGAGCCTCTGTTCGACGAGGTTCAGCCAGATGTAGGCCCGTCCGGCGCGCTGGGCGCGGGTGCGGACCTCGCTCCAGGCCTCGGCGTCCCAGTCGAGCTCCGCCCCTATCTCGACCGGGCGGGCGACGGCGACGGTGCCGGGCGGCGCGGCGCCCGGCGGCGTGACGATGCCGGACGGCGCCTCGGCGGGGTCGGCGGGACCCCCCTCGCGACCCGCATCACCTGGGGGCAGCTCCAGACCTCCCGAGCTCACCCGCGCACCGCCTTCTGCTCCTGGACGCCCGTGTCGACCGGTCCGACAACGATCAAGGAAGGGTACTCCGCGAGCGGGAGGCGGTGCAGCAGGATCGTCAGGCTCCTTCCTCAACTCCCCAGATCGGGCTGTCCGTTCTGGGAGGCGAGATCGGGCGGAGTGAGCGGATTCATAGCGGTTACGTCCCTGGGCGCGAGCTGGAAGCCCTGCCAGTGGACCGGCATCGGCTGCTGGTCCTCGTCCCGGGCGACGTGGTGGAACCCGATGTTGACCCAGACGGACGGTTTGACCAGAGTCTCCCCGTTGACCCATTTGTCCACGCTGTCTCCGGCGTTGGGCCCGCAGTTGCCGATGTTGTCGCTCGCGAACCTCTCGCAGGCCCGCGCCTGCGTGAAGTACACGTCGTGCTTGGTGAAGCCGCGCCCCGCGTGGGTGTCGGTGCGGCCGGGGACGATCTCGTACGAGCGGGCGTGGCCGTCGGCGTTCCTGCCGGTGCCGCTGACCACCCGCCACCAGCGCATGTTCTTCGCGTCTCCGGCGAGTTCCTTGGTGACGACGGTGCGCGTGGTCTTCACGGTCGGTCCGCCGCCGCCCGCGGGCGGCGCGGTGACGGTGGAGTCGAACTGCTCGATCCGGTCCCTGGTGGAGCCGTCGAGCCCGAAGTCGAGCTTCCAGAAGACGTTGTGCGCGTGGCTGGTGGCGTAGGAGCGGGCGCCCTTGCCGATGGGCCAGCCGCGGCCGTCGGTGGCGTTGTAGTCGACGGGCGAGAGGCTGCCGGTGGCACCGACGTTGGCGCCGACGGTGCCGTCGGCGGAGAAGCGCCACTCGGAGATGTACTCGTACCAGCCGACCTTGTTGACGGTGTAGACGAGCAGGTCCTTGGACTGCGCCTGCCAGACCTTGGAGCCGTTGTCGCTGGCCATGCGGTACGCGTGGCCACGCGCCCGCGTGGTGGTGCACAGGCCCTTGATCTGGCCGACCTCGGGCACCTTGACGGTGGTGAGGGTGCCGCCGGGGCACTCGGCCGGCTTGAGGTTCTGCAGGCCCCAGCCGAAGCCCGCGCCGGTGAGGTCGTCGTACTCGGCGCCGCCGTCGTCGTAGGGCACGTGGATCTGGGCGAGCCGGGCGCTGGTGAGGACCTTGATCGGGGCGGCGGCGCCGGGCGGCTGGTAGGTCACCCTGTCGAGGGTGAGCCCGGCGTCGGTGTCGTAGCGCCAGCACATCCGCCAGGTCGCTCCGCCGTCGAGCTTCTGCGTGATGCGGTAGGCGGCCGAGCAGTCGGGGACGGCCGGGGCCGCCGGACGCGACGGGGCCGGCGGGCGGGGCACGGTGGGGGCGGCGGTCGCGGGGGCGGCGGCGGCCGTGGCGGCGCCGAGCAGGGCGGCCGCGGTCAGGACGGCGCCCCTCCCGCGGGTGGGCCGGTTGCGCTGGGTGGGCATGGGAACGTACTCCCTCGTACGGAGTTGCGACAGGAGGGGACCGGGTGGCGGCGGTGGTCAGCCGACGCGGGTGACGGTCCTCGCGGAGAGGTCGACGATGAGGTTCCGGGTGTCGATCCAGGCCCCGTTGAGGACCTTGGTGACGAGCCGGACGCACCGGTGCTCCCCGCAACGGGAGAGGGACGCGGGCACGTTCGCCTCGCGGTAGGTGCGGTAGAGGTCGCCGTTGAACCACAACTGGGTGGGGGCGGTGAGCTTCTTGCCCGTGGCGTCCTCGTAGTCCTCCTTGACGCCCTTGCCGAGCGGGCTCGCGAGGATCAGCTCCAGGGCCTCGCGCAGCTCCTCGGGGTGGGCGGAGGGCTGGACCCCGCGCTGCGAGCCCGACTTCTCGACCTTCCCCGTGTCGAGGTTGACCGTCCGGGTGATGAGCTCGTCCCGCCCGTAGTCGTAGAAGCGGACCTCGGCGCGGCGCGTGGGATCCCCCGGCTGGGGGTCGGTGAGGCCGGTGCCCAGGTGCTGCGGCCCCCGGCCGCCCTCGACGTTCTGCTGGGCGGCGGCGCCGGGCGGGGTCAGTGCCAGCGTCTCGGCCCGGGCGAGCTCGTCGTCGGTGAGCGGGTCGCTGCCGACCCCCTTCCTCCCCTCGGCCGCCGCCGGGGCCACGGTCGCCGGCGGCGGCGCGGCGCCCTGCGCCGGTCCCCGCGTCCCGGTGCCGGACTCCGCCGCGCCGGCGCCGTCCGTCCCCGCCGTCCCTCCGCCGTTCGCCCCGCCGAGCGCGGTGCCCGCCGCAGGCCGGGGCCCGGTCTCCCCCACCGAGACCCCCGGCAGACCGACCGCGACCGCGACGGCGGTCCCCGTCACCGCCATGGCCGCTCCGGCCACCACCTTCCCCAGGTGGCGGCGCGCTATTTCGTACACACTTCCCCCTTTTTCCCCCTCATTGTTCTGCGGTCACCCGGTAGGACGGGGCGAAGTCCTAGGAGGTTGCCCCTCTTTCGGGCAATATCTGGCCGAAGAACACCTCTAAAACCCGGACAGAAGAGGAAGAGTCATATCCATGCAGGTCTGGCCGGGACAGGCGTACCCCTTGGGCGCCACCTATGACGGAGCGGGAACCAACTTCGCGGTCTTCTCGGAGGCCGCCCACAGGATCGAGCTGTGTCTGATCCATGACGACGGCTCGGAGACGGCGGTGGAGCTGCGCGAGACCGACGCGTTCGTGCGGCACGCCTATCTGCCGGGCGTGATGCCCGGTCAGCGGTACGGGTTCCGGGTGCACGGCCCGTACGCCCCGGAGCGCGGGCTGCGCTGCAACGCGGCGAAGCTGCTGGTCGACCCGTACGCCCGCGCGGTGTCGGGTCAGGTCAAGTGGGGCGAGGCGGTGTACGGCTACCCCTTCGGGCGGCCCGACGCGCGCAACGACCTCGACTCGGGGCCGCACACGATGACCTCGGTCGTGGTCAACCCGTACTTCGACTGGGGCGACGACCGGCGCCCGCGCACCGAGTACCACCACACGGTGATCTACGAGGCCCATGTGAAGGGCCTGACGATGCTCCACCCGGACCTTCCGGAGGAGCTGCGCGGGACGTACGCGGGGCTCGCGCACCCCTCGGTGATCGGGCACCTGAAGGAACTGGGCGTGACCGCGCTCGAACTGATGCCCGTTCACCAGTTCGTGAACGACCACCGGCTCGTGGACGCGGGGCTCTCCAACTACTGGGGCTACAACACCATCGGCTTCTTCGCCCCGCACAACGCCTACGCCTCCTGGGGCGACCGGGGCCAGCAGGTCCTGGAGTTCAAGTCGGCGGTGAGGGCGCTGCACCAGGCGGGCATCGAGGTCATCCTCGACGTGGTCTACAACCACACCGCCGAGGGCAACCACCTGGGCCCGACGCTCTCCATGCGGGGCCTGGACAACCCCTCGTACTACCGGCTCGCGGACGACCCCCGGTACTACATGGACACCACCGGCACCGGGAACTCGCTGCTCATGCGCTCCCCGCACGTGCTCCAGCTCATCATGGACAGCCTGCGGTACTGGGTGACCGAGATGCACGTGGACGGCTTCCGCTTCGACCTGGCGGCCACCCTGGCCCGCCAGTTCCACGAGGTGGACCGGCTGTCCTCGTTCTTCGACCTGGTCCAGCAGGACCCGGTGGTGAGCCAGGTGAAGCTGATCGCCGAGCCCTGGGACGTCGGCGAGGGCGGCTACCAGGTGGGCAACTTCCCGCCGCTGTGGACCGAGTGGAACGGCAAGTACCGGGACTGCGTCCGGGACCTGTGGCGGGGCGAGCCGCGCACCCTCGCCGAGTTCGCCTCCCGGCTCACCGGCTCCTCCGACCTCTACCAGGACGACGGGCGGCGGCCGCTCGCCTCGGTCAACTTCGTGACCTGTCACGACGGTTTCACGCTCCGGGACCTCGTCTCCTACAACGACAAGCACAACGAGGCCAACGGCGAGGGCAACCGGGACGGCGAGAGCCACAACCGCTCGTGGAACTGCGGTGTGGAGGGTGACACCGAGGACGTCGGGATCGCCGAGCTGCGCGCCCGCCAGTCCCGCAACTTCCTCGCCACCCTGATGCTCTCGCAGGGGGTGCCCATGCTCAGCCACGGCGACGAGTTCGGGCGCTCCCAGGGCGGCAACAACAACGCGTACTGCCAGGACAACGAGGTGTCCTGGGTGCGCTGGCCGAAGGAGAACAGCGAGGCGGAGACCACCCTGCTCCGCTTCACCCGGGCCATGGTGCGGCTGCGCCGGGACCATCCGGTCTTCCGGCGCCGCCGGTTCTTCCACGGCCGGCCCGTCGAGGGCACCCACGACGAGCTGACCGACATCGCGTGGTTCACGCCCGAGGGCGAGGAGATGACGGCCCGCGACTGGCAGGCGGCGCACGCCCAGGCGCTGACCGTCTTCCTCAACGGCAACGCCATCTCGGAGCCGGGCACCCAGGGGGAGCGGATCGCCGACGACTCCTTCCTGCTGATGTTCAACGCCTCGTCGAGGGAGCTGGAGTTCGCCGTCCCGGACAGCCACGGGGCCTGCTGGCGCACGGTGGTGGACACCTCCGACCCGGAGGGCATGCCGCCGCAGGAGGGCCCGGAGCTGGCGGGGGGCGAGCGGGTGACGCTGGCGCCGCTCAGCCTGACCGTTCTGCGCCGGCCGGTCTGAGGGAGGGTTCCTTCCCGGCGGACGGTACGGACCCGACCAGTACCGTCCAGGACAGCACCGCGCAGGCCGCGGCCGCCCCCACCGCCACCGCGAAGGCGGCGGGGGCGCCGTGGCCCTCGGCGAGCCGTCCCGAGGCGGCCAGGGCGAGGGCCTGGCCGCCGACGATCCCGCTGGTGAGGAAGGCCATGGACTCGGCGAGCCGGGCGGCGGGCACGGTCCGCTCGGTGAGCCCGAAGACGGTGATGAGGTGCGGGGCGTACGCGGCGCCGAGGACGACCACCACCGCGTAGAGCGCGCCGAGCGACCCGACGAACAGCAGCGGCACCGAGAGGACGACGAGCCCGGCGGTGGCGGCGCGCCAGCGGGTCGTGAGCCCGATCCGGGCGGGCACGGCCGCCATCGAGAGGCCGACGGCGGCGCTCATCACCCCCATCGCCGCGTAGACGAGCCCGGCCTGGGCGGGCGCGCCGAGCTCCTCGGTGAGCGCGGTGATCCCGGCCTGCGAGGCGCCGAACATGGCGCCCTGGAGGACCATCGTGCCGCGCAGGGCGTACGCCGATCCCGGCAGCCGCGTCCGTTCGGCGGCACCCGATCGGGTGGAGGCGGCGGGCTCCGGCCCCGTCGCCCGGGACGTCGGATGGAGGGCGAAGGCCGTCCCGCAGACCGTGAGCAGCAGGGCCGCGAGGAGGAGCGCGGCGGCGGGGTGGGCGAGGGCTGCGGCGAGACCGACGAGCGCGGGGCCGAGGACGAACGACACCTCGTCGAGGGTGCCCTCGAAGGAGAGCACCGTCCCGACGGTCCGGTCGTCGGCCCCGGAGCGGCGGGCGAGGGCCACCGAGCGGGTCCTGGCGAGCGGTCCGATCTGGGGGACGGTCGCCCCGGCGAGCACGCCGAGGACCATCAGCCAGGCGGTGGGCGCCTGGGCGAGCGCGCCGAGGACCAGGGCGGTGACGGCGACCGCGTTGGCGAGGGAGGCCGTGAGGACGACGCCGCGCTGGCCGCGCCGGTCGGTGAGCCGGCCGATGACCGGCCCGGCGACGGTCTGCCCGGCCGCGAGCGCGCCTCCTGTGAGGCCCGCGGTGGCGAGGGAGCCGCTCGTCTCGGCGACCAGGAGGAGGCTGCCGAGCTGGCACATGGCGGTGGGCAGCCGGCCGAGGAAGGACACGACGGGCAGGGCCGGACCGAGCAGCGAGAGGGTGTCGCGATACATCCTGAGCATCGGGCGAACGTAACGCGATGCACACGAACGGGTGCATGGGGCGATGACACAGAAGCCCTCCCGCGGGGTACGTACGTTCGCATGACCTCCCTCCCGTCCGGCTCCGCCTCCCCCTCCGCCCCGTCGCGTCCCGCCCTCCCGTCCGCCACCTACCGGCTCCAGCTCCAGCCCTCGTTCCCGTTCGCGGCGGCCGAGCGGGCCGTGCCGTACCTCGCGGAGCTCGGCGTCTCGCACCTCCACCTCTCGCCCGTCCTGGAGGCGGTGCCCGGTTCGACCCACGGGTACGACGTCACCGACCACCGGTCCGTACGGGCCGAACTCGGCGGCGAGGAGGGGCTGCGGGCCCTCGCCGCGACCGCGCGGGCGCACGGTCTCGGCCTCGTCGTCGACCTGGTGCCCAACCACATGGCGGCCTCCGCCACGCACAACCACGCCCTCCGGGCGGTGCTCCGCGACGGCCCGTCGTCGCCGTACGCCCGCTGGTTCGACGTGGACCGGGAGGCGGAGGACGGCCGGCTGCTCCTTCCGGTGCTGCCCGCCCGGCTCCCGGAGGTACGGGACCGGCTTCGGGTCTCGGGCGGGGCGCTGCACCTGGACGGGCAGGAGTTCCCGCTCCGGCCCGGCACCGAGGGGCTGCCGCTCGACGAGCTCCTCGACGCCCAGTGGTACCGCCTCGCGTGGTGGCGGCTGGCCCGTACCGAGCTCAACTACCGGCGCTTCTTCACGATCTCGGAGCTGATCGGGGTGCGGGTCGAGGACCCCGAGGTGTTCGCCGCGACCCACGCGAAGATCGTCGAGCTGGTCGCGGACGGCGTGGTCGAGGGGCTGCGCATCGACCACCCGGACGGGCTCGCCGACCCGCAGGGGTATCTGGAGGATCTGGCGGCGGCGACCGGCGGGCGCTGCTGGACGGTGGTGGAGAAGATCCTCACGGGACCGGAGACGCTGCCGGACGCCTGGCCGGTCGCCGGAACCACCGGGTACGACGCCCTGCGGCACCTCGACGGGGTCTTCACCGATCCGGTCGGCGCCGACGAACTGGCCGATCTGTACCGGGAGTCCGTCGGCAAGGCCGGGGACAGGGGCGGCCGCTGGGACGCGACCGAGCGGCGTGCCGCCTACGAGGTGGTCGGTCACGACCTGGCCGCCGAGACGGCCGCGCTCACCCGGATCGCGGAGCGGATCTGCGCCGCCGACCCCGCCCTGCGGGACCACGCGCCCTGGGCGCTGCGCACCGCGGTCCGCGAGCTCCTCGTCCGGGTGCCGGTCTACCGTCCCTACCGGACCGGCGGCGAGCAGGTGCTGACCCCGGAGGCGGCGCGGGGCGCGAAGGCCGCCTTCGCGGTTCCGGAGGAGGCGGCGGCCGTCGACGTCGTACGGGACCTGGCGCTCGGGACGCTCGGCGACGGCCCCGCGCACCGGGCGTTCCGGGCCCGGTTCGCGCAGACCTCCTCGGCGCTGCGGGCCAAGTCCGTGGAGGACACCGCCTTCTACCGGTACACCCCGCTGCTCTCGGCGAACGAGGTCGGCGGCGACGCGGGGCGCCCCGCCGTGTCCGTGGAGGAGTTCCACGCGTACTGCCTGCGGATCGCCCGGGACTGGCCCGGCACCGGCACCGTGCTCTCCACGCACGACACCAAGCGCAGCGCCGACGTCCGGGCCGCCATCGCGGTCCTCTCCCAGTGCCCGCAGGTGTGGGCGGAGCTCCTCGGGGAGGTCGCGGGGGTTCCGGCACCCGACGGTCACGTGGCCTGGACGGCCTGGCAGACGGCGTTCGGCTTCGGTGCCCCGGACCCGGACCGGCTCGGACCGGCGATCCTCAAGTCCGTGCGGGAGGCGGGGCTGCGGACCAGCTGGACGGAGCCCGACGCGGAGTACGAGCGGGCGGTGACGGAGTTCGCGGCGGCCGGTCCCGGCCGGATCCCGCTCCGCGCGGCCTCGGAGGCGGCCTTCGCGCTGGAGCCGCACATCCGGGCGCACGCGCTGGGCGCGCTCCTCACCCAGCTGACGATGCCGGGCGTGCCGGAGCTGTACCAGAACACCGAGCGGGAGTACCGGGCCCTGGTCGACCCGGACAACCGGGCCCCGTTCGCGATCGGCGCGGACGACGACCGTACGGCCCTGGTCCGCGCGGCCCTGGGCCTGCGCCGCGCGCGTCCGGCGGCCTTCGCCGCCACGGGCACGTACATCCCCCTGGCCGCCGAGGGCCCGGCAGCCGCCCACTGCCTGGCCTTCAGCCGCTCCCACCAGGTGATCACCGCCGTCACCCGGCTCCCCCTGCGCCTCTGGGAGGCGGGGGGCTGGCAGGACACCGAGCTGGTCCTGCCGCCCGGCCGCTGGGCCGATGTCCTCGACGGCGTACGGGAGTTCACGGGCGGCCCGGCGACGGAGCTGAAGCTGGCGGAGCTGTTCGCCGATCGGCCGGTGGCGCTGCTCGCACGGGCGGCCGACTGAACGCCGGCGGCTCCGGGGCACGGCGGGCGGCGGGACGGCCGCCCGGGGCCCCGGGGCTCAGCCGTGCGGACGGACGATCAGGGTCCGGGGCGCGCGGGTGATGAGACCGGTGGGGACGGGGCGGAAGCCCTCGGCGAGACGGAGCCGGGGCATGGCCCTGAACAGGGCCCGCAGCGCGTACTCGGCCTCCAGACCGGCCAGGACGACGGCCGGGCAGAAGCCGCTCCCGTAGGTGAGCTGGCCCGGGTCGTCGCGGAACGGGTCGAAGCGGTCGGGATCGCGGAAGCGCTCCGGGTCCCGGCCCGCCGAGCCGACCAGCAGGGCGACGGACGCGCCGGCCGGGACGGCGCCCCCGCTCACCGGGACCTCCGCGCTCGTACGGCGCACGGCGATCTGCACCGGCGGGTCCCGGCGCAGCGACTCGGCCCAGGCGCGGCCCACCAGGTCGGCGGGCGCGTCACGGAGGGCGGCGACCTGGTCGGGGTCCGCGAGGACGTTGCCGAGGAACGAGGCCAGGGCCTTCTCCCGTACGGCGATCTGGCCGCCGCACTCCCCCGCCAGGGCACCGGCCGCCTTGCCCCGCACCAGCCGCATCATGTCCCGGTACGGGACGCCGACGGCGGCGGCGACGGTTCCGGCGGGCAGCCAGTGGCAGAAGTCGGCGACCAGGTCGGCCTGCGGCCGCTCGGCGATCCGGCGCGCCAGGACGTAGGCGGTGCGTTCGGTGACCGAGCGCAGGGCCTCCACGTCGACGTCGACGTGGGCCCGCGCGCAGGGCGGGTCCCCGGGCCGGTGCCCGTGCGTGAAGCGGCTGTCGGTGAAGGCGGTGGCCACGTCCGCGTACCGGCTGAGCACCCAGGCCCGCAGCAGCGGGTCGTAGGTGAGCGGGAACTCCTCGCGCAGGGTCCGGTGGATCGCGTGCGGGTCGCGCGAGGCGCCGGGGTCGAGGGGGCTCGGGGCGACGGTCCTGGCACCGGGGCCGTGGGCGCCGCCCAGTCCGGCGGGTCCCTCGGCGGTCGGATCGGGCGCGGTCCGCACCCGGCCCGCCGCGGAGGCGCGACCGCCCCGCACGGGGGAGGCGGCCGGGACGGGGACGGGCTCGGGCGAGGGCGAGGCGGCGGGGGCGGCCGGGGCGGGCTCGGGCGAGGAGGACCGGACGACCGTCCGCGCGCCGGTGCGGCCGGGGGTCCCGGGCGTCGCCGGAGCCATGGCCGGCAGCCGCGTCCAGGCGTCTCCCGGCGGCGTCTCCGGCCGGTCGTGCCCCGTTCCCGTCTCCGGCCGGTCGTCGTCTGTGCCGCGGCCCTGCTCGCGGTTCGGCTCGTCGGACATCGCGCCCCCTGTCGGTCGGCGGTGGGTGCCGCGGCCGGAGATCGTGGCGCGCGTCCCCCCAGCCCATCACCGGGCGCTCCGCACCGCCCGCCGCATACCGCCGAACGGGTGAACGCGTGCACATGAGGGGCCGGACGGGGGGACCAGGCGGTCGTGGCGCCTCGCGGCTACTCGAGCGACAGCCGGAACGACATCTGGCCGAAGCCGACGACGTCCCCCGCCCGCACCACCACGGCGCCCGTGACCCGCCGCCCGTTCACGGTCGTGCCGTTCGTCGAGCCGAGGTCGCGCAGCACCCACAGCCCGCTCTGCAGCGAGAGCTCGGCGTGCAGCCGGGAGGCCGTCTCGTGGCTGAGCCGGAGTCCGTTGACCGGGTCACGGCCTATCCGCAGGGGATGCGGGCCGGGCAGGGGCAGCAGCAGCTTCGGCAGCCGCTCCGCGTGCCAGGCGCGCCCCAGCTTCGCCGTGAACGCCGACATCCGCTCGACCACGCCCACCACGCGCCGGGACCAGGTGCCCTCGGTCCTCAGGTCGGCGGTGAGCAGGGCGAGTTCGTCCGGCCTCCTGGCCTGGAGCGCGCGCTCCATCCGGAAGACGAACGTGTCGTGCGAGAGGCGGCCCTGCGCGGCGCCCTCACGGAGCAGCACCAGCGCGCGGTCCCGCTCGGCGTCGGTGAGCCGAGGGGTGTTCGCCGGAAGCTCGAAAGGGGTCGTCACACCCGTGATTGTCGGTCCGCCGGGCCCGAAGTGTCCAGAAGGGCCCCGGCGAGGAAACTCCGTACCCGTCGTTCAAGATCGCTGTTACCGTCTGCCGTCTTCCGAAACACCGATCCCCCGGGGGAAACACCACGTGACCACGCCCGACCAGCAGAACCGCGGCGCCGCCGTCGAACGCGACCTCGTCATCCGTCCGCTCGCCGGACCCGAGGAACTCGACCTGTTCCTCCGTCTCACCTACTCGCTCGACCACGAGGTGGCCGACGACCTCGCCACCGGCCGCCGCCGCCCCGAGTGGATGTGGGTCGCGCTCGACGGCGACCGGCTGCTCGGCCGGCTCTCCTGGTGGGTGAAGACGGCCGGCGGCGAGCCCCAGATGCTCGACTTCCTCGACCTCGCCCCGGAGTTGTCGCCGGAGGAGCGCGTCGAGGTCGGCCTGCGGCTCCTGGAGACCGCCACGGCCGCGGTGATCCCGGCGGACCGGCAGCGCCCGGAGTTCGAGCGGTACATGCCGGCGGAGTGGCGCGAGGTGCCGGAGACCCGGTCCGTCCTGGAGTCCGTCTTCGGCGCCCTGGAGCGGACGGGCGCCCGCCCCCTCGTCGAGCGGCTCCGCCTGGAGTGGCGGCCCGGCACCCCCGTACCGGAGCCGAAGGGCCGGCTGGAGTTCCGCCCGGTGCGGGACCGCGAGGACCTGGTCGCCCTGATGACCCCGGTGATGGAGGGCACCCTCGACGCGCACGGGCAGGCCGATCTGGCCTCCGGCCTGTCGCCGCGGGAGGCGGCCGAGCTGCACTACGACGAGGAGTTCGCGCACTACACCTCGCCCCACGAGTGGTGGCGGGTGGCGCAGCTGCCGGAGAGCGGTGAGCCGGTCGGCTTCGTCGTCCCCGCGCGCAACAACTACCACCACACGATCGCGTACATCGGTGTGCTTCCGGCGCACCGCGGGCACGGCTACAGCGACGACATCCTGGCGGAGGGGACGCGGATCCTGGCCGCCGCCGACGTGCCCCGGATCCGGGCGGCGACGGACCTGGGCAACATGCCGATGGCGGCGTCCTTCGCCCGAACGGGCTATGTGACGTTCGAGCGCGCGATCAACTACGTGTGGGACGCGCCGGGCGTGGCGGACTCCTGACTGCCAGGATGGTCGCGGTAGTCAGTCGTGGAGTGGCTGGTCCGTCGACGAGGGGATTCCCGTGCTCTTCGAGGTGTGGGCGCCGAACGCCCGTGACCGGGTGACGCTGGAGCTGAACGGCACCGGCCACCCCCTGGAGCGGGACGCCGAGCGGGACGGCTGGTGGACGGGCGTGGTGCCCGCCGACGACGGCGACCGGTACGGCTACTCCCTGGACGACGGGCCCGTGCTCCCCGACCCGCGCTCCCGTCGGCTGCCCGACGGGCCCGACGGACCGAGCGCGGTCGTCGACCACTCCGCGTACGTCTGGCGCCACGACTCCCCGCGGCTGCGGCCGCGCGGCGGGGTCCTGTACGAGCTGCACGTCGGCACCTTCACCCCGGAGGGCACCCTGGACGCGGCGGCCGCGCGCCTCGGGGAGCTGGCGGGCCTGGGCATCACCCATGTGGAGCTGATGCCGCTGTGCCCCTTCCCCGGGGTGCGGGGCTGGGGGTACGACGGGGTGGCGCCGTGGGCGGTGCACGAGCCGTACGGCGGCCCGGAGGCCCTGAAGCGGTTCGTGGACGCGGCGCACGGGCTCGGCATGGGCGTGGTCCTGGACGTGGTCCACAACCACCTGGGACCCTCCGGCAACCACCTGCCGCCCTTCGGCCCGTACTTCACGGACACCCACCACACGCCGTGGGGCGCGGCGGTGAACCTGGACGCGCCCGGCTCCGACGAGGTCAGGGCGTACTTCCGGGGCAGCGCGCTGGCCTGGCTGCGGGACTACCGGATCGACGGGCTGCGGCTCGACGCCGTGCACGCGCTGGCCGACACCCGGGCGCTCACCTTCCTGGAGGAGCTGTCGGCGGCCGTCGACGAGCTCGCGAGGGAACAGGGCCGGCCGCACTTCCTGATCGCGGAGTCCGATCTCGCCGACCCGCGCACGACCACCCCGCGCGCGCTGGGCGGGATCGGGATCCACGCCCAGTGGAACGACGACTTCCACCACGCCCTGCACACCGCCCTGACCGGTGAGTCCCAGGGCTACTACGCGGACTTCGCGCGCGCCCCGATGGCGGCGCTCGCCAAGACCCTCACCCGCGTCTTCTTCCACGACGGCACGTACTCGGGGTTCCGGGGACGCCGGCACGGGCGCCCCGTGGACCGGGAGCGCACCCCCGCGCACCGCTTCCTGGGCTATGCCCAGACGCACGACCAGATCGGCAACCGGGCGCTGGGCGACCGTCTTTCGGCCTCCGTCTCCCCCGGGCTGCTCGCCTGCGCGGCGACCCTCGTCCTGACCGGCCCGTCCGTCCCGATGCTGTTCATGGGCGAGGAGTGGGGCGCCACCACGCCCTGGCAGTACTTCACCGACCACACCGACCCGGAGCTCGCCGAGGCCGTACGGCGGGGCAGGCGGCGGGAGTTCGCGGAGCACGGCTGGGACGAGAACCAGGTCCCCGACCCGCAGGACCCGGCCACCCGGGACCGCTCCGTCCTCGACCGGACCGAGCGCGAGCGGGACCCGCACAAGCGGCTGCTCGCCTGGCACCGGGAACTCATCGCCCTGCGCCGCACCCTGCCGGACCTGACGGACCCGGACCTGGCGGGGGTGAAGGTGGCCTTCGACGAGGAGGCCCGCTGGCTGGTCTTCCGCCGCGGGGTCCTGCGGGTGGCCGTGAACCTGGGCGGGGAACCGGCGGTGATCCCCCTCGGCTCGAACGGCCGGGACCGGGTCCTGGCGGCCTGGGAACCGGTCCGGGCCCCGGCGGCGGACGGCGTCCTGCGCGTCCCCGGCGAGTCGGCGGTCGTCCTGACGGACGGCTGACCGGGCGCCCGGGGGTGGCCCGCTCGCCGAGCGGGGCGCCCGGCGGCCGGGCCACCGGGCCCCCGCCCGAGGCGGTCGGCTACTCGACGATCGCCATCTCGTGCGGGGTGTTGTTGAAGCGGCGCCCCGCGCCGTCCTCCGTCGCCGTGACGATGTCCTCGATGCGGACGCCGAAGCGCCCCGGGAGGTAGACGCCGGGCTCGATGGAGAAGCACATGCCGGGCACGACGGGGAGTTCCTCGCCCTCGATCATGTACGGGGGTTCGTGGGTCGTCACCCCGATGCCGTGGCCCGTGCGGTGGATGAAGTACTCGCCGTAGCCGGCGTCCGTGATGACCTTGCGGGCCGCCCGGTCGACGTCCTGGCAGGCCACGCCGGGGCGGACCGCCTCGAAGCCGGCCTGCTGCGCCTCGCGCACGAGGTCGTGGACGCGCCGCTCCTCGTCGGTCGGTTCGCCGACGTGGACGGTACGGGTGGTGTCGGAGCCGTAGCCGTGCTTGAGGCCGCCGAAGTCGAGGACGACCATGTCGCCGTGCTCGATGACCCGGTCGCCGGCCTCGTGGTGCGGGTTGGCGCCGTTGGGGCCCGAGCCGACGACGGTGAAGTCGACCTGCGAGTGCCCGAAGCGCAGGAGCAGCGCGGCGAGGTCGGCGGCGACGTCGGTCTCCCTGCGGCCCGCGAAGCGGACCTTGAGGATCTCGCCGTACGCCCGGTCGGCGGCGGCTCCGGCGGCCGCGATCCGGGCCAGCTCGTGCGCGTCCTTGACCCCGCGGAGCATCGGCAGGGCCTCGGTGAGGGAGACGTACGAGGTCCCCGGCAGGGCCTGCTGGAGGCCGAGGAGGTGCATGGCCCAGGCGTTGTCGCTGACGCCGAAGCGGCCGTCGGCGTCGAGGAGGGGTGCGGTGACGGCGTACGGGTCCTTGCCGTCGGTCCAGTCCCGCAGGGTGAGCGCGGCGGCCCCGGCGGCCTTCTCGGCGTCGGGGGCCTCCAGGGTCGGGACGACGAGCACCGGTTCCCGTCCGGGGGCGATCACGAGGGCGGTGAGCCGCTCGGTGATCGCGGTGGGCTGGTAGCCGGTGAGGTAGACGAGGTCGGGGCCCGGGGCGACGATGACGCCCGCGAGTCCGGCGTCGGCGGCGGACTCGGCGGCGCGGGCCATCCGGGCCCGGTAGTCGTCCGCGGTGAAGGGCGCGACCTCTTCCGGTGCCTCCGGCTCCGGGGCGGGGCTGCTCGACATGGGTCTCTCCTCTTCGGGCCGCTGCGTCCTGGACGTACAGCATCCTGCCGGGCGCGGCGTCCGGCCGCGACCGGTCAGCGGCCGGGGCCCTGGGCGATGAGCCGTTCCAGGAGTTCCTGGAAGTCGTCGCCGACGACGATCCGCAGGTCCCCCCGCTCCTCGTCGTGCTCGCTGAGCTGGGTGAGCGTGCCGCCGCGCCACCAGAAGACGTACGGGCTGATGGCGCCCGGCGTGTCCTCGTACCCGGAGGCGGCGAAGGAGGCCATCGCGCCGAGGGCCGGGATGATCGAGGTGTCCCGGATGGGGTGGAAGGCGAGCTGGTGGCGGAAGGGCAGGGCGACCAGGGCGCCGTGCTCGCCTATGGGCAGGCCGGTGACCCGGCGGACCACGCCGTCGAGGTCGAGGACGCGGCTCGCGGTGTAGAAGGAGTCGCCGAGGATGATCTCGAAGGACATGCCGTCGGCGTCGCGGACGGTCTCGTGCTCCTCGACGGGCAGCCCGCGCAGGTTGCGCAGGGCGCGGTCGCGCAGCTGGGCGTGGTCGCCGAGCCGGTCCAGGGCCTCGTCGGTGAGCATCATGACGCTCTCCGGCAGGTCGAGCGCGAGGACCTCGTAGAGCCCGGGGGCGACGGTCCTGGCGTAGCCGAAGGCGGAGGCGTCCATGCCGTCCCCGCTGACGACCCGGGGGTAGAGCTGGGAGCGGATCTGCTCGGGCGGCAGGGTGTCGAGCGCGGACGGCCCGTCCATGGCGCGGACGACCAGACCGATGTGCCGGTGGATCATGCCCGGCCAGACGCGGGGGCCGCGCCGGTCCTGGTGGCAGACGGCGGCGAGGTTGCCGAGGCCGAAGCGGCGTCCCTTGTCGTCGACGACGTGGTCGGCGTAGACGCTGACCTCGAGGCCGAGTTCGGCGAAGGTCTCCCGGACCCGGCCGCGGAACATCGCGGCCTCGCGCTGGGAGAAGTACGCGAACTCGGGGTCCCTCGGTGCGTCGTCGCCGTCCCGCCTGGGTCCTCGTCGCAGCCACCCCACCCTGCCCGCCTTCCGTCGCCGTTGCGCACAGGGTAGCGACTGCCGGTGTCAGCTCTGGAGCCGTCGGGTGAACTCGGCCGCGGGGACGCCGGGTTCGGCGTTCGCGCCGGCCGGGAGGAGGAGTTCGGTCCGGTGGACGAGCCGGGGCGCGACGAGGGGAACGGCGGTGGCGCCGGGGACGTCCGACGCCATCGGCAGGGGCAGCAGGACGAGGCCGTGTCCGGCGGCGGCGAGGGCGGCGAGGGTGCGGGTGTCGGTGCCCTCGTAGCGCAGGGCGGTGCGGAAGCCCCGGCCGGCGGGTCCGCCGTGCGCGCCCCGCAGCCGGTCGAGGGGGAGCCCGGCGGCGGGCGCGTCGAGCCAGCGGGCGTCGACGAGGTCGTCGAGGCGGAGCCCGGGGCGTCCGGCGAGCGGATGGGCGGCGGGCAGGAGGACGGCGAGCGGTTCCTCGGCGACGCCGGTCGCGGCGAGCGGGGCGACGTCGGGGAGCCGCAGCGGGTCGCTGGGGGCGGCGATGCCGTCGACGAGCCCGGCGTCGGCCTCGCCGGTGGCGACGGCGACCGGCACCTGTTCGCGGGGCAGCGCGCGCAGGGTGACGCCGGTGGCGGGGAGCGCGGCGAGGGTACGGGGGTGCAGGGCGAGCGGGGAGGCGGCGACGCTCAGGGTCGCGCGGGGCGCGGCGGCGAACCGGTCGAGGTCGGCGCGGGCGGCGTCGAGGCGGAGCAGGAGCGCCCCGGCGTGTTCGAGGAGGCGTTCGCCGGCCGGGGTCGGGGCGACGGGTCTGCGGGTGAGCAGCGGCAGCGCGAGGTCGGCCTCCAGGGCGGCGATGTGCTGGGAGACGGCGGACTGGGTGTAGCCCAGTTCGCGCGCGGCCCCGGAGAAGGAGGCGAGCCGGGCGACGGTGACGTACGTGCGCAGGAGGTGGGGGTCCATGGGGGTGCGGGCCCGCCCGGTCAGGAGCCGTCGGGTGCGGTGAGCAGCGCGCGGGCGTAGTGGGTGAGCGAGCGGTTGTAGCGGGGCAGCAGGGGCGCGAGGGCGCCCAGGGCGAGGGCGGCGGCCTCGCGGTCGCGTCCGGTGTCGGCGAGGGCGAGGGCGAGGAAGGCGTCGACGGCTCCGGCGAGCGCGGTCTCGTCGGCGTCGAGCCGGTCGGCGGGGAGGTCGCGCTCGGCGGTGAGGAGTTCGACGCTGCGGTCGGGCCGGCCGAGGTTGCGCAGGCTGCTGGCGAGCTGGATGACGGCCCGGCGGCGGCGCAGCCCGGTGAGGCCGCGGTCGAGGGCGCGCGTGTACAGCTCGACGGCCTCCGCGGGCAGGCCGGTGGAGTCGTGGGCGGCGGCCCGTTCGAAGAGGGCGGCGGCGTCGTCGGCGGGCCGCTCGGCGGCGAGCGCGGCGACGCGGGCGCGGAAGTCGGCGGGCTCGTAACGGTCGAGCCGCTCCCAGAGCGAGGCGACGCGCCCCTCCCAGTCGTGCGCGGTGGCCGGGCCCTGATCGTTCGTCATACGGCCACCCTATCCAGCCCCTCATCAGCGTTCGTGATGGAAGGAGCAGGGATCATCGTTGGACGTGAACCGGGAGCGCCGCCGAGGATGATCCCCGTGAACACCACGGCCTCCCTCCCCCGCACCCCCCGTGTCGCCCTGGTCGGCGACTGCTCGCCGCACGTCCGCTCCCACGTCCGGGTCCCCGTCCTCCTCGACGCCCTCGCCGAGCGGGACGGCCTCGTGCTCGACGCGTACTGGATCCCGACCGGGGACGCGGAGGCGCCCGGCGCGGTGCGGGGCTTCGACGCGGTGTGGGTGCTGCCGGGGAGCCCGTACGCGAGCGAGGCGGGGGCGCTCGCCGCGATCCGCGTCGCCCGTGAGGACGGCATCCCGTTCCTCGGCACCTGCGGCGGGTTCCAGCACGCCCTCCTGGAGTTCGCGCGCGGCGTCTGCGGCCTGACGGCGGCGGCGCACGCCGAGAACGACCCGTCGGCCGACGGGGGCGACCTGCTGATCGCGCCGCTGGCCTGTTCGCTCGTGGGGCACGAGGGGGTCGTACGGGTCGCCCAGGGCTCGCTCGCCGAGCGGGCCCTGGGCGCGGAGCGGACCACCGAGCGCTACCACTGCGCCTACGGCCCCGAAAGCCGTCACCTCGACACCCTGCGGGCCCACGGCCTGCGGTTCACGGGCGTGGACGAGGAGGGCGGCGTCCGGATCGCGGAGCTCCCCTCGCACCCCTTCTTCCTGGCGACGCTCTTCCAGCCGGAGCTGGCGGGCGACGGGACCCGCCCGCACCCGCTGATCCGGGCGCTGGCGGTGGCGGCGGGGCGGCACGCGGCGGGCCCGGCCGCCTGATCGACACGGCTCCCCGGGGGGCTGCCCTTCGGATCGGGCCGGGCTAGCGGGGCCGGCCCGGCCGGCAGGACACCCCCTAGTCCATCGTCACGATCAGGTGGGCGCGGTCGCGGCCGCGGGCCACCAGGCGGGCGTTCGCCTCGTCGGAGTCGTGGACCCAGCGTTCGGCGCGGGCCCGGTCCTTGCCGAAGCGGACGTGCCGCTCGACGAGCCGGGGGACGCGCCGGAGGTCGTCCAGGTCCAGGTACCAGGCCTCGTCGAGGAGGGGCAGGACCCCGGCCCAGGCGCCCTCGTCGTGCAGCAGGTAGTTCCCCTCGGTGACGACGAGCGGGACCTCGGGCCCGACGGGCACGGACCCGGCGATCGGCTCCTCGACGGAGCGGTCGAAGGCGGGCGCGTAGACGGTGGTGCCGGGGACGGGGGCGCGCAGCCGGGCGAGGAGCGCGGTGTACCCGGCGGCGTCGAAGGTGTCGGGCGCGCCCTTCCGGTCGGCCCGTCCGAGCCGCTCCAGTTCGGCCTGGGCGAGATGGAAGCCGTCCATGGGGACGAGGACGGCGAGCCCGCCGAGGCGGTCGACGAGCCGCGCGGCGAGCGTGGACTTCCCGGCCCCGGGCGGACCTGCGAGCCCGAGGACGCGGCGGACGGCGGGGCGGTCGGCGGGCCCTGCGGCACTCCCCTCGGCCGGTCCTCCGGTGCCCCCTTCGGCCGGTCCTCGGGGGCTCTCGGCGAGGGCACGCGCGCGGGCCGCCAGGCGCTCGAATTGTTGCGCGTCCATGACGGGCATTGTCACACCGGGCGTGCCGGTTGACGCGGGTAGATTCATACGTATTACGTTTGCCCCATGCCGTCCATCGCACTCGTGACCCTCGTCGTCCGTGACTACGACGAGGCCATCGCCTTCTACATCGACGCCCTCGGGTTCGACCTGGTCGAGGACACCGACCGGGGCGGCGGCACCCGCTGGGTCGTCGTGCGCCCGCGCGGCGCCGCCGGGGTCGGCGGCCTGGGCAACGCGGGCCTGCTGCTCGCCCGCGCCAAGAACGACGCCGAGGAGGCCTCCGTCGGCAACCAGTCGGGCGGCCGGGTGGGCTTCTTCCTCCACACCGAGGACTTCGCCCGCGACCACGCCCGCATGACGGAGGCCGGCGTGAAGTTCCTGGAGGACCCGCGCCACGAGCCGTACGGCTCGGTCGCCGTCTTCGAGGACCTGTACGGCAACCGCTGGGACCTGCTCCAGCCGGCGGACCCGGCCGCGTAGGCCGCCGAGCCGGGGGCCGCATCCGGACGGATGCGGCGCCCCGGCGTCGCCGGGTACGGCCGCGCCCCCGGACGTCGGGTACGCCCCCCGGGAGTTCCACCCCCACGCGCCCCCGCGCGCGGGCCGGCCCCTCAGGGCCGCGGCGGCTGCAGGCTGGGCCTGAGGGCGTCCAGGACGGTCTCCATGAACGGCGGGCTCATGGCGCGGATGCCGAGCAGCCAGCTGTGGTAGATCGGCCCGTAGATGAGCTGGACGGCGAGTTCGAGGTCGAGGTCCTCGCGGATCTGGCCCGCGTCCCGGGCCTTGGCGAGGCGTGCGACGCACTCGTCGATGGCGCCCCGCAGGATGCGGCGCACCCCTTCGGCGGCGACGTCCTCGGTCTGCGCGGCGGCGATCAGACCGCGCCAGATCGCCCCGAGCTCGGTTTCGAACAGGCGCGTCACATTGGCGGTCTGGGTGGCGAGGTCGGCCATGATGTCGCCGGTGTCGGGGTAGGCGCCGTCGGCGCTGCGCCGGACCTCCACGACTTCCAGGAGGATCGCCGCCTTCGAGGGCCACCAGCGGTAGATCGTCGTCTTGGCGACACCCGCCCGGGCCGCGATCGCCTCGATCGTGGTCGCCGCGAGTCCGCGTTCGGCACAGATCGCGAAGGCGGCTTCGAGGATCGCCTGGCGGGCCTTCTCGCTGCGGCGGGACGGGGCCGTGGACATGCGCCCGACCCTACCCCAAGGCCCCACGATACGAAGCGTTTTGACAGGTCAGAGGATCACTGGCACCTTGATCGCCAGCGGAAACGCTCCGTGTCGTATCGCTTCGATTGACCCGGGGGAACCGCCCGCAACCACGCCTGAGGAAACGGCACTTCGTGCCGGTTCGGGCAAATGCGGGCATTCGTCGGCCTCATGGGCCGAAGACCACAAAGGAACAATGATGATTCGCAAGGCAATGTCGGCGCTGATCGCGCTCATGACCCTGGTCGGCGTGAGCTTCCTCGCCGCGAGCCCCGCCCAGGCGGCCGGCAACACGAAGCTGTGGAACATGGGCAGCTGCGCCACCCCCGAGGGCAACAGCACCGCCAACGGTGCCGTCGTCACCGTGTGGACCTGCACCGGCAGCCCCCTGCAGAAGTGGCACTGGAACGGCATGTTCCTCGTCCACGACGCGAGCGGTAAGTGTCTGACGCCGCGCGGCAACGCCTCGGGCACCAACGGCGCCGTCCTGACCCTGTGGACCTGTGACTTCAACTCGCTGAGCAGCCCGCAGCGGTTCGACGAGGACTTCGACCAGTACTCCGACCGCATCCGGACCCTCAACGGCACCAAGTGCATCACCAACAAGGGCAACTCGCTGGCGAACGGCACCTGGCTGACCCTGTGGAGCTGCAACCCCACCTGGAACTACGCGCAGTCCTGGCAGATCTCCCTGTAGTTCCGTAGCCCCGCTCACGCGCGCTACGCACGACGGCCCGCCGATGACGACATCGGCGGGCCGTTCTCCGTCGCCCCGCGGGCGGCGACGGTCTAGCCCAGCAACGGGATGAGCCGTCCCAGCGCCTCCACGACCGGCTGACCCACCGCGCCGACGGCGGCCGCGATCTGCGCGACGGACGCCAGGACGATGCCGCGCTCGCGCAGCGCGGCGCGGTCGGGGGTGAGTTCGGGCAGGGCCTGTTCGATCGTCCGGTCCTGCTCCGGGGTGAGATGGGGGCGCAGCTGACCGAGGAGACGGGTCAGCTCCTCGACGGCGGCGCGGAGCTCGTCGCCCTGGGAGGCGGCGCCGACGGTGCCGTAGTTGATGCCGACGTTCTGGCGGCCGCCGTCCATGTTGACCACGGGGCCGTAGTTGTTGGTCGTGTCGCTCACAGGTTGATCCCCCTGTTGTTGCGGCCCCCGTTCATGTTGACCACGGGGCCGAAATTGTTCGTGTTGCTGCTGTTGAACTGCTGCACGATCGCGGTGAACTCGGCCTCCGGGTTGTCGATCGCGTACGCGATCCGCCCGGCGATCTCGCGGAGCTCGTCCACGCTCGGCAGGGTGACGTGTGCGACGGAGCCGCCGGCCGTCTCCACGGCCAGGACCGACCGCGCCGGCTCGAAGAGCTCCTTGCAGAGGAAGGCGGCCAGGGCGATCAGGACGACGAAGAGAAGGGGGCCGCCCCCGCCCCCGATGCTCTCGTCGCCGCCGTTCACGGTGTTGATCACGGCGTAGACCACGACGGCGACGACGAGCCACTTCAGGAAGCGCAGGAGGGCCGCGCCCCGGTCGGGCTTGAGCCTGAAGGCCTCCACCCGGGTGATGTTGTGCAGCGGGATGGCCGCCGAACCCACCCACAGGATCCGGCGGCTGACCTGGAGGATCAGGGTGCCGTCGCGCTGGACCGCCGGGGATCGCTCCCACGGCCGCTGGGGCGGGGCCGCCGGGGGCGGGTTCCTCGGGGGTGGCGGCCCGGACGGTGCGGACCCGGGTGGCGTCGGCCCGTTGTTTCCCGTGGAGTCCATGCGTTCCCCCGTGTCCTCGTCACTCCCACCCGCGCACCGCGGGAGCACCATTAAGCGCCCGAGGGGGACGACGAGGCAGACGAGATACGGCCAACTCCCCATTCTGGCCGGTACTTTGCCTCAACCGCACCTCGCCCGGGCGGACCGGCGGCCCGCCCGCGAAAACCGCTGTCGCCCGATCCGTCCGACTCCCTACACTCACGTCTCGGCGCCCCGGTCGGTGCGCCGCAGACCGTTCGACCGAGAGGAGAGGACCGTGCGCAGCCGTGCCGCCGTCGCCGTGTCCTCCTCCCGTGCCCGGTACGACGTGATCCTCGCCTCTCCCTCCGGCCGGTGGCGGCTGCGCGCCCGCCACCGCCGACCCGTGACGTTCCCGCCGTCCCGCTGACGGACGGCCCGTCGTCCGGGCATCGCGCTGCCCCGTTCTCCACGCAGCAGCGAAAGGCACGACACCGTGCGTACCCACCTCACCGACCGCGTCCGCAACCTCGGCATCCTCGCCCACGTCGACGCGGGCAAGACCACCGTCACCGAGCGGTTCCTGTACCTCACCGGTGCCACCCACAAGCGGGGCGAGGTCCACGACGGCACCACCGTCACCGACTTCGATCCGCAGGAGCGGGACCGGGGCATCACGATCTTCGCCGCCGCGGTCAGCTGCGACTGGGCCGGGCACCGGATCAACCTGATCGACACCCCGGGCCACGTCGACTTCTCCGACGAGGTCGAACGCTCGCTGCGCGTCCTCGACGGCGCCGTCGCCGTCTTCGACGCCGTGGCGGGCGTCGAGCCGCAGAGCGAGACGGTGTGGCGGCAGGCCGACCGGCACGGCGTTCCGCGCATCGCCTTCGTCAACAAGCTGGACCGGGCGGGCGCGGAGCTCGACACCGCCGTGGAGTCGATCCGTACCCGCCTCGGCGCCGTCCCGCTCCCCGTCCAGCTCCCCATCGGGCGCGAGGACGGCTTCACCGGTGTCGTGGACCTGGTCGCGATGCGGGCGTACGTGTGGGCCGACGGCGCCGACACGTACACCGACGGCCCCGTCCCGGACGAGCTCCGGGACGAGGCCGTGCGCCGCAGGCGTCTCCTGGAGGAGACGGTGGCGGAGCTGCACGCGGGCGCCCTGGAGGAGTTCTGCGAGGAGGGCTCGCTCTCCCCGGAGACCCTCACGGGCGCGCTCCGCGACCTCACCCTCTCCGGCGGGGCCGTGGTCGTGCTCTGCGGGTCGGCGTACCGCAACCGGGGCGTCGAACCGCTCCTCGACGCCGTCGTCGCGTACCTCCCGGCCCCGTCGGACATGCCGCCGGTGCGCGGGGAGGTCCCGGCGGACCCGACGGCGCCGTTCACGGCGCTCGCCTTCAAGGTGAGCGCCACGGCCACCGGCCGCATGACCTACGTCCGCGTCTACGCGGGCACGATCGGGAAGGGGGACACCGTGCTGGACGCCGTCACCGGCCGCACCGAGCGGATCGCCCGCATCCTGCGGGTCCAGGCCGACCGGGCGACCGAGGTCGACGAGGCGCGCGCCGGTGACATCGTCGCCGTCGTGGGCCCGAAGGCCGCCCGCGCCGGGGCGACGCTGTGCGCCCCGGACGCGCCGGTCGTGCTCGAACCTCCGACGACCGCCGACCCGGTGGTCTCGGTCGCGGTGGAGGCGCGCCGGTCCACGGACACCGGCCGGCTGGCGACGGCGCTCGCCCGGCTGTCGGAGGAGGACCCGTCCCTCGTGGTGCGGTCCGACCCGGAGACGGGTCAGACCGTCCTGTCCGGGCTCGGCGAACTGCACCTGGAGGTGGCGGTGGAGAAGCTGCGGCGCGACCGGGGCGTCGAGGTCACGGTCGGCCGTCCGCAGGTCGCGTACCGGGAGACGGTGGCGAAGGGCGTCACCGGTCTGCTCCACCGTCATGTGAAACAGGACGGCGGCGCGGGCCAGTTCGCCCACGTCGTCATCGACGTCGAACCGGCCGCCGAGGGCGAGGAGTTCGTGTTCGCGTCCACGGTGACGGGCGGCCGTGTCCCGCAGGAGTACGTCCGCGCGGTCGAGGCGGGCTGCCGGGACGCCCTCGTCGAGGGTCCCCTCGGCGGCCATCCGGTGACGGGCGTCCGGGTCACGCTCACGGACGGCGCCACCCACTCCAAGGACTCCTCGGAGATGGCGTTCCGCACGGCGGGCCGTTTCGCGCTGCGCGAGGCGCTGCGCGCGAGCGCGATGACGCTCCTGGAGCCGGTGGCCGACGTGACGGTCACCGTCCCCGCGGAGTCCGTCGGCTCCGTCCTCGGCGACCTCGCGGCCCGCCGGGCCAGGGTGACGGACCAGACGACCCGCTCCGGTACGGCGGTGGTGACGGCCACGGTGCCGCTGGCCGAACTCTTCGGCTACGCGTCCCGACTGCGCGGCCGCACCCAGGGCCGGGGCACGTTCACCACCCGGCCGGCGGGGTACGCCCCGGCGCCGGCGCGCGCGTCCGCCGGCTAGCCGACGGCGGTGTCCGGGCTGCGGTCCTCCGCTGCCCGGAC
>NZ_JBEOXR010000037.1:0-80690 GCF_040296665.1 Streptomyces sp. NPDC002057
GTCGCGTCGGGCTCCGCCCCCGGGTCCGGCGGATGGGCCGCCGCCAGCATCGCGGTCAGGGCGGTCTCCTCGTCCGCGCCGGTGGGCGGCTTGCCTCCCGCCTCCCGCCACCGTTCGAGGAGGGCCTCCGCGCCGGCGTACGCCTCCAGGCAGCCCTGGGCGCCGCAGCGGCAGCGGCGCCCCCGGACCCGTACCGTCAGATGACCCCATTCGAGCGCCCGCCCGGGCCCCATCGGGTCCGTGAGCACACAGGCGCCGACGCCGGAGCCGAAGAGGACGACCACCGCGCTGCGCGCGCCCCGGCCCGCGCCGAACCACATCTCGGCCTGGCCGAGGGTCTTGGCACCGTTGTCGATCCAGTACGGCACGGACTCGGGCAGGTCGACGGCGGCGCGGAGGAGGCGCTCGAAGGGGACGGCGTCCCAGCCGACGGTCTGGCCGTGGACGACGGCGCCGTCCCCGGCGTCGCGGGCGACGATGCCGGGGACGCCGACGCCGACGCCGATGAGCCGGTCGGCGGGTACCTCCGCGGTGCGCAGCACCTCCGCGATGCCCTCCCGGAGGTGGTCGACGACGAGGTCGACGTCGTAGCGGGCCGTACGGGGTCCGGAGCAGGCCAACGGGCGTTCGGCCCGGGCGAGTTCGGTGAGGGTCAGGTCGAACAGCTCGATCCTGACCCGGGTTTCGCCGATGTCGACGCCGATCATGAAGCCGCTCGCGGGGGTGATCCGGACGAGGGTGCGGGGGCGTCCGCCGGCGGAGTCGACGCTGCCGGCCTCCTCGACGAGGCCGTCGGCGACGAGTTCGGCGACCACGTTGCTGACGGAGCCCGAGCTGAGTCCGGTCGCGGGACCGAGCGTGAGGCGGCTCATCGGTCCGTCGAAGTACAGCCTGCGCAGAACGGCGGTGCGGTTCTCGCGCCGCAGGTCACGCACCGTACGGCCAGTTCTCGCGTGCACTTTGGTCCCCGTCTCTGAAGTCGTTCGTTGCAACATACCCGCAGCACAAGGCTTGACGCGACCTTCTCATGGGGTTTAACTCACATCCTAAATTAAGCCGATGTTACGGCGAGGCCTCCAGAAGCCCACCCTCATCGGCAGCCCCCTCGTCCCTGAAAGGGCCCAGGAGCCATGCGCAGAATCAGAGCCGCTGTCACCGGTGCCGTCTCCCTCTCCCTCGCCTTCACCGCCACCGCCTGCGGCGGCGGTGAAGGGAGCGAGTCGTCGCCGAAGACCCTCACCTACTGGGCCTCGAACCAGGGCGCCAGCCTGGAGGTCGACAAGAAGGTCCTGCAGCCCGAGCTCGACCAGTTCGAGAAGGAGACCGGGATCAAGGTCAAGCTGGAGGTGATCCCGTGGTCCGACCTGCTCAACCGGATCCTCACCGCGACCACGTCCGGCCAGGGCCCCGACATCCTCAACATCGGCAACACCTGGAGCGCCTCGCTCCAGTCCACCGGCGCCCTCCTGCCGTGGGACGCGAAGAACCTGGAGGCCATCGGCGGCAAGGACCGCTTCGTCGACTCCGCGCTCGGCTCCACCGGTGTCGCCGGCAAGGACCCGGCCGCCGTCCCGCTCTACTCCATGGCGTACGCGCTCTACTACAACAAGCAGATGTTCAAGGACGCGGGCATAGCCAAGCCGCCGACCACCTGGGACGAGGTGATCGCGGCCGGCAAGAAGCTCAGCAAGGACGGCAAGGCGGGGATCGGGGTCGAGGGCTCCAACCTCTCCAACAACATCCACCAGGTCTTCGTCCTCGGCAAGCAGCACGGGGCGGACTTCTTCACCGCCGACGGCAAGCCGGACTTCACCTCCGACGGGGCCGTCGCCGCCGTCAAGCAGTACATCGACCTCATGGCCGTCCAGAAGGTCGTCGCCCCCGGCAACGCCGAGTACGCGCAGAACCAGTCCCTCAGCGACTTCGCCAAGAACAAGACCGGCATGGTCCTGTGGCAGACGCCGTCGCAGACCTTCTCCGCGCAGGGCATGGGCCCGGAGGAGTGGGGCGTCGCCCCGGCCCCGGTCCCGTCGGGCAAGCCCGGTCAGGGCGCCCAGACCAACTCGATGGTCGCCGGCATCAACCTGGCCGTCTTCAAGAACACCAAGAACCTCGACGGCGCGCTGAAGTTCGTGAAGTACATGACGAGCGACGAGGAGCAGATCGTCCTCAACAAGGCGTACGGCTCGGTCCCGCCGGTCAAGAGCGCCCAGAAGGACCCCGGCTTCTCCGACCCGTCCCTCGCCGTCATCCGCGACACCCTCGCCACCAGCGCCGCCGCCCTGCCGCAGGTGCCCGAGGAGTCGCAGTTCGAGACGGTGGTCGGCACCGCCGTCAAGGAGCTGTTCGCCGACGCCGCCGCCGGTCGCCCGGTCACCACGGAGTCCGTGAAGGCCAAGCTCGAAAAGGCCCAGCAGCAGATGCCCAAGAAGTAGGCCGCCCCACCATGACCGAAACCGCCGTCGCTCAGCCGACCGAGCCGGCGGTGCGCAAGGCCACACCCGGAGAGGCACGCGCACCACGCCGCTCCGGGCGTCGCCGCATCGCACTGCCCTACCTGCTGCTCCTCCCCGCCCTGCTCCTCGAACTCCTCGTCCACCTCGTCCCGATGCTCATGGGCATCACGATGAGCTTCAGGGAACTCACCCAGTTCTACATCCGGAACTGGTCCGAGGCTCCCTGGTCGGGTCTGGACAACTACACCGTCGCGATCGACTTCGACGCCCCCGTCGGCCAGGCGCTCCTCAAGTCCTTCCTGACGACCTGTCTGTTCACCCTCCTCTCCGTGGGGATGTGCTGGCTCCTCGGGACGGCCGCCGCGATCTTCCTCCAGGAGAACTTCCGGGGCCGCGGCTTCCTCCGGACCCTGTTCCTCGTCCCGTACGCGCTGCCCGTCTACGCCGCCGTCATCACCTGGGCGTTCATGTTCCAGCGGGACAACGGCCTCATCAACCACGTCCTCCACGACCAGCTCGGCATCGGCGACAGCCCCGCCTTCTGGCTCATCGGGGACAACAGCTTCTGGGCCCTGCTCATCGTCTCCGTGTGGAAGGGCTGGCCCTTCGCCTTCCTCACCGTCATGGCGGGACTGCAGAACATCCCCCGGGACATGTACGAGGCGGCCGCGCTCGACGGCGCCGGCGTGTGGAAGCAGATCCGGCACATCACCCTGCCGTCGCTGCGCTCCGTCAACCAGGTCCTCGTGCTCGTCCTCTTCCTCTGGACGTTCAACGACTTCAACACGCCGTTCGTGCTCTTCGGCAAGGCGGCGCCCGAGGCCGCCGACCTGATCTCCCTCCACATCTACCAGTCGTCCTTCCAGACGTGGAACTTCGGCACCGGCTCGGCCATGTCCGTGCTGCTGCTGCTCTTCCTCCTCGTCGTCACGGGCGTCTACCTCCTGCTCACCAGCCGCGGAAGGAAGACCTCCGATGTCTGAGCACGCATCCCGGCGCGCGGCCCCGCGCTCCCCCATGGCGGCGCCCCGCTCGTTCCTGTGGACCCGGCGGATCTTCCTCACCCTGCTCACCGGCTTCGTCGTCCTGCCGGTGTACGTGATGATCTCCAGCTCGCTCAAGCCGCTGAAGGACGTCTCGGGGAAGTTCGAGTGGATCCCCTCCGGGCTCACGCTCCGCCCGTACGTCGACATCTGGGAGACCGTCCCGCTCGCCGACTACTTCGTGAACTCGATCGTCGTCGCGGGCGCGGCCACGGTGTTCTCGGTGGTCGTCGCGATCTTCGCCGCGTACGCCGTCAGCCGCTACAGCTTCCGCGGCAAGCGGGTCTTCACCGTGACGGTCCTCTCCACCCAGATGTTCCCCGGCATCCTCTTCCTGCTGCCGCTCTTCCTCATCTACGTCAACATCGGCAACGCCACCGGCATCGCCCTGTTCGGCTCCCGCGAAGGCCTGATCCTCACCTATCTGACCTTCTCGCTGCCGTTCTCCATCTGGATGCTGACCGGCTACTTCGACTCGATCCCGCGCGAGCTCGACGAGGCCGCCAAGGTCGACGGCTGCGGGCCGATCAGCGCGCTGTTCCGCGTCATCGTCCCGGCCGCCTCCCCCGGCATCATCGCCGTCGCCGTCTACGCCTTCATGACGGCCTGGGGCGAGGTCCTCTTCGCCTCGGTCATGACCAACGACACCACCCGCACCCTCGCCGTCGGTCTCCAGGGGTACGCCACCCAGAACGACGTCTACTGGAACCAGGTGATGGCCGCCTCCCTGGTGGTGAGCGTCCCCGTCGTCGTCGGCTTCCTGCTCCTCCAGCGCTACCTCGTCGCCGGCCTCACCGCGGGTGCGGTCAAGTGACGTCCCTCTCCACACCGATCACGAAGAGGTTCCCCGTGTCCGAATCCACCGACTCCTCCACCTCGCTCGACCTGGAGGCCTTCCCCCCGGAGTTCGCCTGGGGCACCGCGACCTCCGCCTACCAGATCGAGGGCGCCGTCGCGGAGGACGGCCGGGCCCCGTCCATCTGGGACACCTTCTCCCGGGTGCCCGGCGCGATCGACAACGGCGACCACGGCGACACCGCCTGCGACCACTACCACCGCTGGCCCGAGGACATCGCCCTGATGAAGGGCTTCGGCACCGACGCCTACCGGCTGTCCGTCGCCTGGCCGCGCGTCGTCCCCGGCGGTGACGGCCCCGTCAACGCCGCCGGCCTCGACTTCTACGACCGGCTCGTCGACGGCCTCCTCGACGCCGGGATCACCCCCTCCGTCACCCTCTACCACTGGGACCTCCCGCAGGCCCTCCAGGACCGGGTGCGGGACAGCCACGGCGGCTGGACCGAGCGGACCACCGCCGAACACCTCGCCGCGTACGCCTCCGTCGTCGCCGAGCGCCTCGGCGACCGGGTCACCCAGTGGGCCACCCTCAACGAACCGCTCTGCTCGGGCTGGATCGGCCACCTGGAGGGCCGCATGGCCCCCGGCCTGACCGATGTCACGGCCGCCGTCCGCGCCTCCTACCACCTCCTCCTCGGGCACGGCCTCGCCACCCAGGCCATCCGCGCCGCCGCCCCCGGGGCCCAGGTGGGCCTGGTCACCAACCACTCCACCGTCGAGGCGGCCTCCACCCGGCCCGAGGACGTCGCCGCCGCCGCCCGCGCGGACGGCCACACCAACCGCTGGTGGCTCGACCCGGTCTACGGCCGCGGCTTCCCCACCGACATGCGCGAGCTGTACGGGGTCGAACTCCCCGAGAGGGCGGGCGACCTGGAGACCATCGCCGCGCCGCTCGACTGGCACGGCCTCAACTACTACTTCCCGGTCACCGTCGCCGACGACCCGTCGGGCCCGGTCCCGTACGCCCGCGAGGTACGCCTCCCCGACGTGCCCCGCACCGGCATGGACTGGCAGATCGACGCGGGCGGCCTGGAGGCCTTCCTGCTGCGACTCACCGACGACTACGGCGTGCGGAAGCTGTACGTCACCGAGAACGGCTCGGCCTTCCCCGACACCGTCGGTCCCGACGGCGCGGTCCACGACCCGGAGCGCACCCGCTACCTGGAGGAGCACATCGCGGCCTGCGCCCGCGCCGTGCGCAAGGGCGCCCCGCTCGCCGGGTACTACGCCTGGTCCCTGCTCGACAACTTCGAGTGGGCGTACGGCTACGACAAGCGCTTCGGCCTCGTCCACGTCGACTACGCGACGCAGCAGCGGACCGTGAAGACGAGCGGCCGCCGGTACGCGGACATCGTCCGCGCCCACCGCGAGGCGACGGCCGGCTGATGTGAGAGCCGTGTCATGACCGTCGTGAAGGCCGCCCCGCCGTCGCCGGGGCGGCCTTCCGGAGCCTCCGGCAGCGCTCACCCCCTCCCGGCGTGCGGACAGGGACGAGGCCGACCTCCTGGCCGGCCACCGCTCCGTCGCGCCCGTCCTGGCCCTGGACACCGGTGCGCGCGTCCGGCTCGCCGTCCTGGACGCCCCGGCCCCGGAGAGGTGAGCGGCGGGCCGCACCCGTCAGGTGGAGTCGCGGACGACGAGGACCGGCTCGAACACCTTCGAGGCCGGCTCGGCGCCGCCGGTGTCGAGCCGCTCCACCAGGAGTCCGGCCATCGCCGCCGCCATGCGCTCGACCGGCTGACGCACGGTGGTCAGCTGCGGCCGTGGCCTGCGCGCGGCCACGGAGTCGTCGAAGCCGACGACGGCCACCGCGCCGGGGACGGCCACCCCGTGCTCGCGCAGGTACTGGCAGGCACCCCGGGCCATCAGGTCGTTCGCGGCGAACACCGCGTCGGTCTCCGGGTGTTCCCTCAGCAGCCTGGCCATCGCGCGCCTGCCGCTGTCGACCGTGAACCGGCCCCGTACGACGGGGACCGACGTCACCCCGTGGGCCGCGAACACCTCGCGGAAGCCGTCGAGGCGTTCGCCCGCCGTGGGGGCGGTGGCAGGTGCGGCGATCGTGGCCGGGCGCCGCCGGCCGGTGGCCCACAGGTGTTCGGCGGCGAGGCGCGCGCCCGCCGCGTTGTCGAGGTCGACGAAGCCCACGTTCTCGCCGTCGCGGGGGCGGCCGAACAGCACCGTGGGGAGACCGGCCGCCACGAGCATCGCGGGCAGCGGGTCGTCCTCGTCCAGCGGCACCACGAGGGCTCCGTCGGCGCCGCCCTGCCGCAGGTACTCGACGAGCTGGGCCCTGGCCTGCTCCGACTCCGCGACGAGGAGCACCGGCTGGATCGCGCGCTCGCGCAGGACCGGCAGGACGCCGTCCACGACCCGTCCGAAGAAGGGGTCGGAGAACACGCGCGTGGTGAAGCCGCTGCCCGTCGCGGAGAGCACGAGGGCGACGGTTCCGGTGCGCCGGGTCACCAGGGAGCGGGCGGCCTGGTTGGGCGTGTAGCCGATGCGGGCGATCGCGTCGCGCACGCTGCGCTGGATGTCGGGAGCCACGTTGCGCACCCCGTTGACGACGCGGGACACCGTCGCTCGCGATACCCCCGCCTCGCGTGCGACGTCTTCCAGTGTCGGTCCTCGATTCCCCACCCACGCACTGTAGCCGCGGCGTTCCCGCAGGCCCGCGCGGGTTCGGGTCGACACTTAATGAAAGCCAAAAGAAAAGTCGTGTCACACGCCTTGACCGTCAACTCGCCCTGCGGGCAAGGTTTCGGGAGAGCGCTCTCCCACGTTTCCCCCATGTATCCAGAGGAGACCCCATGTCTTCCGTCGGGTCCCCGCCGGTCTTCCGGCGACCCGCCTCACGCGTCCGTCGGGCCACCGTCGGCGCACTTGTGACGTCACTGGCCGGCAGCCTGCTCGCCCTCGCCCCCGCCACGACGGCACAAGCGGCCCCCACCCTGCTCTCCCAGGGCAAGACAGCCACCGCCTCCTCCACCGAGGGCGGCGCCTTCACCGCCTCCGCCGCCGTCGACGGCAACCTCACCGGCACCCGCTGGGCCAGCGCCTGGCAGGACGCCCAGTGGATCCAGGTCGACCTCGGCAGCAGCGCCACGCTGAGCCACGCGGTCCTCACCTGGGAGGCCGCCTACGGCAAGAGCTATGACATCCAGGCCTCCGAGAACGGCACCGACTGGCGCACCGTCACCTCGGTCACCGCGGGCGACGGAGGCACCGACAACGTCACCCTCTCCGGGACCGGCCGCTACCTCCGGATGAACGGCCACACCCGGGCCACCGGATACGGCTTCTCCCTCTGGGAGTTCCAGGTGTTCGGCACCACCGGTGGCGGCGGCGGTCCGCAGCTGCCCGGCGGTGGCGACCTCGGCCCCAACGTGCACGTCATCGACCCGGCCACGCCCGGCATCCAGGCCAAGCTGGACCAGGTCTTCCAGCAGCAGGAGTCGGCCCAGTTCGGCAGCGGCCGGCACGCCTTCCTCTTCAAGCCCGGCACGTACAACAACCTGAACGCGCAGATCGGCTTCTACACGCAGATCGCCGGCCTCGGACTGCGGCCCGGGTACACCACCATCAACGGTGACGTGACCGTCGACGCCGGCTGGTTCAACGGCAACGCCACCCAGAACTTCTGGCGCGGCGCGGAGGGCCTGACCCTCAACCCGGTCAACGGCACCAACCGGTGGGCCGTCTCCCAGGCCTCCTCCTTCCGGCGCATGCACGTCAAGGGCGGTCTCAACCTCGCGCCGAACGGCTACGGCTGGGCCTCCGGCGGCTACATCGCCGACTCGAAGATCGACGGCCAGGTCGGCAACTACTCGCAGCAGCAGTGGTACACCCGCGACAGCTCGATCGGCGGCTGGTCCAACAGCGTCTGGAACCAGACCTTCTCGGGCGTCCAGGGCGCTCCGGCCACCTCCTTCCCCGAGCCCCGCTACACCACGCTGGAGACCACGCCGATCTCCCGCGAGAAGCCCTACCTCTACCTCGACGGCAGCGAGTACAAGGTCTTCGCGCCCGCCAAGCGCGTGAACGCGCGCGGCACCAGCTGGGCCGACGGCGCCCCGCAGGGCGAGTCCATCCCGCTCAACCAGTTCTACGTGGTCAAGCCCGGCGCCACCGCCGCCACGATCAACCAGGCGCTGGCCCAGGGCCTGCACCTGCTGTTCACCCCGGGCGTCTACCACGTCGACCAGACCATCAACGTGAACCGGGCGAACACCGTCGTGCTCGGCCTCGGCCTCGCCACGATCATCCCGGACAACGGCGTCACCGCGATGAAGGTCGCCGACGTCGACGGCGTCCGCCTCGCCGGCTTCCTGATCGACGCCGGACCGGTCAACTCCTCGACCCTGCTGGAGCTCGGACCGCAGAACTCCTCGGCCGACCACGCCGCCAACCCCACCACCGTGCAGGACGTGTACATCCGCATCGGCGGCGCCGGCGCGGGCAAGGCCACCACCAGCATGGTCGTGAACAGCGACGACGCCATCATCGACCACACCTGGGTCTGGCGCGCCGACCACGGCGAGGGCTGGGGCTGGGAGACCAACCGCGCCGACTACGGCGTCCGGGTCAACGGCGACGACGTACTGGCCACCGGCCTGTTCGTGGAGCACTTCAACAAGTACGACGTCGAGTGGTACGGCGAGCGCGGCCGCACGATCTTCTACCAGAACGAGAAGGCGTACGACGCCCCCAACCAGGCCGCCATCCAGAACGGCTCGACGAAGGGGTACGCCGCCTACCGGGTCGACGACTCCGTGAACACCCACGAGGCGTGGGGCCTCGGCAGCTACTGCAACTACAACGTGGACCCGACCATCGTCCAGGACCACGGCTTCAAGGCGCCCGTCAAGCCGGGAGTGAAGTTCCACAGCCTCCTGGTGGTGTCCCTCGGCGGAATGGGCCACTACAACCACGTCATCAACGACACCGGGGCCTCCACCATCCCCGCCGGCACCTCGACCGTGCCGTCCACCGTCGTCTCCTTCCCCTGACGGTCCCGCCGGGACGCACCCGCCCGGTGCGTCCCGGCCCCCTCACCCCTTCCGGGCGGCGCCCAGTCCCCGCCGCGCCGCCCGGAAGGCGATCCCCCTCCCCCCTCCGTCCAGGAGCCGCCATGACCGCGACCACCACCCCCACGGCACGAAGGCGCACCGGCGCCCGCACCCGCACGACGGGTTCGCTCCTCTCCGTCGGGGCCCTGCTCGCCACCGCCCTCACCTCCGCCACGATGCTGACCGCCGCGCCCGCCACCGCCGCCGAGACCCTTCTGTCCCAGGGGAAGACCGCCACCGCCTCCTCGGCCGAGGGCGAGGCCTGGGCGGCGTCCGCCGCCTTCGACGGCGACCTCACCGGAACCCGCTGGGCGAGCCAGTGGAACGACGCCCAGTGGATCCAGGTCGACCTGGGCGCCCGTACGGACGTCAGCCGGGTCGTCCTGAACTGGGAGGGCGCCTACGGCAAGGCGTACGACATCCAGCTCTCCGACAACGGCACCGACTGGCGCACCGTCACGTCCGTGACCAACGGCGACGGGGGCACCGACGAGCTCGCGGTCACCGGCGCCGGCCGCTACGTGCGCCTCCAGGGCGTCACCCGGGGCACCGGCTACGGCTACTCCCTCTGGGAGTTCCGGGTCTACGGCGGCGGCACCACCCAGCCCGGGCCGGGCGGCGCCGTCCGGGTCACCGGAAGCCAGGGCGACTGGCGGCTGACCGTCGGCGGACAGCCGTACACCGTCAAGGGCCTCACCTGGGGTCCGGCGATGGCCGACGCCCCCCGCTACATGCCGGACGTCAGGTCCATGGGCGTCAACACCGTCCGCACCTGGGGAACGGACGCCACCAGCAAGCCCCTGCTCGACGCGGCGGCCGCCCACGGCGTCAAGGTGATCAACGGCTTCTGGCTCCAGCCGGGCGGCGGCCCGGGCTCCGGCGGCTGCGTCAACTACGTCACGGACACCGCGTACAAGAACACGATGCTCACCGAGTTCGCGAAGTGGGTCGACACCTACAAGTCCCACCCGGCGACGCTCATGTGGAACGTCGGCAACGAGTCCGTCCTCGGTCTGCAGAACTGCTACGGCGGCACCGAGCTGGAGGCCCAGCGCAACGCGTACACGGCCTTCGTCAACGACGTCGCCAAGAAGATCCACTCCATCGACCCCGACCACCCGGTGACCTCGACGGACGCGTGGACCGGCGCCTGGCCCTACTACAAGCGCAACGCCCCGGACCTCGACCTGTACTCGATGAACTCCTACGGCGACATCTGCGGTGTGCGCCAGGACTGGATCGACGGCGGCTACACCAAGCCGTACATCATCACCGAGGGCGGTCCCGCGGGCGAGTGGGAGGTGCCCGACGACGCCAACGGCATCCCCGACGAGCCCACCGACGTCCAGAAGGCCGACGGCTACACCAAGGCCTGGAACTGCGTCACCGGCCACCAGGGCGTCGCCCTCGGCGCCACGCTCTTCCACTACGGACTCGAACACGACTTCGGCGGCGTCTGGTTCAACCTGCTCCCCGACGGCCTGAAGCGCCTGTCCTACTACGCCGTCAAGAAGGCGTACGCCGGTTCCGTCGCGGGCGACAACACCCCGCCGGTCATCAGCGGCATGACCGTCACCCCCGCCGGATCCGCCCCGGCGGGCGGCGAGTTCACGGTCCGCGCCGACATCCGTGACCCCGACGGCGACGCCGTCACCACCAAGATCCTGCTGAGCGGCAACTACGCCAACGGCGACAAGCGCCTCGTGGAGACGCCGTTCCGCTCCCTGGGCAACAACACCTTCGCCGTCACCGCGCCCGAGAAGCTCGGCGTGTGGAAGGTGTACGTCCAGGCCGAGGACGGCCGCGGCAACGCCGGCATCGAGACGAAGTCCGTCAAGGTCGTCGCCCCGCCCGTCGTCGGCACCAACATCGCCCTGAACCGGCCCACCACGGCCTCCTCCGCCCAGGCCTCCTACGGCGACTGCCCCTGCCCCGCCTCCAACGCCACCGACGGCAACACCAACACCCGGTGGGCCAGCGACTGGAGCGACCCGCAGTGGATCCAGGTCGACCTGGGTTCGGTGCGCTCCTTCAGCCGCCTCCAGCTCGTCTGGGACCCGGCCTACGCCCGCGCCTACGAGGTCCAGGTCTCCGACAACGGCACCACCTGGCGGACCGTCCACGCCACCACCACCGGCAACGGTGACATCGACACCATCGCGGCCGGCGCCACCGCCCGCTACGTCAAGCTTCAGCTCACCGCTCGCGGCACCGGCTGGGGCTACTCCCTGCACGAGTTCGGCGTCTACAGCTGACGAGCCGGACCCCCAGGACGGGTGGCGGGGCCCGCCGCTCGGCCCCGCCACCCCGGCACCACCGCACGGGAACCCACCACACCAGTCGCGTGGCGTGTTCGCGTCCACGCGAAACCATCCCCATGGGCAGGAGATCCCCATGAGAGCGAGTCCGAAACGACTCCCCGCGCTGCTCCTCGGCACGGCCCTCGTCGCCAGCGTCCTCGGCATCGGCACCATCGCCTCCGCCGCGGGCACGGACAGCGGCGCGCCGCCCACCGTCGTCACGGCCGGCGCCCACAGCGGACACACCATGGCCGTGTCCGACCAGGCCTCGGGCGACGACGCCGACGGAGACGGCTACATCCCCGCCGTCCCGCAGGTCACCGGCGTCACCCCGTCCACGGCCACCCCGCCGCCGGCCTACCACCACGAGTTCCAGGCCGGCTGCTCCGTCACCCACACCGCCCCCGACGACCCGATCGTCTACCCGGGCCAGTTCGGCAAGTCCCACGACCACACGTTCATGGGCAACACGACGACCAACGCCGCCAGCACCACCGGCTCCCTCTACGGCGGGAACACCACCTGCAAGGCACCCGCCGACGCCTCCGCGTACTGGATGCCCACGCTGTTCAAGGGTGACCAGAAGATCCTGCCGGTGGGTCCGCAGGTCATCTACTACAAGGCGGGCGTGACCGACTACCGGAGCGTGCGGCCCTTCCCGAAGGGCCTGCGGTACGTCGTCGGCAACCCGATGCAGACCGCCCAGGAGTTCCGCGCGCACAAGGGGTTCGTCGAGGGCTGGGAGTGCGGTGACAGCTTCTTCAACACCGACATCCCCGCGAGCTGCCCGAACCGTCCCGACGTGCAGCTCAACCTGCGCATGCAGGCGCCCAGCTGCTGGAACGGCCTCCACCTGGACACGCCCGACCACAAGAGCCACATGGCGTACCCCGTGGTCAAGCCCGGCACCAACGACAACATGTGTCCGGCCTCCCACCCGGTCGCCCTGCCGATGATCGAGTTCAAGATGGCGTGGCCGGTCAACGGCGACATGAGCCAGGTCCGCCTGGCCAGCGGTCGCGGCTACTCCTTCCACTACGACTTCTTCAACGCCTGGGAGGAGCGCACCCTCAAGGCCCTCGTCGACCACTGCATCAACGGTGGCCTGCAGTGCGACACACGGGGCTTCGACCTGTACCGCCCCGAACGCGGCACCGTGCTGAACGCGGACCACCGTCTGCCCTGACCCGCCCCCGCTCGTACGGCCCGGACGCCCGCGAGGGCGCCCGGGCCGCTTTCCCGTCCGCCCTCTCGACCCCCGGAGGACCCCGTGACCGCCCCCGCCCCGTCCCCCACCGCCCACCACGACGCGCTCATCGACCTCCTCCCCCCGCACTTCCGCTTCGGCGCCGCCACCTCCGCCTTCCAGATCGAGGGAGCCGTCGCCGAGGACGGCCGCACCCCCTCCATCTGGGACACCTTCTGCCGTATCCCCGGGGCCGTCGACAACGGCGACACCGGCGACACGGCCTGCGACCACTACCACCGCATGCCCGAGGACGTGGCGCTGCTCGCCGACCTCGGCCTCGACACCTACCGCTTCTCCGTCTCCTGGTCCCGCGTCCAGCCCCACGGCCGTGGCCCGGCCAACCCGGCGGGCATCGGCTTCTACGACCGGCTCGTCGACGAGCTCCTCGCGCGCGACATCACCCCCTGGCTCACCCTCTACCACTGGGACCTGCCCCAGGAGCTCCAGGACGCCGGCGGCTGGCCCGCCCGCGACACCGCCCACCGCTTCGCCGACTACGCGGAACTCGTCCACGAGCGCCTCGGCGACCGCGTCACCCACTGGACCACCCTCAACGAACCCTTCTGCTCGGCCGTCCTCGGCCACGTCGAAGGCGTCCACGCCCCCGGAGGACGCTCCCTCGCCGACGGCGTGCGGGCCGTCCACCACCTGCACCTCGCGCACGGCCTCGCGGTCCAGCGCCTGCGCTCCGCCGCCCGGCGCCCCCTCGACCTCGCCGTCACCCACCTCCTCGGCACCAGCGGTCCGGCCACCGACACCGCCACCGACCGGGAGGCCGCCCGCCGGTCCGACGCCCTCGGCTTCCGCTTCTACCTCGACCCGATCCTGCTCGGCCGGTACCCGCGGGACCTCGTGGACGACCTCGCCGCGCAGGGCATCGAGATCCCCGTGCGGGACGGCGACCTGGAGATCATCTCCGCCCCCATCGACACCCTGGGCGTCAACTACTACCGCTCGATGCGCACCTCGGGGGCCGACGAGCACGGTGCCACCGCCGACTCCCGCGGCGTCCCCGTCACCCGTAACCTTCCGCTCGGCGGTCTCCCGGTCACCGGCCTCGGCTGGGAGGTGATGCCGCACGACCTCACGGAACTCCTGCTGCGCGTCTCCCGCGACTACCCCGGCACACCGATGGTGGTCACCGAGAACGGCGCCGCGTACGAGGACCGTCCCGACGCCCACGGCTACGTGGACGACACCGAGCGCACCGCCTATCTCGCCGCCCATCTGGCCGCCGTCGCCGAGGCCCGGACGCGTGGCGCCGACGTCCGCGGCTACTTCGCCTGGTCGCTCCTGGACAACTTCGAGTGGGCGTACGGCTACGACAAGCGCTTCGGCCTCGTCCGCGTCGACTACCCCACCCAGACGCGCACGCCCAAGCGCAGCGCCCTGTGGCTGCGCGACACGGCCCACCGCGTCCGCGGGGGCGCCGGGCGCGGGTGACGCGTGCGCGCGGGACGGTCCCGTCAGCCGTCCGTACCGCCCCGCGCGTCGCCCGTCCCCCGCCCGTCGTCCTCCGTCCCCCGCGCGTCGTCGTTCGTGCCGAGGTAGTGGCAGAGGGGCGGTTCCTGCGCGAGGACCGCCCCGATGGTGAACGCGAACGTGACGGAGGCGCACACGACGATCAGCCAGGAGAACAGGGTGAGGACGAGCCCCAGCGCCCCGTACTCCGCCAGCGTCCTGTTGAGCGCGGGAGGCATGTACAGCCGCGCCGTCAGGGCCAGGGCGCTCGTGGCCGCCGCCGCCAGGACCGCGCCGGGCAGCAGGGGCAGCCAGGGGACGCGGTTGACCAGCAACAGGTGCTGCGTCCACATCCAGATGCCGGTGCTCACCAGGAAGAAGACGGGGATGCCGAGCCAGAGGCCGGCGCCGAAGCCGTCCCGGATCGGCGCCTGGAGGAGGACCACCAGGACCAGTGCGAGCAGCCACACCACCCACCGCCAGACGGCGACCCGCGTCCTGGCCCTCGGCAGCGCCCAGGCACGCTCGCAGACCCGTGCCATGGCCCGGCTGAAGCTGGTCGCCGAGGCGAGGGCGACGACCAGGCCGACCACGCCGGTCGTCTCCCGCAGGTCCTCGTCGGCGGAGTCGCCGCCCAGGACCTGTCGCAGTTCGACGTCGGAACGGCCGCTCAGACCGAACATGGCCCGCAGGGACTCCCTGAGCTGGTCCCGGACGGAGTGCGGGGCGAACGCCGCGACGGCGAACAGCAGCGGCACGGAGGCCAGGAACGCCTGAGCCGCCAGTCTCGTCCCCCCGTCCAGCAGGTTCCCGGAGAGCAGCCGGTTCGCGAGTTCGGTCAGGACGGGGAAGCGGCCCTCGGCCGTCGCGCGCAGCCGCCGCCACCGTGCCGCCCACGCCATCCGGCCTCCTCCGCGCACCCGCCCGTCCCCTGTCAGTACAGGGGACGGGCCACCGGTCCGCGACCGGAACCGGGCCGACCGGCCCGGACCGCATCAGTCGGCCAGTGCCCGGCGCAGCGTCGCGCCGAGTTCGGCGAGCTGCCGCCGGGAGACCTCGGCGGAGAGGATCGCGTGCGAGCCGTGGAAGGTGCCGGGCCACTGGTGCAGCTCGACCGGGACGCCCGCCCGGAGGAGCCGGAGCCCGTAGTCGAGGGCCTCGTCGCGGAGCGGGTCGAACTCCGCGGTGGCGATGTGGGCCGGCGGCAGACCGGCCAGGTCGGCCGCCCGCGCCGGGGCGGCGTACGGGGTGGCGGGCCGGGAGCCGAGGTAGAGCCGCCAGACCGTGCCGACCGTGGTGCGGTCCTGCGCGGGCGTGTCGGTGAAGGCGCGCTGCGACCAGGTCTCCTGGCGGTCGTCCAGCGCGGGCTGGTTGAGCAGCTGGAAGCGGATCGGGGGGCCCTGCCGGTCGCGGGCGCGCAGCGCGACGGCGGCCGCGAGGTTCGCCCCGGCACTGTGTCCGCCGACCGCGATCCGGTCCGGGTCGATACCGAGCTCGTCCGCGTGCGCGGCCGCCCAGGTCAGGACGGCCCAGGTGTCGTCCAGGGCCGCCGGGAACGGGTGCTCGGGGGAAGGGCGGTACCCGACCGAGATCACCACGGTGCCGGACGCGGCGGCGAGGCGGGTCGACCAGTGCCGCTCGGTGTCCAGGTCGCCCGTCACCCAGCCGCCGCCGCGCAGCCACAGCACCGCGCCCCGCGCCCCGTGCGGGCGATATACGCGTACGGGCACGTCCGGGTCGGCCGGCACCGTGCGGTCCTCGATCTCCAGGCCCGAGGTGTCCGGCGCGGGTAGGGAGGCGACGAGTTCGGCGAAGGCCTCGCGGTCGGCGACCGGGTCGCTCAGGTCGTACTTGGGAATGAACGGGAGGAACGCTTCGAGTTCGGGGTCCATGGCGTTCATCCTCGGGGCGTGGGCGCCCGGGGTCATCCGCCGCGCGTCGCGGGTACCGCCCCCGAGGCGCGCCGACCGGCGCGCCCGCCCTCTTCTATCCTTCCCGCATGGAGGCACTGGCGGTACGACTGTCGGGACTGGATCCGTACGCCGAGGGCGCCGTCCGCGTCGTCGCGTTCTACGACACCCTGATGCGCCGCAGGGTGGACCTCCCGGCGCTCGCCCGGGCCTCGGCGGGCCTGGCCGAGTGCGTGGCGGGGCTGCGGCTCCACGGCACCGGCCGGGCGATCCGCTTCGCCCCCGGCGGGCGGGAGCCGTCCGCCGCGCCCGCGCCCGCCTCCACGACGGCGCCGGTGGTGCTCGACGAGGAGGAGGTCGGCGCGGTGTGGCTGGAGCGGCCCGGGCCGCCCGGGCCGCTGGACGAGGTGCTCCTCGAACGGCTGGCGCTCGCCACCGCCGCGGTGGTCGAGCGGCACGGGGCCGTCCTCACCACGATGGCCGACCCCGCCCTGGTCGAGCTGGCGATCAGCTCCGACGGCGATGAACCGGGCAGGGCGCGGGCGTTGCGGCTCCTGGGTTTCGGCGCCGACCTGCCGGTGCGCGTCCTCGCCGTGCGTTCCCGGTTCCCGCTCGCCCGGATCGCGGGGCTGCTCTGCCCCTCCGGTCCGGTGAAGGCGGCGGAGATCGGCGACGTGGGCGTCCTCCTGGCGACGGGCGTCGACCGGACGGCCCGGCTGCCGGAGGGCGTGCTCGTGGGCATCGGCGCGGCGGGAGAGCCCCATCGGTCCTGGTGCGAGGCCCGCACCGCGCTCCGCTTCGCCACCGCGGGGCGGCCGGTCGTCGACCACGACGGCCTCGGGGTGTGGGCGCTCCTCGCGCGGGTGCCCGGGGCGGCCGTGCGGGAGAACGCCGACGTGGCGGCGGTCGCGCGGATCGCCGAGAGCCCGGAGGACGTCGAGACCCTGGACGCCTACTGCGCCACCGGCTCCCTGCGCCGGGCCGCCGACCTCCTCCATATGCACCACAGCAGCGTCGCCCGCCGGCTCGACCGGATCGCGCGGATCCTGGGCTTCGACGTCAGCGGACCCGCCGGACTGGCGCGGGCCGCCCTCGCCCTCACCGCCTGGCGTCTGCTCGACCGCTGAGGGAGGGCGGATCGGACGCCGCGGAGGGATCGGTCCCCTGCGCAATACAATCGCGCGCCAACCTCTTCTGACCGCAGACCAGCGGAAGTTGAGGGATTGACGGTCGTCCGTGGCGGGCAGGTTTGGAGAGCCGCAGGCGGGGCACCGTCCGGCCTCACCTCCGGGTGCGGGGCGGTGGCCACCCCATGCGGGTGCGTGCGCAGCGCACGATGCGGGCCGAGGAATGAAGGAGGTTGGTCCCCATGACAGTGCGTGCCGTCGAGCTCCCCCGGCTGTGGATGCCCTATCCGCTGCGGGTGAATCCGTATCTGTCGGCCCTGCACGAGGAGAGCGAGTCCTGGGCCCGTGAGATGGGCATGCTGGCCGGCGACGAGGGGCCGCCGGACCACCGCCCGATCTGGACCCGGTCCACGTTCCACGCCATGACCGTCGACCAGCTGACCGCCTGGACCCTGCCCGACGCCTCGCTCGCCGGTCTCCGGCTGAACCACCGTTTCAACATCTGGGCGCTGGCCTGGGACGACTACTTCGCCGCCGCGTTCAAGCAGACCGGCGACCTGCCGGGAGCGCTGGTGTTCACCGCGCGGCTGCACGCCTTCCTCCGTCCGGAGCAGGGCGCCCGGCTGCCGGAGCCGACGAACGCCGTCGAGCGGGGGATCGCCGATCTGCAGCAGCGTCTCTTCCCGCCGCGGCTGGCGCACTGGCGGCACGAGTTCAACCGGGCGCTGGCGAAGTACATCGACGCGGGGGTCGAGGAGCTGGCCAACAGCCGCAGCGGCCGGATACCCCACCTGATCGACTACGCCCCGTTCCGGCGCGAGAGCTTCGCCGCCTACACCGCCCCCTACTCGGTCGAGTTGGCGACCGGCGCGCGCATACCCGAGCAGATACGGAACAGCCGGACCGTCCGCGCCCTGCTCGACGCCTTCATGGACGTCATGGGTCTGGCGAACGACATCGCCTCGTACGAGCGGGAGGTGAACGAGGAGCGCGACGTCAACAACCTGGTCCTGGTGGTCGGTACGTCCCTGGGCATCACGCTCCACGACGCCGTACCCGCGGCCCTGAATCTGGTCAACGCCCGGCTGCGCGACTTCGAGCACCTCCGGCAGAGCGAACTGCCCCTGCTCGTAAGGCGATCCGGCCTCGACCACGGGGAGCGGGCGGAGCTGGAGACCTGGCTCCACGGGGCCGAGGGATTCCTCGCCGGCCTCCATGCCTGGTACACCGGCGCCCCCCGCTACACGTCCTCGGACGTCTCGTACCCCACGTAGGGGCGGCGGGGGAGCGCGCGAGGGGTGCCGACACGGACGCGTCGGCACCCCTCGGTCGCGGGGCTACCCCCTGCGCAGGAGGCGCTTCACGCGGGTGAGCCACGAGGCGCGCTGCTCGGGCACGCGGGCCGTCCCGGGCGCGGCGACCTGCCACGGCGGCGCCGAGGGCGTCCCGGTGCTCTGCACCGGCGGGGCCGGAAGCGGGGCCGGGGCGTCGAAGGCCTGCGGGAAGCGCGAGGCGAAGGTCACCGGAAGCGCCGTCAGGTTCCGCGCCCAGGTGGAGGAACGCCAGCTGAGGCTCTCCTCGGGGACCGAGAGGGCGATGTCGGGAAGCCGGGTGAGGAGGATGTCGATGCCGGTGTCGGCGATGATGCGGCCGATGTCCTGACCGGGGCACTCGTGGGTACCGGCGCTGAAGGACAGGTGCGCCCGGTTGTGGTGCACCGGGGTCGCGGGGTCCGGACGGATCGCCGTGTCGACGTTTCCGGCGGCCAGGCCGAGGAGGAGCATGTCCCCCGCCTTGATCTCCTGCCCGCCGAGGGTGGTGTCGGCGTTGGCCCAGCGGCCCGGGCACACCATCAGCGGCGGCTCGTCCCAGAGGACCTGCTCGACGGCCTCGGGCAGGGTCATCTGGCCACCGGCCAGCGACCCGCGGAACCGGGGGTCGGTGACGACCATGCGCAGGACGTTGGACATCAGGTTGGCGGTCGTCTCGTAGCCGGCGAGCAGGATGAGGCGCAGGTGGTGCTGCACCTCCTCGTCGGTGAGCTGGGCCGGGTGGGCCATCAGCGCGGAGGCGATGTCGTGGCCCGGATGGGCGCGCTTGGCGACGACGAGCCGTTCGAGGCTCTCCAGGATGTAGGCGTTGCTGGCGAGCGAGGTCTCGGTGGCCTTGAAGAGGTCACGGGCGGCGTGCACGAGCCGGGGGCCGTCCTCGTCCGACATCCCGAGCAGGTGGGTGAGGGTGAGCATCGGCACGTGCTCGGTGAACTGCCCGACCAGTTCCGCCTCGCCCTTCTCGCAGAACGTGTCGATCACCTGGTGGGAGAAGCGCGTGATGTGGCGGCGGACCCCCCGGTGGTCGAACATGCCGAGGCCGGCCGTGACCGCGCCCCGCAGTCGCTGGTGCTCCTCGCCGTCGGCGCAGACGCAGTCGGGGCGCCAGCCGATCATCGGGACGAGCGGCGAGGTGGCGGCGTCGATCTCGCCGCTCTTCCAGCCGTGCCAGACGCGGGGGTCGCGGGAGAACTGGGTCGGGCGGCTGGCCACGTCACGGTTCTCCAGGTAGCCCAGGACGAGCCAGGCGCGTACGTCTCCGTCCAGCAGGACGGGCGCCACCGGGCCGTGGGTGGCGCGCAGCTCCTCGTACAGACCCATGGGGTCCGTCTCGGCGGCGGGGCCGTAGAGCCGGGCCGCTCCGCCGGGTCCCGTGGCGGCGTGGGCCGGGCAGCCCGGGGGCGGGGTCTGCCCGGGGAGCGCGGTGGCGTGTTCGGCGGGAGGGACGGTCATGCGGTCTCCTGGGCGGCGGCGAGGGTGCACAGGTAGACCATCAGCGAGAGCAGGGCGTCGCGGCAGGACGCCCGGTCCCGTGCGTCACAGGTGATGATGGGCACGGAATCGCTGAGGGCCAGAGCAGTGCGCAGGTCGGGTAGGGGGTACTGCGGGGCTTCCGGGAAGGTGTTGACGGCCACGACGAACGGGACGCGGCGGTCCTCGAGACGGGTGATGACCTCGAAGCAGACTTCGATCCTGCGGGTGTCGACGAGGACCACGGCGCCGAGCGCGCCTTCGAAGATCCCGTTCCACAGGAACCAGAAGCGCTCCTGTCCCGGCGTCCCGAACAGGTAGAGGATCAGTTCCTCGTTGATGCTGATGCGTCCGAAGTCCAGTGCGACGGTCGTGGTGTTCTTGCCCTGGGCGCCGGGGTTGTGGTCGATCCCGACGCCGGCCTGGGTCATGGTCTCTTCGGTGGTCAGGGGCGGGATCTCGCTCACCGCGCCGACCATGGTCGTCTTGCCGACTCCGAAGCCGCCGACGATCACGACCTTGACCCCCCTGGCACCGTGGGGCAGCAGCACGTCGATGTCGCGTGGCGGGGCGCCGAGTGTGTCAGAGCTTGCGTAGTCCATGGATCACCGCCTCCAGTAGGCCGCGTTCGGGGAATGCCGCCACGGGCACGGGCGCGATGGCCTCGACCCGCTCGTCCTCGACGAGTTTGGACAGCAGCACGGTGACCACGCTGAACGGAAGGCTGAGGTAGGCCGATACCTCGGCCACCGAGAGCGGGTACGCGCACATGGTGAGGATGGCCGCCTGCTCGGGCTGCATCGCCGGGTCGGGTTCCGACCTCGACGCGATCAGGGTGACCAGGTTGAACCCCTCGGCCGAGGAGCCCGGGCCACCGGTGACCACGTAGAGCGGAACGGGAGTGCCTTCCTCCCAGGGGGCCTGGTGCTCTGATGTCACATCGCCTGCCCGACGTCGTCACGGGGCGGGCTGGTCATGTGCTGGCCGATCCGGACCACCAGGGTCCGCATGCGGTCGCCGAGCAGTCCGGCGTCCACCTCCTGGTCGGCGAGGACCGCGAGATAGGCTCCCGGGCCGGCCGCCATCAGGGAGAAGTACCCGCCGTCGGCCTCGATCCCGACCATCCGCGTCGAGCCGTCGCCGTGCGGGAACATCTGCGAGATGGCCCGGGCCAGGCTCTGGATGCCGGAACAGGCGGCGGCGATCGCGTCGGCGGTGTCCGACGCCGTGTTCGCCTGCCCGATGCAGAGGCCGTCCGCGGACAGGACGACCACGTGGCGGACGTACGGGACGCCGCCCACGAGCTCCTTGAGCATCCAGTCCATGTTGGGCAGTGGCTGCATGTTACTCAACCTCATCTGACGGCTCGCTGGGGGAAGGGGAAGGTTCGGCGACCGCTCTCCTGTCGCCGTTGAACGCCTCCCACATCAGCCCCGGCTGGCGGGTCGGGCCGGAGGAGGGTGGAGCGGCGGGGGTCGTGGGACCCGCCTGGACGAGCGGCGTGGGGACGGGCGAATCACGGCGGCGCTGCGGGAGTCCGTTGGTGGTCTTCCTGACCGGGCCGGTCTCCGTCACGGCGTCGCGCGGGAACGCCGGCCTGGGCAGGATCGGGCCGCCCATGCGCCTCCGGGGGGGCTCGCGGTGCCTCACGACGGGCTGCGGCACGGTGGTGATCAGGTTCCGGGGAACGAGCACGACGGCCCGTACGCCTCCGTAGGCGGAGGTGCGCAGGTCGACCTCGCAGCCGTGCTCGCGGGCCAGCCGGCTGACGACGGGCAGGCCGAGCTGGGTCACCTCGCCCAGGTTGGCCAGATGGAGGCCGGTCGACGCGTGGGCCATGACGCGCTCGACGCGCTGCCGGACCTCCTCGGTGAGTCCGACGCCGCGGTCCTCGATCTCGATCGCGATGCCCGAGGGCACCTCGCTCGCGGTCACCTCCACCGGGGTGTGCGGAGGCGAGAACGTCGTGGCGTTGTCGAGCAGTTCGGCGAGCAGGTGGATCATCGGCTCGGCTCCGGGGCCGGTCACGGCCACCTCGGCCACCGACGTCAGCTTCACCCGGGGGTAGTCGACGATACGTGACATGGCGCCGCGCAGGACGTCGTACAGCGCGATCGGCTTCGACCACTGCCGGCCGGGCCGCGCGTCGCCGAGGACCGCGATGCTGGCCGCGAGGCGGCCGATCAGGGCGTTGCGGTGGTCGACGTCCTGCAGGCCGCGGGAGACCACGAGGTCCGTGCCGTGCAGGATCTGCATGGCGTGGAGGTCCTTGGCGAGCTGGTGCACGATCGCCTGGACCCGGCGCGCGACCGCCACGAGGGCCCGCTGGGAGGCGTCGCGGGTGTGCTCCTCGGCCTCCACGGCTTCCAGGAGGGTCTTCAGGGCGCCCCGGAGCGCCTCGGCGTACTCCTGGTCGTGGTGGTTCCCGAAGGAGACGTTGTTCAGGATCTCCGAGGAGGGGGTGCCGCGCTGCATCCGGGCGACGGCGGCGGGGAGGAGTTCCTCGGCGAGCCAGACGGTGGTGGCGCGCTGGTCGGCCAGGCGTCCGAGCAACGCGGCCTCGCGTTGGGCGTAGTACTCCTGGGCCTCGGCGCTCGCCCGTGCGGAGCGGGCCGCGTCCGCCGACCGCAGCCGGCGGACGGCGGCGGCGGAGGTGGCGGCCGTCAGGGCGACCGCGGCGAGGCCGCACCAGGCGAGTGGTGTCCGTATCTGTGCAGGGAGGAAGAGCAACGCTATGGCGAGGGCCACGGCCAGGGCCCCGGGGGGAAGGAGCCACACCCGGGCGCCCGCGGGTGGCCGGGCTCTGGAAATTGAACCTGCACGAACCATCGGGGTCCCTCAACAGTCTGGAAATGAGCGGACTGGGGTGATGTGATGCGCCGACGGGAACACGTCGGAGTCCGTTCGGGCGAATGCGCATGCTCCGACGACATTCCGACGGGTCGCTCCGGGACAGCGCCGATGATCGCGTCGCTTCCCCTCGCAGCCACGTTCCGTCCGCGCGCGCACCCAGCGTTCATGACTCGCTGTGAGCGCATCGCAACACATCGGGGAGCATAGTCAGTTCGGGTTCGCCATGTGCCCATGCTGGAAGGCCGCCCTCCACCGGTCATTCTGGCCGCATAAAACGACCAATCACCGCACGGAAAATGCAATGAACCGATCACATCGAGGCGTCATTTCTCACGGCTTCGAGCGGGCCGACGCAGATCCGTACATCTGCGCGGCGATTCACCCGGGCCCGGCCCCGAGGGAACCGCCGGCGAACGGGCGACGACCCCGGGAGGGGCCCGGGGCCGGGTCGCCGTCCGTACGGGAGGCCGGGGCGGGGGGCCGATCTTTGTGGTTTCCGCCAGTACGGCAGCGCGTCGGGATGTGGAGAGACTGCCCGTCGGAGGCCGTGGCCCGTCCGGGGGCGGGAGTCCGGGGCGGGGTCGCGGCACGAGGGACCACACGGGAGGACAGCAGCATGAGCGTGCAGCAGTACGACGGGATCGGCGAGGCGTTCGAGGGCTTCAAGGCCCTGCCCCTGGTGCGGTACGGGGAGGTTCCGAGCTTCCTGTCCATGGTCGGGGACGTGCGGGGCAGGGCGGTCCTCGACCTGGCCTCCGGCACCGGCTTCTACAGCAGGGAGTTCAGGCGGCGCGGCGCCTCGGACGTGCTCGGCATCGACATCTCCGGGGAGATGGTCGCCGTGGCGCGGGCGTGGGAGGAGCGCGAGCCGCTGGGGGTGCGCTACGAGGTGGGCGACGCGGCCGAACTGCGGACCCTGGAGCGGCGCTTCGACATCGCCGTGGCGGTCCAGCTGCTCAACTACGCCGAGGACGTCGCCACCGTCGAGCGGATGTGCCGCACCGTGCACCGGAGTCTGGCGCCCGGCGCCGAGTTCTTCCTCTTCAACCAGTCGCCCGACTACGACTTCGGCGGGCCCTCCCTGGCCAAGTACGGCTTCGTCACCGAGCTGACCGGCGAGGAGAGCGAGGCCGGACCGCGCGTCCGGACGACGGCGCTGCTCGACCCGCCGGTCACGATCCTCAGCACGTTCCCGCGCCGCGAGGTGTACGAGGAGGCCCTGCGGGCGGCCGGATTCAGCGAGGTGACATGGGTGCCGCTGACGGTGTCCGACGAGGGGGTCCGCGAGTACGGCGCCGAGTTCTGGGCCGACTTCCTCGCCAATCCCCCGCTGGTGATGCTGCGCTGCCGCGCCTGACGGCCGGCGGTTCCGCCGCGCCTGGCCCGGCGGCGGAGAGGTCGACCGCCGTCGCCCCGGCCCCTCTGCGGGCCGCGGCGACGGCGAGGACACCGGTGCCGGTGCGCCGGCGGGCGCCGCACGGTCAGTCCTCCAGGGGGCGGGTGGCCGGGCCCTGGAGCACCGTGCCGTCGGCCGCGAACCGGGAGCCGTGACACGGGCACTCCCAGGTCTGATCGGCATCGTCGAATCCCAGCTCACAGCCCATGTGCGTGCAGCGGCGACCGCTCCGGCGGCCTGCCACGTAGTCGCGGGCCACGGTGGTCTGCCGCCGGACGACCTCGGGCACCTCGCGCACGGGCAGCAGCCGGCGCGGGTCGAAGAGCTCCGTCCAGGGCGGGCGCGGCGCGCCGGTCACGTGGGCGGTGAGCAGGCGGCCCGCGGCGATCCCGTTGCCGAGCCCCCAGCCGCCGAAACCGGTGGCGACATGGACGTGCTGGGTGTCCGGGTGCTCATGGCCGACGTAGGGCAGGCCGTCGACCGTGTGCACGTCCTGGGCCGCCCACCGGTGGACCCGCGGCGCCTCGGCGAAGCCGGGCAGGTGGCCGCGCGCCCAGGCCTCCAGGCGGGCGTGCCGTTCGCGCACGCCCCCGCTCCCCGGTTCGAACGCCTCCCCCGCGACGATCAGCAGCCGTCGTCCGCCGCCCAGCGGGGCGGTGCGCACCGACCGGGTGTCGTCGTCGGGCGTCCAGTACATCCCGTACGGGGCGTGCCGCTCGTCGACGGCGGCGGCGACGACGAGCTCCCGGCGCACCGAGAGCCGCATCAGCAGGGTCCTGTGGCAGCGGAGCGGGAACTGGGTCGCGAGGACGACGTCGCGGGCGTGGACCGTGGCTCCGCCCTCCAGGGCGAGCCGGCATTCGGCGCCCTCCCGGAGGCCGGTGACGCGGGTGCCTTCGTGGACGCGGCCCCCGTGGGCGACGACGTCGTCCGCCACGGCGAGGAGGAGGCGGCGCGGATGGAACTGCAGCTGGTCCTCCACCCGTACGGCCGCCGCGACCGGGTACGGCAGGTCCGTCTCGGTCACGGCGGTGGCCCGCAGGCCGGCCTCCGCGGCGGCCGCCGCCTCCGCGCGGATCTCCGCCACGCCCGCCTCGTCGCGGGTGTACGCGTAGGCCGGCCGTCGTTCGAGCTCCGCGTCGACACCCAGCTCGGCGCAGAGCGACACCGCCTGCCGCAGTGCGTCCTCCTGCGCGTCGGCGTACAGGGCCGCCGCCTCCGCGCCCCGCCGGCGGCTCAGGTCCGCGTAGCGGAGTCCGTGCAGCGACGTCAGGGTGCCGATGGTCCGCCCGGACATCCCGGCCGCGATCCGGCCGGCTTCCAGCACCACCACGTCGCGCCCCGCGCGCGTCAGCTCGCGCGCGGTGCAGAGCCCGACGACTCCGGCTCCCACCACGACCACGTCGGCGACGAGATCACCCTCCAGCGGCGCCCTGGCCTCGGGGGGCGGTGCCGACTCCATCCAGTACGAGCCACCGGATCCGCGCATGATCACTCCTTGCAGCGGCGGAAGTCATTCGTGGGGCCGATCCGCGTCGTCTCCCGCGGCCTGGCACGGCCGAGGTGTCCGAAACGGGCTGCCATCGCCCTTCACCCCTCTCCATTCTCGCCGTTTCGCCCCGATCCGCCGGGTCGCCGGAGGGCGGGCGTGATGGGCGGCGGCGGGCCGGGGGCAGTCGCGCGGTGTCGGCGCGGTCGGATCCGATCGGTGGTGCGTGAGGTCCGTTTCCCCGCCGGGCAACGCCCCGGGAGGCGGGCGGCGCGCGGAGGCCCGGCCCCGCGCGGCACGCATGGTCCCGGGTGACGGGGGCAACCGCACGGTACCGAGGGCCTCGTGCCGAGACCGACCGGCCGGCCTCGGAGGCAGCGGAGGTGTGGTCATGGTTCCTCTTCTTCTCGTCCTCCTCGTGATCCTGGTGCTGTTCGGCGCGGGGTTCGCCCTGGAGGTGCTCTGGTACGTGGCCATCGCCGTCCTCGTCCTGTGGCTGCTCGGCTTCCTGATGAAGAGCGGCAGCGGACGCTGGTACCGCTGGTGAACGCCGCCGGTGACGGCGCCTACGAGCGGGACCGGCACTACCTCACGACACGGATCACGGCCGACGGCCGGGACGGCTACCCCGTGGAGCCCGGGCGCTACCGGCTGGTCGTCGCGCGGGCCTGTCCCTGGGCGAACCGGGCCGCGATCGTCCGGCGGCTGATGGGCCTGGAGGACGTGCTGTCGATGGGCGTCGCCGGGCCCGTGCACGACGAGCGCAGCTGGTCCTTCCACCTCGATCCGGGCGGCCGGGACCCCGTCCTCGGCATCGAGCGGCTGCGGGAGGCGTACGTCCGGCGCCGGCCCGGATACCCGCGTGGCATCACCGTGCCCGCGATCGTCGACATCCCCACCGGCCAGGTGGTGACCAACGACTTCGACCGGATCACGCTCGACCTGGGCAGCCAGTGGACGGCCCACCAGCGGGACGGCGCACCGGACCTCTACCCGGAGAGGTGGCGCGACGAGATCGACGAGGTGGCCGAGGGGGTGTACCGGGACGTCAACAACGGGGTCTACGCGTGCGGTTTCGCCGGCGACCAGCAGGCGTACGACGAGGCGTACCGGCGCCTGTGGGAGCGGCTCGACCAGGTGGAGGAGCGGCTGCGTGAACGGCGCTACCTGGTCGGCGACACCCTCACCGAGGCCGACGTCCGCCTCTTCCCGACCCTGGTGCGCTTCGACGCCGTCTACCACGGCCATTTCAAGTGCAACCGGCAGAAGCTGACCGAACTCCCGGCCCTGTGGGGGTACGCGCGGGACCTGTTCCAGACTCCCGGTTTCGGCGACACGATCGACTTCGAGCAGATCAAGGCGCACTACTACGTCGTCCATCACGACATCAACCCGACCGGGATCGTCCCCCGGGGCCCGGACCTCCGGAACTGGCTCACGCCGCACGGCCGCGAGTCCCTCGGCGGCCGCCCCTTCGGCGACGGCACCCCTCCCGGCCCACCGCCTCCGTCCGAACGGGTTCCTTCACTCGCCTGAGCCGGCCTCACCGCCGTGGTGACGGCGTACCACCCGTGCCGGCGTGGCCGGGTGTCGCCGCGGCGTGGGGGTGCTCGGGTGCCACTCCATGAGCAGGATCGTGGCGTCGTCGCGCAGCTTGTGGTCCTGGTGCTGCCGCAGTCCCTGGATCAGGCGCCGGAGGGCTTCGGGGGCGGGGGCGCCCGCCGCCGTGGCGCGGATGACCGTGTCGGCCAGCCGTTCCTCGCCGTAGAGGTCTCCCTCGGGCGAGCGGGCCTCGGTGACGCCGTCGCTGTAGAGCAGGACCCGGTCGCCGGGCTGGAGGCGGACGGAGTGCTCGGTGGGTGGGGACGCGGCGAGGAAGTTCCACCCGAGCGGCAGGTCGGGCTCCCTCGCCAGGACTTGCGGGAGAACCCTGCCGTGGCGGATCAACAGGGGTGGCGGGTGGCCGCAGTTGATCCAGTCCAGCCGTCCGTCGGAGGTGTCCAGATGGGCGACGACGGCGGTCATGAGCCGGTCGGTGAACCACGCGTCCAGGATGCGGTCGATCGAGGAGACGATGTCGGTCAGCGAACCGCCCGAGCGGCGGGTCGCGCGGCAGGCGGCGAGCCCGGCGGCGCTGGCGCCGCCCGAGGCCAGGTCGTGGCCCATGGAGTCGAGGACGGTCAGGTGCAGGCCGCGGTCGTCCAGGGTGTGGTCGAAGGTGTCGCCACCGATGTCGTACGCGGGTTCCAGCACCGCCGAGGAGGTCACGTCCGCCGTTCCGATGGTCCGCGGCGGCAGGAAGGCCCACAACAGCTCGGCCTGGACCGTCATCGCCCGCAGGCGTTCCGCCTCCACCAGCAGGTCGCTGTGGGAGGACTTCGACATCACCAGCAGTGCGGCCACCCCGGCGAGCGCCGCGCCCCGCGCGAGGAGCGCGTCGTCCGGCGCGGGCGCGGTCACCATCAGGACGCCGAGGCGCTCGACCCCGTCGATCATCGGCAGCCAGGCGGTGCCGCCGTCCCTGGACCGCTGCGTCTGCTGCGTCCGGTAGGCCAGGCCCGCCAGTGACGTGTCGACGTCGAGCGTCGGCTGTCCCGTCGCACCGGGCTGGGGCAGGGCGACCAGCCGCATCTGCTGAAGGTCCGCCAGGTACATGGCCGTCCCCTCGAACCCCATGCGCCGGGCCGCGTCCCCCACCAGGCCGGCGAGCTCCCGTCCGGACGTGAGGTGAGATCGGCCCAGCAGATCGGCCAGGACATCCTCGAACGTCGACACAGGACCTCCGCTGCTCTCCTCATGGCGTCGTGCGGCGTGGGCGGCACGTCGTGCGGCGCGGGGCGGCCGGCCCTCTCTCGGGGGGTGGGTCCCACGCTACGCAGGCTGTCCGGTGATCGCACGCCTAGTCACGCTCCCCCAGCTCGGCCCAGACGGTCTTGCCCTCGCCGGTGTAGCGCACGCCCCAGTTCTCGGCGAGGGTGGCGCAGATGAGCAGACCGCGGCCGCCCTCGTCGACGGCCCTGGCGTGACGGAGGTGGGGGGCGGCCTGCCCCGCGTCGCCGACCTCGCAGATCAGCCCGGTGGCGGAGTCCGTGATCAGGCGCAGGGTGATGGGGGCGGCGCCGTAGCGGACGGCGTTGGTGACGAGTTCGCTGGCGACGAGGGTCGCCGTGAACGGGTCGGCGGGGTGGTTCCACCGCCGGAGGCACTCCTCGACGCGCGTCCGCGCGGTGGCGGCGGCCGAGGGGTCGAAGGGGAGCGTCCACTCGGCGAGTTCGCTCGGCGGGAGGTGCCGGGTCCTCGCGAGGAGCACCACACGGTCGGGGGCGAGGAGCCCCTCCACCGCGTCGGCCATCGCCTCCACGCCGCGGTCCGGGTGTCCGAGGGCGCCGAGGAGCTCCCGCGTCCCGGGGTGTCCGTCCCCCGATGTGCCGGGCGAGACCATGCAGAGCGTGCTGCCCTCGGGCAGGTGGTGGGTGGCGCAGGCGAAGGGCGGGCCGCCGGAGCCGAGCAGGGGGCCCTCGTCGACGGGATTCGTGTCGGTCGATCCGTCGGGCCGGACGACGACGAAGAGCGAGGTGCCGGCGCGGGCGATGTCGAGCCGTCCGTCGACGGGATCGTGGACGGCCACGGTGCAGCTGGCCGTCGGGCGGTCGGTCCCGGACCCGTTCGCGTGCTCGGCGGCGAGGCGGAGCGTGGTGGCGTGCAGGCGGGCGAGGAGTTCGTGCGGGTCGAGGTCGAGCGTGGTCAGGCTGTGCACGGCGGTCCGCAGCCGGCTCATGGTGGCGACGGCGCTGAGTCCCGCGTGCTCGACCTGGCCGACGACGAGCGCCACCCGCGCGCCCGGGAGCGGGACGACGTCGAACCAGGCCCCGGCGCCGCTCCCGCCGGGGAGGTGGCGCTGGGCCACGTCGACGGCCCGCTGCGTGGCCTCCTCCTGGCGCAGCGGCCAGCTCTGCAGCGCGGTCATGATCACGTGCTCGCGGGTGAACCGCAGGGCGTTCTCCAGGCACGTCGCCGTACGGTCGGCGAGCCCCTCGACGAGCTGGGCGTCGTGCGCGCTGTACGGTTCGGCGCCGGGCGCCCGCTGGAAGGCGACGACCCCGAAGATCTGCCCCCGTACGGTCAGGGGGGCGACCAGCCGTGTCCCGGTGGTCCCGTCCTCCTCCTCGCACGGGATCAGGACGGCCCGGGGCGGCAGTGTGGCCCCGAAGATCCCGGGGAGCAGGGCGGCGCCCGGCTGCGGGACGGGCGGCCCCGCCTCGGTGCGGCCCGCCGCGGCGCAGCGCAGCAGGGGGGCCGGGTTCCGGGAGCGCAGTCCCGGCTCCCTTCCCCTCAGCACGGTGTCGGTGAGGGCGACCACGACGGAGTCGGCGAACCGCGGCAGCGTCAGGTCGACGAGTTCCCGTGCGGTCCGCTCCACGTCGAGGCTGGAGCCGATGCTCTCGTGGGCGTCCTGCAGGAGCCGGAGCCGGGCCTGGGCGCGTTCGCGTTCGGTGATGTCCGTGCTGGTGATGACCACGCCGAGGACGCGTCCGGCGGCGTCCTGGAGCCGGTAGACGGAGGCGGAGAAGACGTGCTCGGTCCGGGGGTCGGCGAGGGGCCGGCCGGTGACGCGCCGGTCGAGTGCCGGGCGGCCGGTGGCGAGGACGGTCCGCAGGACGTCCTCGTCGACGCTCACCCCGGCGTGGGCGTAGGCCTCTGCCGCCGGCCGTCCGACGAGCTGGTCCGGCGGAAGGCCCCGGATGCCCACGGCGACCGTGTTCACGCGGACGACGCGCAGCTCGGTGTCCAGGACGTGGAGTCCCACGGCGGCCTGGGTGAACACGGATTCCAGCACCGCCTCGCCCCAGAGCGCCGCGTCGTCGGGGCCGCCGGGGGTGGCGGGGCCGGGATCCGCAGGGCCGGTGGTGGCGGGGCGGGGGGTGGGGCCCGGACCCGGGGCGGGGCCCGGACCCGGGGTGGGGGTGGCGGGCGCGGGGCCGGGAGCCGCTCCTCCAGGAGCGAGCTCGACGTCCTTCGATCCGGACACGACCTGACCTCCGATACGACGGAACCGGGCGCAGAGCGGTCGCGTCGGTCCCAGCGGGCCGTCCGCCCCGCACCGAGCCTCTCCCACTTGCTCCCGTCGTGCGAACGGAGCGCGGACGCCGAGGCCCGGCGGCACCGGCGTGCGCTCCGCGCCCCGCGTGGCATGCTCAGATCTATGGAGGGCGAATCCGTGGCCCCCGACGGGGACGAGGCTGCGCCACCCGAGGTCCTCGCCCTGGCCAAGGTCGTGGCCAGACTGCGCGCCGAGGTCGTGGACCTGGAGGGCAGCGCCTCGATGACGGCCGTCCTCGAACGGGCCAAGGGCGTGCTCATGGCCCGGGCGGACCTGTCGGCGGACGCCGCCTACCGGCTGCTGCTGGACCGCGCGAAGCAGTACCGGAGGACCCTCCTGGAGGAGTGCTGGATCACCCTGGGGGGTGTCGGAGGGGAGTCCGGTCCGGCATCCGCGCCGCCAGGGCCCGGCCCGGCGCGGGAGGAGTGCCCGTCGCCGTTCAGCGCCGGACGCTACGTCCTCGGCGGCGCCCGGACGGACGGGCACCGGGCGGCCCTGGCCCGGCTGGCCCGGGGGCTCGCGGACGTGCGGCCGCCGGACGACGTCGCGGAGCTGCTCCGGTCGACGCTGGGCGAACCGGCGGGTGTGGACGCGGTGATGATCTACACGGTCGCGACGCCCGGAAGCCTGGAGCTGGTGGGCAGCGCGGGCCTCGACGACGCGTTCGCCGAGCAGTGGAGCCACATTCCGCCCCTCAGCGGCGTGGCCGCCCTGGAGGCCGTCGAGGTCCAGGAGGCGGTGTGGCTGGAAGACCCGGTGCGGGACGCCGTTCTGTACCGGCTGATCGGGGACCCGCCCGAGCGGTGGCCCTCCCGGGCCTGGCTCCCCGTGCCCGGCGGCCTGCCGATGACGACGGTCGTCGGCCTCCTCCGCAGCCGGCCCGGACCCTTCGACGCGCCGACCCGGACGCTGCTGCGGCGAGCCGTCAGGCTGTGCGGCGGGCCCCTGCGGGAGGACCGGGCGCCCCTCGGAGCCGCCGCTCCCGCCGATGACGTCTCCGCCGTGCAGCGGGTCTTCGACGCCCTGGCGGGCCCGGCGGTGCTGCTCACCCCCCTGCGGACGGAGGACGGTGACGTCGAGGACTTCCGGATCGACGCGGCGACGCGGGAGGCGGTCGACGTGGCCGGGCGACGCGGGAAGGAGCTGGTGGGCCGCCGGATCCTGGAGACGTACCCGACCGTCGCGGGGACCGCGCTGTGGGACGGCTACCTGGACACGCTGGTCACGGGGACGGTGTACGACGGCGAGCCCTTCACGTACGAGGAGGTGACCGCCGGTGTGCAGCAGGAGTCGGTGTACGCGGTGCACGCCTCCCGGCTCGACGGACGTCTCGTGGTGTCCTGGGTCCGCCACGACACCAGCGCGCGCGTGACCCGCCGGCTGGCCGGCATGCAGCGTCTGGGCAACCTCGGGTGGGCGGCCTGGAACCTGGTCACGGACACCCTCACCTGGTCGGACCAGGTCTACGTCGTCTTCGACCGCGATCCCGCCCTGGGGCCCATGCGGCTGGAGGAGCTGCCCCGGCACCTGGTGGCCGAGGACCTGCCGCGGGTGGGCGCGGCCGTCCAGCGGCTGCTCGTCGCCGGAGACCCCATCGACCAGCTCTTCCGCGTCACCACCGCGCACGGCGTACGCCATCTGCGGATCGTCGCCGAGGCGCAGCGGGACGCGGACGGCACCCCCGTCGAGGTGCACGGCTTCTTCCAGGACCTGTCCGCCCAGAAGGACGCCGAACTCGCCCTGCGCGACAGCGAACGCGAGAACCTCGTGCAGCGCGGCATGCTCAAGGCGGAGCGGGCGCTCGGGGCCCGTCTGCAGGACACGCTGCTGCCGATCCCCGAGCAGTCGCTGGACCTCGCGGGGCTGCGCGTCGACGTCGCCTACGTCCCGGCCGACCGGGGTCTCAACGTCGGGGGCGACTGGTACTCGGCGATCGAACTCCCCGACCGGAGCGCGCTGTTCGTCGTCGGCGACGTCGCCGGCCACGGCCTGGCGGCCGTCGGCACCATGGCCCAGCTCCGGTTCACCACCAAGGGCATGACGGTGACGGGATCGCGTCTGCCCGACGTCCTCGGCCGGCTGAACGCCCTCCTCCTGCACACGGCGCCGAACGAGCGCCGTGCCACCGCCACCATGGTCATGGGGCGCTACCGGCCCTGGGACCACCGCCTGACCTGGGTACGGGCCGGGCATCTGCCGCCCCTGCTCGTGCGGGACGGCAGGGCGCGCTTCCTGGCCCAGCCCGAGGGCCGCCTCCTGGGCGCCGCCCCCGACTCCCGGTACGGACAGGCCGAGGTGACCCTGCTCCCCGGGGACCATCTCCTCTTCTACACCGACGGGCTCGTGGAGCTGCCGGGCGAGGACCTCCGGGCGGGGCTCGACCGTCTGGCCTCCCGGGCGCTGCGCCTCCTGCGCGAGGGCGGCCACCCGGTGCTCGCCCGGACGCTGGCTGCGGCGGGCCCGGCGAACCGGGACGACATCTGCGTCCTCGCCGTCCATCTGCCGGAGGACGCCCCGCCCGATCAGCGAGGCTGATGGGGCCGTTCGGGCGGAGGGGGCGCGGTGCGGCGGCGGGCTTCCGCGAGGGCGGTGTCGAGGGCGCCGAACAGCTGCGGTGTGGCGGGCACGATCCCTCCCTCGCCGAGGCGGGCGGCGACCCCCGAGCGTTCCAGGAGCCGGAGAAGCGGGGGCTGGACGCCGCAGAGGACGAGTCGGCCGCCCTGGTCGGACAGCCGGGCGGCGTACCGGTCGAGGAGTCCGAGCATCGCGGAGGACGGCACGTCGGGCAGGGCGCGCACCACGAGGATCAGGACGGCGCCCCGGGCTCCGTCGGTCGCCGGGAGGCCGCTCTCGATCCGGGGCAGTTCGGCGAAGAAGGACGAGCCGGCGTAGTCGAGGACGGTGATGCCGCCGGGGGTGAGGGCGGCGGGCGGTTCGGCGGTCTCCCAGTGGCCGGGGCCGGTGGGCCGGTCGGGGGTGCGGCGCAGGGCGACGAGCTTGGCCTGGCGGGCGGCCTGCGCGCAGTACAGGAGCAGGGAGAGGACGGCGCCGAGGACGATGGCCCGCTGGAGCGGGAGCTGGGTGGTGGCGAGGAAGGTCAGGACCATCGCCCCCGCCGAGAGCCAGGACGTGCGGAACACCAGCAGGATGTCGTGGCGCTTTCCCCAGATCAGCTCGCCGCCCACGACCAGGATGAGTCCGCCGATGACCGGCATGGGGATGCGCTCGGCGAGCGAGCCGCAGAGGAGTACGACGAGGGCGAGGAAGACGCCGGAGACGACGCCGGCCCAGCGGGTGCGGGCCCCGGCGGATACGGCGACGCCGGTGCGGGACATCGACCCGCCCGAGGGCAGCGCCTGGAAGAGGCCTCCGGCGAGGTTCGCGCAGCCCTGCGCCCGGAAGTCGCCGTCGACGTCGGAGCGGGTGCCGTCCGGGTTGGGCATGGACGGTGCGATGCCGGCGGCCTGCGCGAGCGCGACCAGGGCGACCGAAACTGCGCCCCAGACGAGATCGGGGACGGCGGAGAGGTCGGGCGCCGTGAAGGAGGGCAGGGCGGCGGGGATCGCGGCGATGTCCTTCACGAGTTCCACGTCCGTGGACAGGGCCGCGACGGCCAGGCTGACCGCGACCATGGCGACGAGGAGCGCGGCGGGTTCGAGGCGCTTCACCGCGCGGGCGAGCGCCCACACCGCGATCGTGGCGAGGGCGGTGAGGGTGGCGGCGGCCTGCCAGTCGCCGATGTGCCCCAGCCAGTCCCCCAGTTGGAGGAGCCTGTTGTGGCCCTGCGGCGCGTAGCCGGTCGCGTCCTTCAGGACGCCGGTGATGATCTGGAGCGCGATGCCGGTGGAGAAGCCGGTCATGACGGCGTGGGAGACGAAGCTCATCACGGCCCCGAGCCTCAACACCCCCATCAGCAGCATCACCACACCGACCAGCAGGGTCAGGGTGGCGACGTTCCCGGCGTCCTTCGGGTCGAGGCCGGCGTCCGCGAGGACGCTCTGCGAGGTGAGGGCGATCGCGCTGGTCAGGGTGGTGACCATGAGGACCGTGCGGGAGGTGAGCGAGCCGACGATCGCGGGCACCACGCCCGCGTAGAGCCCGGCGACGGGATTGAAGCCGGCGATCGCCGCGTACGCCATGCCCTCGGGGATGGAGAAGAGCCCCGTGACCGCGCCCGAGCTGACATCGGAGGCGGTCGGACGCCCCAGCCTTCCCGGCCCCACCCGCACGCCGCACCCCTCTCGCCGACACCGCCGTCCCTTGATCACCAAGGTGGCCGGGCGGGCGGCGGAACACGAGCCGGGTTCGGCCGTCCGGATGAACCGGCACCGCACGCGGTGTCCTGGCAACCGGCCGGTTGCACCACCGGGTTCGCCGATCCGTCCGATCCCGCCACCGTTCCCGTGGCGCTTGGCATGCTGGGGTCGACGGCCCCGGCCTCAGGCGCCGTGGCCACGTTCCACCCGGACCAGGAGGTTGTGCAGTGAGCGACAACTCACCGCCCCGAGGGAAGTCCGCCGCGGCGGTCTTCGACGAGGTCGGCGCACGGTACGAGGAGGTGTTCGCCGACATCCCCGGCCAGCTCGCGGCCCTGGAGTGGCTCACCGGGCACCTCGCGCCCGGCGCGCGCGTCCTCGACGTGGGCAGCGGAACCGGACGCCCGGCGGCGGAGGTGCTCTCCCGGGCGGGCTTCGAGGTCACCGGCATCGACGTGTCGGGCGAGATGGTCCGGCTGGCCCGGCAGCGGGTGCCCGCCGCCTCCTTCGAGCAGGCCGACGTGCGCTCGTACGCGCCCGCGGCCGGGGGGTACGACGCGGTGTGCGCCTTCTTCCCGCTGCTCGTGATGGATCAGCCCGAGGTCGCGGAGTCGCTGGCGCGCATGGCGTCGTGGGTCGCACCGGGCGGGTCGTTCGTGATGGCCACGGTGCCGGGGGACATCCGGGGACTCGAGATCGTGTGGATGGGGCACGAGGTGAGCGTGAGCAGCCTGGCGGCCGAGGAGCAGGTGCGCGTCCTGGAGGAGGCGGGCCTCGACGTGGTCCACCACGACACCGCGCTCTACCGGCCGCACGGCCCCGGAGCCGAACCCGAGCAGCACCTCTACGTGCACGCCCGCCGCCCGGCCGTTCAGGTGTGACGGGGCCGGCGGACCCTCGATCGGATCCGCTCCGGTAAGAGCGGGACCTAGCCCTCCGGGCGGAGCGCCTCCACCGCGCCGAGCATCAGTTCCAGGGCGAAGGGATAGCCGCTGTCGCTCATGTCGGCGGCGAGCAGGGGGAAGGTGGCGGCGATGTGCGGATGGGTGGCGGGCGACAGCTTGCCGTACACCGCGTGCCAGACCGCCGCCTCCTTCTCCTGGGCGGCGGGCGGCAGGGCGAGCGCGGCGGCGTCCTGGGCGGCGAAGGCGAGGGCCTGGTCGACGAAGGCGTGGTAGATCCGCACGGCGAGGACGTCGGGGAAGCCGGCGGTACGGAGGATGCCGAGGATCCGTTCGACGGCGCGGGTCTCGTGGGGGCGGCCGGTGGTGCGGTGCGCCGCGAGGAGCGCGGCCTGCGGATTGGTCTGGTAGCAGCCGTGGATGCGCAGCCCCATCTCGCGGAGGTCGGTGCGCCAGTCGCCGGTGGCCGTCCAGCCTTCCTGGGCGCGGCCGATCATCTCGTCGGCGACGGCGAGGAGCAGGGCGTCGGTGTTGCGGAAGTAGCGGTAGAGCGCGGTGGGGTCGGCGCCGAGCGCGGCGCCGAGTCTGCGGACCGAGAGGGCTTCCGCGCCATGCTGGGCGATCAGACGGAGCGCGGTCTCCACGATGAGCCGCTCCGAGAGGACCGCGCCCTGCTTGGTGGGGCGGCGGCGCTGCCTGCTGCCTTCGGGGACGACGCGTTCGGACATGGCCGGAACCTTACGTCAACACCATTGACGTGTAAACGGCTGTCCCGCTTGCATGGCGCCCAACAACCCGTCACCCCACGCTCTGGAGCGCCCCATGACCACGGCCGATCTGGTCTTCACGCGCGGACCCGTCTTCACGGTGGATCCGGCCCGCACCCGGGCGACCTCGCTCGCCGTCGTCGGCGAGCGGATCGCGGCCGTCGGGCACGACGAGGTACGGGAGCTGATCGGCCCCCGTACGGAGGTCGTCGACCTGACCGGAAAGCTGCTGCTGCCGGGCTTCCAGGACGCCCACGTGCACGCCGTGTCCGGTGGCAAGGAGCTGGCGGAGTGCGATCTGACCGGCACGACCGGCGTCCAGGAGTACCTGGACCGGATCCGCGGGTACGCGGACACCCACCCGGAGCACACCTGGATCACCGGCGGCGGCTGGTCGATGGAGAGCTTCGAGGGCGGGCTGCCCACACGGCAGTCGCTCGACGCGATCGTCCCGGACCGGCCGGTCCTGCTGTCGAACCGGGATCACCACGGCGCCTGGGCCAACACCCGGGCGCTCGAACTCGCCGGGATCACCACGGACACCCCCGACCCCGCCGACGGCCGCATCGAACGGGAGCCGGACGGCACCCCCAGCGGCATGCTCCAGGAGGGCGCGATCGGCCTGGTCTCCCGGCTGCAGCCGGCGTCCACCCCCGAGGAGCGGCTGGCCGGTCTGCTGCGGGCCCAGGAGCTGCTGCACTCGCTCGGCATCACGGCCTGGCAGGACGCGCTGCTCGGCTCGTTCGGCGGGATGCCGGACCCCTCGGACGCCTATGCGACCGCCGCCCGCGACGGCTCGCTCACCGCCCGGGTGACCGGCGCGCTCTGGTGGGACCGGGACCGGGGCTCCGAGCAGATCCCCGAACTGGTCGCCCTGCGCGAGAAGTTGAGCGTCGGACGGTTCCGCGCGGGCTCGGTGAAGATCATGCAGGACGGGATCGCGGAGAACTTCACCGCCGCGATGACCTCCCCCTACCTGGACGGCTGCGGCTGCGCCACCGCCAACAGCGGACTGAGCTTCGTCGACCCGGGGGCGCTGCGCGGGTACGTGACGGAGCTCGACGCCCTCGACTTCCAGGTCCACTTCCACGCCCTGGGCGACCGGGCCGTGCGCGAGGCCCTCGACGCGCTGGAGGCGGCGATCGCCGCCAACGGGCGCCGGGGCAACCGCCACCACCTCGCCCACCTCCAGGTGGTCCACCCGGAGGACCTCACGCGCTTCGCCGAGCTGGGCGCGCTCGCGAACATCCAGCCGCTGTGGGCCGCGCACGAGCCGCAGATGGACGAGCTGACCATCCCCTTCCTGGGTCCCGAACGGGCCGCCTGGCAGTACCCGTTCGGCGATCTGGTGCGGGCCGGCGCCACCCTCGCGGCCGGCAGCGACTGGCCGGTGAGCAGCCCTGACCCGATCGCCGGAGTCCATGTCGCCGTCAACCGCCGGGACCCCGAGGCCGCCGACGACCGGGTGTTCCTCGCCGAGCAGCGGATCGACCTGCCCACGGCGCTCGCCGCGTACACGGCGGGCACCGCCCATGTGAACCGGCTCGACGACACGGGCAGCCTGCGCGCCGGGAACCTCGCCGACCTCGTCGTCCTGGACCGCGACATCCTCACCGGCCCTCCGGAGGAGATCGCCGAGGCCCGGGTGGAACGGACCTACGTCGGCGGGCGGCTCGTGCACTCCCGCTGACCGGACCGGACCGGGGAGGGCCGGCCCGTACGTCCCGGTCCGGCCCTCCCCGGTCCGGCCGGCCCCCGGATCGCGTACGGCCTACCCCGGCCGGACGGACGAGGCCCGTACGTCGAGGCGGGTCGGGACGAGGGTCCCGGCCGACTCCCGGCGGCCGTGCTCCAGGACCGCCACCAGGTGCTCGACCCCGGCCTCCGCCACGGCCTCGGGGCGCAGGCTCAGGGTCGTCACCGGCGGTGCGGTGTGCTCGGCCGTCACGTCCTCGCTCACCAGCACGAGGAGGAGGTCGTCGGGCACCCGGTAGCCGTGCCGGCGGACCGCCTCCAGGACGAGGGGCGGACTGGCCTCGGCCACCACGACGAGGGCGTCGGGACGCTCGCCGTCGGGGTGTTCGTCCTCGGGGCGTCCGCCGCCGGGGCGTTCACCGTCGGGGCGTTCACCGCCGGGCCCCTGTCCTCCGGGGCTCCCGGCTCCGGCGAGGGCCGTCTCGACGGCACGCACCACCGGTCCGTTGCCGGGTTCGGCGACCCGGACGACCCGCTCCGGCAGACCGTGGGCGGCGCACCACGCGCGGTGCGCGGCGAACACCTCGTCGTGGAAGCGGGTGGTGCTGTCCGGCACCACGAGGACGGGCCGGCGGGCGCCCTGCTCGCGGACGTGGTCGAGGACGTCGCGCACGGCGGCGCCGGCGTCCACGTCCACCCAGTACGCCCCGGGCCGCCCCTCCACGGAGCGGTCGCTGAACACGGGGATGTGCGCGGCGAGGAGGTCGTCGACGACCGGGTCCCCGGCGACGGGGTCGGCGACGACCACCGCGTCGAGCGACAGGTCGGCCCACTCGCTCTGCAGGGAGCCGGCGGGCAGCAGCACCACGGCGTAGCCGCGTCGCAGCGACGTCGCCGCGGTGGCCGCGGTCAGCCGGGCGAAGTACGGCGACTCCAGGAAGGTCCAGGGGGCTTCGGCGAACTCCCCGACCACGTATCCGATCAGTCTGGCCCGTCCCGCGCGCAGATGGCGCGCGGTGGCGTTGGGCCGGTAGCCCATTCTGCGCGCGGTCTCGCGGGCCTTCTCCCGTACTTCGGGGGAGAGCCTGCCGGTGCCGTTCAGTGCCGCCGAGACGGTCGTCTTGGAGAGGCCCGCCTCGCGGGCCACGTCGACGAGGCGGACGCGTGGGAGGGGCGGCGAGGGCTGCCCGCCGTGCGGTGTGGCGTCGGTCATGGGACTGATGCTGCCACCCTCGCGACCTTTGCAAAACCGTTCCCGCAGAGGGTTGTGCGGGAACGTTCCCGCATCAATACTCGCTCCATCCCCCAGCGCCCGTCACTACACCCGTAAAGGGGTGGGTCTGCATGCGCATGTCCAGAACCATCGCGCTTCTCGCCTGTACCGCCGCTCTCACCGCGACCACCGGCGCCTGTTCCGGCGCGACGACGCCCCGGGCCGCCGCCGGCGGCGCCGACGTCGAGGTCACTCCGCTGTCGCCGCCCGCCCAGGGCCCGCTGGACTCCTTCACCTGGTCCCTGTACGCCGAGCCGTACACGCTCGACTACGCCCTCGCGTACGACTACCCGCCGAACACCGTGCTCGCGAACGTCTGCGAGCAGCTCCTGCGGGTCACGCCCGACCTGCGGATCGAGCCCGGCCTCGCCGTGAAGTACGACCGCCCCGACCCGCGCACGCTCGTCTACACCCTGCGCCCCGGGGTGAGGTTCCACGACGGCACGACCATGACCGCCGACGACGTGGTCGCCTCCCTCAGGCGGCAGATGGACCCGGAGACCGGCTCCCCCTGGGGCTCGTCCTTCAAGAACGTCGACGCGATCGAGAAAACCGGACCGCTGGAGGTGACGCTCCGGCTGGGCAAGCCCGACATCCTGCTCCACGAACTGATGGCCGCCTCCCCCGGCACCATCGAGAGCGCCGCCACCCTCGCCGCGGCCGGCAAGGACTACGGCACCCCCAAGGGAAAGATCAACTGCACCGGGCCGTACGCCCTCGACACCTGGTCCCAGGGCTCCGAGATCACCCTGAAGAAACACGCGGACTACTGGGACCCGAAGCTCTCCCCCAAGTCGGAGAAGGTCACGTTCACCTTCATCGAGGACGCGGCGGCCCGCTCCAACGCCTTCCTGTCCGGCACGGCCGACGGCGGCTACATGGTGCCGTCCTCCTCGCTCGGGCAGCTCCGCGCCAGCGGCAGGGGCACGGTCCTCTTCGGCCCCAACACCGCCGCGTCGAACCTCGCGGTCCTCGACTTCCACGGCCCGCTCGGCGACCTCAGGGTCCGCAGGGCCCTCTCCCTGGCGCTCGACCGCGAGAACATCGTCAAGGCCGCGGCCGGCGGCGTCGGCGTCCCCGCCAAGGCCCCCGCCGCGCGCGGCGCCTGGGCCCTGGCCCCCGAGAAGACCGCCGCGCTGTACGACACCCAGCCGGAGCCCGTGTACGACGTCGAGGCCGCGAAGAAGCTCGTCCAGGAGGCGGGTGCGGCCGGCCGCACGATCACCCTGGTCACCAGCACGCTCGCCCCCGAGATCAGCGTCGTCGCCAACGCCGTCCAGGCCGCCGGACGGCAGATCGGACTCGACGTCAGGCTCAGGTCCGTCGCCCCGGAGGCGTACAGCAGCATCTTCGTCGACCCGAGCGCGCGCGAGGGCCTGGACCTGGTCATCACCAGCGGGTACGACAACACCCCCGATCCGCTGGAGTTCTACCAGTACCTGCGCACCGGCGACTTCGGGAACTACGGCAAGTGGTCGAACGCCGAGTTCGACGTCGCCTTCGACCGGGCCAACTCCGAGCCCGACGCCGGCCGGCGTGCGGAGCTGACCGCCGGACTGCAGACGATCGCGATGCGCGAGCTCCCGGTCATCCCCCTGTACGAGGCGCCCCACACCGTCTTCCTCGGCAAGCGCGTGACCGGCGCCCCGACCGGGATCGCCCAGCTGTACTACCCGTGGGCGGCGACGATCGGGGCCGCGAAGAAATGACCCGCTTCCTCGTCGGACGGCTCCTCGGCCTGGTCGCGGTGCTGTTCACGACCTCCCTGGTGGTCTTCGGCAGCATCCACCTGGCGCCCGGCGACCCGGTGTCGTTCCTGCTCCACGGCCGCCCCGCGACCCCCGAGGCCGTGGCGGCCCTGCGCACCCAGTACCACCTGGACGATCCGCTGGCCGTGCAGTACGCGAAGTGGCTCGGCGGCGTCCTCCGGGGCGACTTCGGCACCTCCGCCCAGTTCCACCAGGACGTCGCCGCGCTCATCGGCTCCCGGCTGCCCGGCACGGCCCTGCTCGTCGGGTACGCGGCGCTGCTCGTCGCCCTCGTCGGCGTGGGGGCCGGGATCCTCGCCGCGCTGCGGCCCGGCCCGCTCGACCGGACGGTGCTCCTCGGCACCGGCGTCGCCACGGCCACACCCTCCTTCGTGACCGCCATCGCGCTCGTGTCGCTGTTCTCCGTCCAGCTGGGCTGGTTCCCGGGCCCCGGCGGCACGCCCACCGGGTTCTCCGAACGGCTCCACCACCTCACCCTGCCGGCCGTCGCCCTGGCCCTGACCTTCGCCGGTCTGCTCGCCCGGGTGACCCGCTCGGCGATGCTCGACGAACTCGGCCGGGAACACGTGGAGGTGGCGCGGGCCCGTGGCGCCGCGGGGCGGACCGTGGTCCGCCGGCACGTGCTGCGCAACGCGCTCGGCCCGGTCGTCACCGTCGGCGGCACCATGCTCGCCGGCCTCCTCATCAGCACCTCGATCGTCGAGACCGCCTTCGACGTGCCCGGCCTCGGCTCCCTGCTCGTGCAGTCGGTCTCGGCCAAGGACTTCGCCGTCGTGCAGGCGATCACCCTGCTCAGCGTGGCCGCGTTCGTCCTCGTCAACCTCGTCGTCGACCTGCTCGCCCCCCTCATCGACCCCCGGCTGTCCCTCCACGGGGAAGGCTCCTCATGACCACCACCGCGCCCCCGGCGCCCGTCGTCCCGCTCCGCAGGCCCGGCCTGCGCGCCCTGCGCCTCCTCGGCCGGGGACCGCTGTTCACCGCCTCGGTCGCGGTGCTCGCCGCACTCGTCCTGGTCGCCGTCCTCGCCCCCGTCCTCGCGCCGTACGACCCCGAGGTCCTCGACCTGTCGGCGAGCCTGACCGGCACCACGGGCGAGCATCCGCTCGGCACCGACCAGTCCGGGCGGGACATCCTGTCCCGGCTGATCCACGGCGCCCGCACCGGCCTGCTCGGTCCCCTGCTCGTCGTCGGCGTCTCCACCCTGCTCGGCACCGCAGTCGGCGTGGTGGCGGCCTGGCGCGGCGGCTGGGCGGACTCGCTCCTGTCCCGCTCGATGGACATGGTCTTCGCCGTCCCGGGGCTGCTGCTCGCGATCCTGCTCGTCTCCGTCGTCGGCTCCGGGATGACCGCGCCGGTGATCGCCATGGCGGTGGCCTACACGCCGTACGTGGGACGCCTGGTGCGCGGCATCGCACGCCAGGAGAAGGCCCGGCCGTACATCGAGGCCTACCGGGTGCAGGGCTGGTCCGGCTGGACCGTCTGCCTGCGCCACCTGCTGCCCAACATCGCCCCCACCGTCCTCGCCCAGTCCGCGATGAACTTCGGGTACGCGCTGATGGACCTGGCGGCGCTCTCGTACCTCGGCTTCGGCGTGCAGCCGCCGACCGCCGACTGGGGCGCCATGATCAACGAAGGCCAGGCGGCCGTCCAGCAGGGGGCGATGCTGCCCGCCCTCGCGCCCTCCGTGTGCATCGTGCTCGCCGTGGTGGCGTTCGGCATCGTCGGCGAGGGGCTCGCCGACCGGATCGCGAGGCGGGAACGGTGAACGGCATGCCGGACATGAGGAAGCAGAGAGACACGGACCCGGTCCTGGAGATCGACGGGCTCGAGGTCCGGCTCGCCGGCGACCGCGCCGCGCGGCCGATCCTCGACGGTGTCGGGCTCCGGGTGGCGCCCGGGGAGAGCGTCGGTCTGGTCGGCGAGTCCGGCTCGGGCAAGTCCGTGGCCTGCCGCAGTGTCCTGGGCCTGCTGCCGGCGGGCGCGCGCACCAGCGGCGAGGTCCGGGTGGCCGGCCGGGACGTCCTCGCCATGAACCGCGCGGAACTGACCGCGCTGCGGGTCCGGCAGGTCGCGATGGTCCACCAGGACCCGCGCGCCTCCGTGAACCCGCTGCGCCGCGTCGGCGACTTCCTCACCGAGGGGCTCCGCGCGGCCGGCACCCCGGCCGCCGCGGCGACCGCTCGGGCCCTCGACCTCCTCGACGCGGTGGGAATCCGCGACCCGCGCGGCGCCCTGCGCCGCCGTCCGCACGAGTTCTCCGGCGGCATGCTCCAGCGGGTGGTGATCGCGGCGGCCCTCGCGGCCGAACCCGCGCTGATCGTCGCCGACGAGCCGACCACCGCCCTGGACGTCACGACCCAGGCGGAGATCGTCGGGCTCCTCGCCGGACTGCGGGCGGAGCGCGGCACGGGCCTGCTCTTCGTGACCCACGACCTCGACCTGGCCGCCACGGTCTGCGACCGGGTGTACGTGATGTACGCGGGCCGGATCGTGGAGACGCGGGGCACCGACGAACTGTTCGACCGGCCGCGCCACCCGTACACGGCCGGGCTGCTCGCCTGCACGCCGGACATCGCCGCGGACGCGGCCCCGCCCCGGCCCATCCCCGGACGGCCCGTCTCCCTGTCCGAGGCGCCGCCGGGGTGCGCCTTCGCCGCGCGCTGCGTCCACGCGGTGCCGCGCTGCTCCGAGGAGAGGCCCGTGCTCGCCCGGCACGGCGACGGACTCGCCGCCTGCCACCGCGCCGACGAAGGGATCACGCTGTGACCGTCTCAGCGAAGGGGGGACCGGGCGCCGAAGGCCCGGTCGTCGAGAACCCGGCCGCCCGAGGCCAGGTCGGCGAAGGCCCGGTCGGCGAAGGCCAGGCCGCCCGAGACCCGGCCGTCGAGGGGCTGGTCGTCGAGGGGCTGCGGAAGCGGTTCGGGGACCACACGGCGGTCGACGGCGTGTCCTTCACCCTGGCGCCCGGGGCCTCCCTCGCCCTCGTCGGGGAGTCCGGCAGCGGCAAGACCACCACCGTGCGGATGCTCGTAGGCCTGGAGCGCCCGGACGGCGGCACCGTCCGCCTGGACGGCCGGGACCGCTCCGCGCGGCCCCGGGGACGGGCCGAACGGCTGGCCAGGGCCCGGGAGATCCAGATGGTCTTCCAGGACCCGTACCTCTCGCTCGACCCCCGGGTGACCGTCTCGGGCTGCCTGGACGAGGTCCTGCGCCTCCACACCGCCCTCGGCCCGGCAGGACGCCGGGCCAGGGTCGCCGAACTCCTGGACCAGGTCGGCCTCGGCACGCGCGAGGCCGCCGCCCTCCCCCGCGGTCTGTCGGGCGGCCAGCGGCAGCGCGTGGCGATCGCCCGCGCGCTCGCCGTGGAACCCCGGGTCCTCGTCCTCGACGAGGCCGTCGCCGCGCTCGACGTGTCGATCCAGGCCCAGATCCTCGAACTCCTCGGCGCGATCCGCCGCGAGTCGGGCATCGGCTACCTCTTCGTCACCCACGACCTGGCGGTGGTGCGGCACATCGCCGACGAGGTCCTCGTGCTCAGGTCCGGCCGGGCCGTGGAGACGGGCCCGGCCTCGCGGGTCCTGTCGGCTCCGGAACACCCATACACCCGCCTGCTCCTGGACTCGGTCCCCCGCCGGGGCCGCTTCCCCGCAGGCCGGTGACGGGTCTGCGGCGCCCGGACGAAGGGGCGGACGACGGCGGCTGTCATGCCCCCCCGGGGGGCAGGCGCCGCTCTCAGCGGACGGGCGGGCGGGCGTGCTCCCACGCCCAGGCGGCGACGCCGACCCGGTTGCGGGCCCCGACCTTGCGCTGGATCGTGGCGAGGTGGTTCTTCACCGTCCCGGGCGAGATGAACAGGGCCGCGCCGATCTCGGCGTTGGTGGCCCCGTCGCCCACGAGTCCGGCGATCTCGCGCTCCCGGGCGGTCAGCGCCTCGACGCCGCTCGGCGCCTCCGCCGCCCGGGCGCGCTCCTCCGGCGCGGGCTCCGGGGAGAGCCGCTTCAGCAGCCGGACGGTGATCTGGGGGCTGATCAGCGCGTCGCCTGCCACCGCCGCCCGCACCGCCTCCGCCAGGAGCGCCGGGCCCGAGCGCTTGAGCAGGAAGCCCGCCGCGCCGGCCCGCAGGGCGGTGTGCACGTACGCGTCGAGGTCGAAGGTCGTCACGACGACCACGCGGACGTCCTCCGCCAGGCGCCTGGTCAGCTCCAGGCCGTCGAGCCGGGGCATGCGGATGTCCGCGAGGACGACGTCCGGGCGGAGCCGTCCGGCGAGTTCGAGCGCCTCCAGGCCGTCGGCGGCCGCCCCGACCACCTCGATGTCCGGCTGGGCGCCGAGGATGATCGCGTACGCGCTGCGGATCGCCTCGTCGTCGTCGGCCAGCAGAACCCTGATGCTCATCGGCCCTCCAGGGGCATCGTCGCGGCGACCTGCCAGCCGCCTTCGTTGCGGGCGGCGGTGAGCGTGCCGCTCAGCGCCTCCACCCTGGCGGCCAGACCGGCGAGGCCGCTCCCGCCCCGGCGGCGTCCCGACGCGTGGGCGCCGGTGCCGTCGTCGCTCACCATGACCTCGATCCGGCCACCGGCGCTCCGCACCCGCACCGTGACGGCACGCGCGGCGGGCGCGTGCCGCCGGACGTTGGTCAGCGCCTCGACGACGATCCGGTACGCCGTGGCCGCCACCTCGCGCGGCACCTCCGTATCCGCCGGAAGGAGCTCAAGGCGCACGTCGGCGCCCCCGGAGGCCGCGAACCGCTCGACCAGCACCGGGAGTTCGTCGAGGCCCGGCTGCGGCAGACGCTCGGCTCCGCGCTCCGCCCCGGTCCCGTCCCCCGCCCGGGCGCCCCGCCCCGGCTCCGGTGTCCGCAGCAGGTCGACGGTCCGGTCCAGCGAGCCGAGCGCCTGCTGCCCGGCCTGCTCGATCCGCCCGAAGAGCTCCGCCGCCCGGGCCGGGTCCGTGGCCGCCAGGACCGTCCCGGCCTGCGCGAGGGCGACCATGCCGCTGACGTCGTGCGCCACGAAGTCGTGCAGGTCGTGGGCGAGGGCGAGTCGCTGATCGCGGCGCGCCTCCCGCACCGAGCGGCGCCGGGTGGTGTCGAGCCCGCGCAGGTACAGCCCGGCGAGCGCCGCAGGAACGACGAGGGCCGCGCCGAACCCGCCGAAGCCGAGCAGGTCGCCCGGACCGTCGAGCGGCCCGAAGCGGGTCGGCCAGAGCGCCACCGCGAGGCCGGCGGTCACCGTGGCCATCGCTCCGTGCCACCACCGGCCACCCCGTACCGCGAGGACCACCAGCCCCACCAGCGAGGCAAGTTCGGCCAGTCCCACCAGGGCGGGCCACCGGTCTGCCTCCGACCACCGGCCGAGGAGCCATGTCCCCGCGGTGACCGTCAGCGAGACCGCCCCGGTCGTGAGGGCGGGGGCGGCCCGGGCCGCCCCACGCGTCCGCCGTCTTCGCGGCACCGCGAGTCCGAGCAACGCCACCCCCGGTACGGCCGCGGCCACGAGTACCCGTCCGGTCGTCATGTCCCCCCACATGCGCCCCACTTTACGGATCATCAGACCGCGACGCCTGTGCCGATCGGCACATGCCCGGCCCCCGCCGGGCACCCGGGACGGCCCGAACGGCATCTGCCGTCACCCCCGCGCCGACCCGCAGAGTCGAGGCATCGAAGCGGCCGACCGGGCCGCCCGGAAGAGGAGTCGCCCCGATGCTCGACACCACGCAGTCCTCCCGTACCGCCGCCGAGCCCGCCGGCCGGTCCTCCTTCCACCCGGCCGGCCGGCCCGGCCGTCGTCCGGCCGACCCGGCGGACATCGCCCCCGCCCCCCGCTGGGCCGTGCGCGCCGCCAAGGCGGCGGTCTGGTCGACGGTGCCGTCCGGGCTATGGCGCATCGCGTTCGCCTTCGGCGCTCCGATGGGGTTCTCCGGCGAGGCGCTCGCCCTGCTCCACGCGGACGTCATCGGGTGGGGCACCTTCTCCATGCTCACCCTGAGCACGCTCGCCGAGGTACTGGCCTTCCTCACGCTCGGTCTGGTCCGCCCCTGGGGGCGGGTGGTACCGCGCGGGTTCCCCCTGATCGGCGGCCGCCGGGTCCACCCGCTCGCCGCGATCGTCCCGGCGGCCCTGGGATCCCTGGTCCTCACCGCCGGAGGCGTCTTCGGCGCCCTCCAGTGGTACGGCCCCGACAACCTGGGTTCCCCCGACGCGCCGCAGGGCTTCGCCGGCCTGGTGATGACCGCCGCCTACCTCCCCCTGGTCGCCTGGGGTCCGCTGCTGGCGGCCGTCACCTTCGACCACGCCCGTCGCACCCTGCGGCGCCGGTGAACCCCGGTGGCGTTCCCTCGGGTCGCGGGGACGTCCGGGGCGCCGGGAGTCTCCGGAGTGGGCCCGTGAGACTCCGCGGCGCACGACACGGTGGGAGAGGGACGGGTGCCGGTCAACGGCGGGCCGGGTCCCCGGTCATCAGGGGCTCGGCGTGCCGGTCAGAGGCCGAGCCGCCCGCCCGGGATGCCCGGGGGTGTCGGCAGGGGCAGCTCCAGACGGTTCTGGGCCTGGGCCGGCGAGGCCTGGCACGTCACGTCCGCGGCGGGCAGCCTGCCCGTCACGAGATAGGCCGTGGCGGTGCCGTCGGCGCAGGACCCGGAGCCGTAGACGCCGTGGCCCTGGCCTCCGAGGACCGTGACCATCCGGGAGCCCTTCAGGGTGCGGCGCAGCCCCTGGCCGCTGACCAGCGGTGTCTGGGAGTCCCACTCGTTCTGCAGGATGAGCGCTCCGACGGTGTTGTTCACCTCGGTGGCGGGTTCGGACCCGTTCCCCCAGAACGCGCACGGCTTGATGTGGGACGCGAAGTCGCCGTACAGCGGGTACCTGGCCTTGTCGCGGACGGCGTCGCGGCGGTACTGCTCCGGGTCACGCGGCCAGGCGCGGGTGTCGGCGCAGACGACGGCCCAGAAGCTCGCGTCCATGTTGTCCGAGGGGACGGCGCGGGCGAACGTGGGCGGGACGGGGCTCGGCGACGTGCCCGGCCACGACCGCGCCGGCGCCGGGGTCCCGCCCTCGGCGGCCTTCCTGAGCCGGGCGACGGTCTCCGCGGCGGTCGCCACGTCGAAGAACTCGGCCCGCCCGGAGCGGATGTCGTCGCCGGTCAGGAGCGTGCCGTCGAGCTCGATCGGCTGACGGTCCGCCCGGGCGACGAGGTCCCAGAAGGTCGTGCGGACCTTGGCCGGGGTGTCCCCGAGCCCGTACGTCGCGTGCCGTTCGGCGGTCCAGGCGCTCCACCGGGTGAACGCCGGTTCCGCGCCCTCCGCCCACACCTGGATCATGCCGCGCCAGATCCGCGCCGGGTCGACCGCGCTGTCCAGGACGAAGCGGTCGGACCGCCGCGGGAACATCTGCGTGTAGACGGCACCGAGGTAGGTGCCGTAGGAGTACCCCAGGTACGAGATCTTCTTCTCGCCGAGCGCGGCACGGATCACGTCGAGGTCCCGCGCCGTGTTGCGGGTGGTCAGGTGGGGCAGGACGCCGCCGCCCTTCGCCCGGCACTTCGCCGCCACGGTCCGCGCCCACCGGACGTCCTTGTCGAACGTGGCCGCCTTGTAGGGGCGCTGCCAGTTCAGCTCGTCGCCGTTCAGGCCACAGCTCACCGGGGAGCTCCGGCCCACGCCCCGGGGGTCGAAGCCGATCAGGTCGTACGTCCGCTTGACGGCGTCCGGCAGCTCCGGGGCCAGCCACAGGGGCATGTCGAGGCCCGAGCCGCCGGGACCTCCGGGGTTCAGCAGGAGCACACCGCGCCGGGCCCGGGGGTCGGTCGCCTTCGTCCGGGACACCGCGATGTCGAGCTTCCGGCCACCGGGGCGCGTGTAGTCGAGCGGAACCCTGATCGTCGCGCACTCGTACGCCGCCGGCGCTTCGGCGTCGCAGCGCTTCCAGCGCGGCTTCTGCTGTGTGTACGGCTTCAGGGGATCGACGGCCGCCCTGGGCGCCGGGACGGCCGGGGCGGCGGCCGCCGGCGTGAGCGCGGGTATGAGTGTCGCGAGGGCGCCGATGGCCACGACGGATGCCGTTCGTCTGCTTCTCACAGTGCGTCAGGTCCTTGGGGAGGTGAAGGGATTCGTCTCACGCACCTTTGCTCAGAAGGGAGTTGGACGAATCCCTCCCGAGGCCGGATTCCCGTCAGACCCCAGGAGGAGCGGGCCGCGGCGAATGGTTCCCGATGCGGAGAACCCGGCCCGCCGTTTTCGCGTCGGGGGTCCGCGTTCCGGCTCGCCGAAGGCCCCGGACACGCCCCTCCAGGAGGGGGTGGGGCGGCCCCTGACGTAAAGGTGCGAAGCCGTCCGGCGGCTGTTGCAATGGAGGGAGCGTTCCGTCGGATCTTGCCTTCCCCCACACGACGGCGGACGAGGCCGGAAGCCGTCACGGCATCCAAACAGCGGGTGTGGAGTGGTCATGAGCGAGCTGGACATGAGCGACGACTTCGAGGACATGGGACCGGTCGACTATCTGGTCGTCGAGTTCCCGGGCAACCGGATGACGGGCGAGGGGTTCACCCTCCTCCTCGACCTGGTCGACCGCGGCATCGTCCGCATCCTCGACCTCCTGTTCATCAGGAAGGACCTCGACGGGGGTGTCGTCGTCGTGGAGCTGAAGGACCTCGACGGTGACGGCGAACTCGACCTGTCGGTGTTCGAGGGCGCCTCGTCCGGGCTCCTCGGTGAGGACGACGTCCTGGAGGCCGGCACCGCCCTGCAGCCCGGCAGTTCGGCCGGGATCCTGGTGTACGAGAACCTGTGGGCCGCTCCCCTCGCACGGGCGCTGCGGCGCAGCGGCGCGCAGTTGGTGGCCGGCGGCCGTATCCCCGTACAGGCGCTCCTGGCCTCGCTCGACGCCGAGGAGCCCGGGACGGGCGACGGTGACACCTGAGGAACGGGATTCACTCGGGCGGAGTACCGCCGGGGCAGAGGCAGGGCTCGGGCAGAGGCAAGGAGACAACCGTCATGCCAGGACTTCTTCGAGGGGTCGCGCGGACCGCGGTGGTGGCCGGGACGGCGACCGCCGTCTCCAACCGCGTCTCACGGCGTCAGGCCGGGCGCTGGGCGCAGCAGGAGACGGCGCCGCCCCCGCAGTACGCGGCGGCACCGGCCGCCGCGCCGGCGCCCGCACCCGCCGACGACATGAGCAGCAGGATCGCCCAGCTCAAGGACCTCGGCGAGCTGAAGGCGCAAGGCGTCCTCACCGAGGAGGAGTTCGCGGCCCAGAAGAGCCGGATCCTCGGCCCGTGACCGCCTCCGCCCAGGTCGTCCGTTTCCCAAGGAGAGCCCCATGACCAGCAACACGAGCGGAACCCAGCAGGGCGGGACGGCGCGCGGCCACGGCGGGAGCGGTCCCGTCGTCGGTGGGTGGGTGGTCTTCGCCGCGGTCCTCATGATCTTCGTCGGGCTGATGACCCTGTTCCAGGGGATCGCCGGCATCGCCAAGGACGACCTGTTCGTCACCACCCGCAACTACGTGTACCAGTTCAGCCTGACCGGCTGGGGCTGGGTCCACCTCATCCTCGGCATCATCATGCTGCTCGCGGGTTTCGCCCTGTTCAAGGGAGCCCTGTGGGCCCGGATGATCGGCGTCGCGCTGGCGGGTCTGGGCATGATCGCGAACTTCATGTGGCTGCCCTACTACCCGTTCTGGGCGATGCTCCTGATCGCCATCGACGTCATCGTCATCTGGGCGCTGTGCGCGGCTCCCCGGCTGCCGCAGACGTGACCCGGGGGTGAAACCCCGGGCGCACTCCGACGACGGTTCGACGGGCCAGGCAGGAGGGCTTTCGATGCCCCGGAAGACGACTTCGGCGACGCGTGAGGCGGCCCACGCCACGCCCGAGGAACGCGCGGCTCTCGGCAAGGAGGCCCGGCGCGGCGCACCTCGGTCGAGCCACGCCGAGTACCGGCCGTCACCCCACCGGCCGGACCCGCTCACGATCCTGGAGGCCCAGTCCGCCACACGGGTGCCCGAGCTGGTCCCGATCCGGTACGCCCGGATGACGGAGTCCCCGTTCCGGTTCTACCGGGGCGCCGCCGCCATCATGGCCTCCGACCTGGCCGCCACGCCGCGCTCGGGGTTCACGGCCCAGCTGTGCGGGGACGCGCACATGCTGAACTTCCGTCTGCTCGCCTCGCCGGAGCGACGGTTGATGTTCGACATCAACGACTTCGACGAGACCCTGCCGGGGCCCTGGGAGTGGGACGTCAAGCGGCTGTCGGCGAGCCTCGTCATCGCGGGCCGGGCGAACGGCTTCGACGACGTCGAGCGCGCCGACATCGTCCGGAGCACGGTCCGTTCGTACCGGGAGGCGATGACCCGCTTCGCCGGCATGCGCACCATCGACGTCTGGTACGCCAAGATCGACTCGGACCGTCTGGAGTCCCTGGCCGCCGACCGGCTCCGGCGGCGCGGTCAGCGCAACCTGGCCCGCGCCATGGCGAAGGCCCGTACCCGGGACAGCCTGCAGGCCTTCGCCAAGGTCACCGAGACGGTCGACGGCCGGCCCGTGATCGCGGCCGATCCCCCGCTGCTCGTCCCCATCGGCGACATCCTCCCGGATGTCGAGCGCACCGAGCTGGAACGCCAGTTCCGTGCCCTGATCAGGCGGTACGTCCGCACCCTGAGCTCCGACCGGCGCACGCTCCTGGAGGAGTACCGCCTGGCGGACGTGGCGCGCAAGGTGGTCGGCGTCGGCAGCGTGGGGACCCGCTGCTGGATCTTCCTGCTGCTCGGCCGGGACGACGAGGACCCGCTCTTCCTCCAGGCCAAGGAGGCCGACACCTCCGTGCTCGCCGCCCACGTCGGCGCGAGCATGTACCGCAACCAGGGCGAGCGGGTGGTGTCGGGACAGCGGTTGATGCAGGCCGCCAGCGACATCTTCCTCGGCTGGGAGCGGGTGGACGGCATCGACGGCAGGAAGCGCGACTTCTACATCCGCCAGTTGCGCGACTGGAAGGGCATCGCCATGCCCGAGCGGATGCGGCCCAAGGACATGGAGGCGTTCGGCGAACTGTGCGGAGTGACGCTGGCGCGGGCGCACGCGCGGTCCGGAGACCGGATCGCGATCGCCGCGTACCTCGGCGGCGGGACCTCCTTCGACCGGGCCCTCGCACAGTTCGCGGAGGCCTACGCCGACCAGAACGAGCACGACCACCAGGCCCTGGTCGACGCGGTGGCCACGGGCCGGCTGCCGGCGGAGGAAGTGCCGGCGTCCTGACCCGGGAAGGCCCCGAGGGCTGCGCCGCGTTCCGTGCGGCTCAGCCCTCGGGGTCGTCCGCCCTCTCCCGCCACAGGGCGGGGAAGCCGTCGGCGAGTTCCCGTTCGACCCAGGCCAGCCTGTGGGTGAGGATCTCCCTGCCGTCCGGGGGGCTCTGGGCCGTCAGGCGCTTCAGCAGGGTGCGCAGGCGGATGAGGACCATCGGTGCGCCGGTGGCGGCGGCGATGACGTCGTCGAGGCCGGTGCGCAGGAAGTCGTCCCGGTCCGGCAGCTCGATCACGAGGCGCGCCGCGCCGTCGGCGTCGGCGATCCGCAGGGGTCGGGCCGAACGGGTGGCGACGGGTCCGGTGAGCAGGTCCTCCAGGTGGTCGAGGCCCTGCACCGCCGTGGCGGGGTCGTTGACCGCCGGGGACAGGGCCCGCAGCACGATGTCGGCCAGGAGCCGGAAGGCGAGCAGGGGGTCCTGCTCGAAGGTCCGCTCGGCTCCGGTGACCAGCCCGTCCAGCACGGCCGCCGCGGGCAGCCGCGCGCCGTGCACGTCGGCGACGTGGGTCCCCCGGAACAGTGTGGTGCCCGGAAGCACGTGCAGGACGATGACCGCGTCCGCCGCCCGGGCGGTGGTGAGCAGCCGCTCCGTGTCGACCTGTTGCAGCACGGCGACGGGCTCGGGCCAGGTGATCGTCGTACTCGGCGGGGGGAGGGGGCCGGGCGCCTCCTGTCCCGCGCCCCGTTCGTCCAGGCCGTCGAGGAGGGCGCGGCCCCGCTCGGTGACCGCCTGGAGGACCGGAGCGAGCTGGACGGATGCGAAGGCCCTCAGCTGCAGCCTGCGCAGCAGGGCCAGCAGCGCCAGCAGGACGAGCCCTGCGAGGCCCGGCACGGCTGCCGACACCTCGGGGTGGGCGCCGATGGCGAGGGCCGCCGTGACGCAGTACACGGCGAGGCCGAGGGCGAAGGCGAAGGTCCGCCAGACGATGGGGGCCTCGCGGAACAGCGTCAGCCGGGGTGAGAACGACGTGTGGGCCCACTGCACCACCAGGAACAGCAGGGAGAAGATCACGGCGGTGATGCCCAGTACGCCGAATCCCAGGGCCAGCAGCATGTCGACCACCTGCCGCGCCGGCATCTGCGGTCCCCCGGCGATCCTCGGCAGGGCGAGACCGAAGGCCAGTCCGACGAGGGCGAACAGCAGCTGGGTGGTGCCGGCGCGGACGCGGCGGTTGCGTCGCAGCGGGGTTCCGCGCCTCATGCGGCGGCGCCCGGCCTCGGGGCCCGGACGCCGTCGACGCCCGGCGGGGTCGGCAGTGCGGTCAGCATGGTCGGATTCTCCCGCAAGGCCCGGCAGGGCGCCTGATCTGACACCGTCACTCCCCCGGTCCCCGGTGCCCCCGGGGGAGTGCGGGGCCCCTAGCCGGAGGAGGCCCGACCGCGCGGCGTGGCGTCGGTCGCGAGCGCGTTCTCGCGCAGATCCGGGGCGGTACGCAGGGTGCGCGCGAACCAGTCGCCGTAGCGCCGTCCCAGGAAGGGCGCCGAGGCGCCGTGCAGGAGGACGCTCAGACCGACGGTCACGGCGACGACCTCGCTCAGCAGGCCCACTCCGGCCAGGTGCTCCTCGAACGCCATCAGCCCGAACACCAGGGAGGCGAGCCCTCGCGGGCCGAACCAGCCGATGTAGGCGACGGAGGCCGGCCGCAGGCCCGTGCCGATCAGGGCGAGGGCGACCGGCAGCATCCGGACGACGGTCAGGCTGAGCACCGCGTAGACCACGGTCCGCCAGGTGAGGTGCTCCAGCACCGGTCCCAGGATGACCGCGCCGAAGACCAGGAAGCTCAGCGAGCTCAGCAGCAGACCGAGACGCTCGGTGAACTCCGTACTCCGCGCGAGGTCCGGACCCTCCTCGCGGACGCCGCCGAGCGGTGCGCCGGCGCCGAGCGGTGCGCCGCCGCCGACCGGTGCCCGGCGCACCCGGATGCCGAACGCCAGGCCGGCGGTCCAGGCGCCGATGAAGCCGCTGCCCTCGGCCGCCACGCACAGCGCGTAGGTGACGACGGGTACGGCGATCGTCAGGAACGGACGCCACGCGGCGCTGCTCCAGCCCCGGTCGGCCGACCGGCGGAGGAGGGCGGCACCGGCCCCTCCCACGACGATCCCGACCGCACCGCTCAGCAGCAGCGCACGCAGGAACGTCCCGACGACGCCGGAGTCCCCCGGGCCCTCGCCGGCCGCCGCCAGCGCCAGGACGAAGAAGGGCAGGGCCAGTCCGTCGTTCACGCCCGACTCGACCCCCAGACCGCCCCGGACCAGGGCCGGAACCCGCTTGTCGGCCACGGCCTGCTGCCCGAGCGCGGCGTCCGTCGGCGCCAGGATGATGCCGACGAGCGCGAGCTCCCACAGGCCGAGCCCCGGCAGCAGGGGCCAGGCGAGGAGCCACCCGAGCGCGATGGTGAGCGGCAGACCCACGGCGAGCAGCCGCAGCGGCAGGAACTCCTCCAGGCGCAGGTCGCGGCGGCGGATCGCCGCCGCGTCCGCGAACAGCAGCAGGACCAGCGCGCTCTCCAGCAGGCTCCGGGTGAGCTCGGGCTCCTCGGCCAGGCTCATCAGGTCCAGGCCCAGCGGGCCCATCGCCAGGCCGAACGCCATGAACACCAGGGGCCCGGAGATCACGGTCGTGGAGAGTCGCCGCGAGAACGCCCCGTACCCGGCCACCACGCCCCCGGCGACGACCAGGGCCCAATGGCTGCTCATCGGCACTCCTCACGCGGCGACACGGAACCTCACCCTACGTGTCCACCGGGCGGGGTTCGTGACACCGCGCCAGCGGTCCCGGGTCGCGGGGGTGGGGCGAGGTCACGGGTGCCTCGCCCGCGACGGGAGCGTTCCTGGCGGGCGTACGGGCGGCGGGTGTACGGGCGACGCACGTACGGGCCACGGATGCACGGGCGGCGGAGCGGGCCGGACGGAGGGTCAGGCTGCCGGGACCGCGCGCTGGAGCGCGGTGATGACGCGGTCGAGGGCGTCGTCGCTGTGCGGGTCGGTGAGGTTGGCCCAGAGTTTGAAGATGAAGCGCTGGAGAACGGGCCGGCGGAGGCCCTTCGTGGCGACGATCTTCATGACACGGGGGTGGTTGAGGGCGTGCACGACGAGGCGCCCCACGGTGAAGTAGCGGCCGTAGGCCGTGCGGACGGCTTCGGGGTAGGCGAGCAGCGCCGCCTCGCGCGCGTGCGCGGTGGGCTGCCGCAGGGCGTGGGTGATGGTGTCGGCGGCCAGTCGGCCGGACTCCATCGCGTAGTCGATGCCCTCGCCGCTGAGCGGGTTGATCATTCCTCCGGCGTCGCCGGTCAGGAGCAGACCGCGGGTGTACTGGGGGCGCCGGTTGAGGCCCGCGGGCAGCGGCGCTCCGCGCAGCGGGCCGGTGGCGTGGGCCTCGTCGAAGGGCCAGACCGGGGAGATGCGCTCGGTCCACTCCCCGAAGAGCCGCCGGTGGTCCAGTTCGGGCCTGCGTCCGATGTGGAAGGTGCCCAGACCGACGTTGAAGGAGCCGTCGCCGACGGGGAAGGCCCAGCCGTAGCCGAACGGCATGTACGTCCGGCCGCGCGGGTCACGGGTCTCCAGGTCGAGCCAGGCCTCCAGGTGGTGCTGGTCGCGGTGGGGCACGGTGTAGTAGCGGCGCACGGCCACGCCCATGGGCCGGTCCCTGCGCTGGTGCAGACCGAGGGCGACGGCCAGCCGGCTCGACGCGCCGTCCGCGGCGACCACCAGCGGCGCCCGGTAGGTGTGGGACGCGCCGTCCCGCCGGGCGACCACACCGCCCACCCGGTCGGTGCCCGGCTCGAAGACCGGCCCGGTGGCCTTCGTCCCCTCCAGGAGGCGCGCTCCGGAGGCGACGGCCTGTCGGGCGAGCAGGTGGTCGAGGTCCATCCGGCTGCGCACGAGCCCGAAATCGGGGAAGGACGCCACGCTGGGCCAGGGCATCTCCACCGTGGTCCCCGAGCCGTGGACCCGCAGGCCCCGTGTCCTCACCCAGCCGGCCCCCTCGGTGTCGACGCCCATGTCGACGAGTTCCTTCACGGCGCGCGGGGTGAGTCCGTCTCCGCAGATCTTGTCCCGGGGGAAGGTCGCCTTCTCCAGGAGCAGGACGTCGAGGCCGGCGAGGGCCAGGTGGTGGGCCGTGGCGCAGCCGGCGGGTCCGGCTCCGACCACGATGACGTCCGCCGAGTCGCGGTGGGGGGACAGGTCCATGGGTTCTTCCTCTGCTGCGGCCGGCACGAGGTGCGGGGAACGGCTCCCCATGTGTACCCACGGCCGACGGCTTTGATCACCCGTCGCCGGAAGGTTCTCCCTCGTTCCGCGCCGCGGAGCCGCCCGTGCACGGGGCCGCACGCGCCGCCCCTCGCCCGCCCGGCCCCGACCCGCCCCCGCCTGGACCTCGTGCGCGCCCTGCTCACCGCGGGCGCCCGGCCGTCGTGCGGGCGGTGTAACCCTCCGTGCGACGGGGGCGTGATCATCCGGAAACCGGGCCCTTCTACGGTCGAGGGGTGGGAGACCTCCCACCGTCCACCGCGCCGACGCCGGTGCGACGTGGGAGCGCCGCACAGGCGGGGAGGAGTCCAGGTGGCGTCTTCGGACTCGCGGACCGAGACGGCCCGGACCGAGGGTGTCCGGACGGTCTGCTCGTACTGCGGGGTCGGCTGCGGAATCGTCCTCGACGTGGCGCGCGACCCGGCGACCGGCCTGCGGCGGGCCCTGAAGGCCTCCGGGGACAAGGCCCATCCGGCGAACCGCGGCCGTCTGTGCACGAAGGGCTCCACCAGTGCCGACATGATGGCGGCCACCGGACGGGCCCGCACCGCGCTCGTACGGGCGGAGCGCGCGGGCGAGCCCGCCGCGACGGACGTCGACGCGGCGGTCACGGCGGTGGCGGGCCGGCTGCGCGCGATCCTGGACGAGCACGGGCCGGACGCGCTGTCGTTCTACGTGTCGGGGCAGATGTCGCTGGAGGCGCAGTACCTGGCGAACAAGCTGGCCAAGGGGTTCGTGCGCACGCGGCACATCGAGTCGAACTCCCGGCTGTGCATGGCGTCCGCCGGCTCCGGCTACAAGCTGTCCCTGGGCGCCGACGGCCCGCCCGGCTCGTACCAGGACTTCGACCACGCCGACGCGTTCCTCGTCATCGGGGCCAACATGGCGGACTGTCACCCGATCCTCTTCCTGCGCGTGATGGACCGGGTGCGGGCCGCGGGGGCGAAGCTGATCGTCGTCGATCCCCGGCGCAACGCCACCGCGGACAAGGCCGACCTCTTCCTGCAGATCAAGCCCGGCACCGACCTCGCCCTCCTCAACGGCCTGCTGCACCTGCTCGTCGAGAACGGACACGTCGACGAGGAGTTCGTGGCCGAGTTCACGGAGGGCTGGGAGGCGATGCCCGAATTCCTCGCCGACTACCCGCCCGACCGGGTCGCCGCGGTCACGGGGCTCGCCGAGGCCGACATCCGGCGGGCCGCGCGGTGGATCGGCGAGGCGGGCGCGTGGATGAGCTGCTGGACCATGGGCCTGAACCAGTCGGTCCACGGCACCTGGAACACCAACGCGCTGGTCAACCTCCACCTCGCCACCGGGGCCCTCTGCCGTCCGGGGGCGGGGCCCTTCTCCCTGACCGGCCAGCCCAACGCCATGGGCGGCCGCGAGATGGGGTACATGGGCCCGGGGCTCCCGGGGCAGCGCTCGGTGCTCGTCGACGCCGACCGGGCGTTCACCGAGAATCTGTGGAACATCCCCGAGGGATCGCTGCGCACCGACGTCGGCCGCGGCACGGTGGACATGTTCGAGCGGATGGCGGCCGGGGAGATCAAGGCGTGCTGGATCATCTGCACCAACCCCGTCGCCTCGGTCGCCAACCGCAAGACCGTCATCGCCGCCCTGGAGGCGGCCGAACTCGTGGTCACCCAGGACGTGTTCGCCGAGACGGAGACCAACGCCTACGCCGATGTCGTGCTCCCCGCGACGCTGTGGGCGGAGTCCGACGGCGTCATGGTCAACTCCGAGCGCAACCTCACCCTCGCCCGGGGTGTCGTCGACCCGCCCGGTCAGGCCCTGCCGGACTGGCGGCTCATCGCCCGGGTCGCCTGCGAGATGGGCTTCGCCGACTCCTTCACGTACGCCTCCTCGGAGGAGGTGTTCGAGGAGCTGAGGCAGGCGTGGAACCCGCAGACCGGCTGGGACCTGCGCGGCGTGACGTACGAGCGGCTGCGTGACACCCCCGTCCAGTGGCCCGCTCCCACCGTCGACGGCCCCGACCGCAACCCGGTCCGCTACGTCAACGACGGTGTCAGCCAGACCCTGCTGGAGCGCGAGGACGGCAGCCGCCCCCGGCTGGTCTTCCCGACGCCCGACGGACGCGCCCGGTTCTTCGGCCGCCCGCACCTTCCGGCCGCCGAACTGCCGGACGGGGACTATCCGTTCGTCCTCAACACCGGGCGGCTCCAGCACCAGTGGCACACCCTGACCAAGACCGGCAAGGTCGCCAGGCTCGCCAAGCTGGACCCCGGCCCCTTCGTCGAGATCCATCCGGAGGACGCCCGGTCCCTCGGCGTCGCCGAGGGCGACCACCTGGAGATCGCCTCGCGCCGCGGCCGCGCCGTCCTGCCCGCCGTGGTGACCGACCGGGTCCGGCCGGGCGACTGCTTCGCGCCCTTCCACTGGAACGACCTGTTCGGCGAGTACCTCAGCGTCAACGCCGTCACCCACGACGCCGTCGATCCGCTCTCCTTCCAACCGGGCTTCAAGGCCTGCGCGGTGGCGCTCGCGAGGACGACCGCCCCGGTCCCCCTCGTACGCCAGGACCGGCGTCCCCGGGCGGACGCCGAGGTCCCCACCGCCCCGCCGCCCGCCGCCCTTCCCGAACCGGCGAGCGGCCCGGCGCCCGCGCTCGCCGCCCTGTTCGGTGTCGCGGACCTCGTCCCGCCGCCGTTCACGGCGTCCGAACGCCGCTACCTCGCGGGATTCCTCACCGGCCTCGCCACCGCGCCCGCCGACGGCCGCGTCCCGGTGCTGCCCGCCTCCGCCCCCTTCGCACCGGACCACGGCCTCTGGGTCGACGGGGTCCTCGCCGGAACGTACGCGCGGGCCGACGCCCCGGCACCCGGGCACACGGCGCCCCCCGTGCCGGCGGCCCCGCCGTCCGCACCCGAGGCGCGGGGCGCGGACCACACCCGCCGCCTGCTGGTCCTCTGGGCCTCCCAGACCGGCAACGCCGAGGAGGTCGCCGCCACCGCGGCAGGCCGCCTCGGCGAGGCCGGGTACAGCCCGGTGCTCCTCCCGATGGAGTCCGCCGACGTGACGCGGCTAGGCCCCGAAGCCGATCTGCTGGTGGTGACCAGCACCTTCGGGGACGGCGACGCCCCGGACAACGGGGCGGCCTTCTGGCAGGCGCTCAGCTCCCCCGACGCCCCGCGCCTGGAGGGCGTGCGCTTCTCCGTGCTGGCCCTCGGCGACTCCAGCTACGACGACTTCTGCGGCCACGGCCGCCGCCTCGACCAGCGCCTCGCCGAACTCGGCGCCACCTGCCTCCATCCCCGTACCGACTGCGAACCCGACCACGACGCCGGCTCCGACGCCTGGCTGACGGCGCTCCTCCCCCTGCTCGCCGCCCCGGCACCCGCCACCGCGAAGGTGACGGCGGCCCCGGCACGGACGCCCGCACCGGCCGGTGCCGCCGCCGCGTCCGGCCCGGCGCACCCCGCCGCGTACACGAAGGCGTCGCCGTTCCCCACGCTCCTCATCGGCAACCGGCTCCTGAGCCTGCCCGGCTCCCAGAAGGAGGTGCGCCGGTTCGCCTTCGACACCCGTGACGGCGCGCTCTCCTACGCGGCGGGCGACGCCCTCGGCGTGTGGCCGGCCAACAGCACCGACCTGGTCGCCGAGTGGCTCGCCCTCACGGGACTCGACGCCGCCGAACCCGTCGTGGCCGACGACTCCGGCCCCCTCCCCCTGGCCGAGGCGCTGCGCACCCGTCTCGACATCACCCGGATCACACCGGACCTGCTCAGGTTCGTGGCCGAGCGCACCGGGAGCCATGACCTGCGGCGGCTCCTGCGGCCCGGCAACAAGGACGAACTCGCCAAGTGGAGCTGGGGACTCCAGGGGGCCGACCTGATCGGCGCCTTCCCCGTGCGCGCCACCGCCGCCGAATGGGCCGGCGTCCTCAAGCGCCTGCAGCCGCGCCTCTACTCGATCTCCTCCAGTCCGCTCGCCCACCCGAGCGAGGTCCGCCTCACCGTCTCCGTCGTGCGCTACACCAACGACCGGGGCCGGGACCGCACCGGAGTGTGCTCCGCCCACCTCGCCGACCACGCCGACGACGGCCCCGTCCAGGTCTTCGTCCAGCGTTCCCCGCACTTCCGCCCGCCCGCCGATCCCGCCACGCCCCTGATCATGGTCGGGCCGGGGACCGGCGTGGCCCCGTTCGTGGGCTTCCTGGAGGACCGGCGGGCCCGCGGGCACACCGGACGGAACTGGCTGTTCTTCGGCGAGCAGCGCGAGGCCACCGACTTCTACTACCGGGAGGAGCTGGCGGAACACCTGGCGTCCGGTCACCTCGACCGGCTCGACACCGCCTTCTCCCGCGACCGGCGCAACAAGGTGTACGTGCAGGACCGCATGCGCGAGCACGGCTCCGCCCTCTGGTCCTGGCTCCGGGACGGCGCCCACTTCGCCGTCTGCGGCGACGCCGCCCGCATGGCCAAGGACGTCGACCGGGCCCTGCGCGACCTGGTCGCCCGTCACGGCCGCATGGGCGAGGAGGAGGCGGCCGCGTACGTCCGGCAGATGGCCGCCGACAAGCGCTACGTCCGCGACGTCTACTGAGGCCTCGGGGCGGCGCCCGGGGCTTGGGGCCAAGTCGGTGAATCACGGCCCGCCGACTGCGGCGGAGCCGCCACGGTGGAGCCGGGTGCTCAGGATGGTGGGGTGAGAAGCCTCAGATCCTGGGCCTGTGTCCACGCGACGGTCCTGGCGCTCGCCGCCACCCTGCTGGGAGGTCCCTTCGCTCCCCCGGGCGCGACCGCGGCCCCCCGTGTCTCCGCGCCCGGCCCCGCGGTCTCGGCCCTCGCACGGCTGCTGCCGACCCATGCCGCCCAGTTCACCCTCGTCCAGGTGGTCCGACCCGCGTCCGGCGACTACTTCACCCTCTCCGGCGACGCGGGCCGCGTCCGGGTCGAGGGCACCACACCGGCCGTGATCCTCAGCGGGGTGAACTGGTACCTGAAGCACACGGCCCGGGTCGACATCGGGTGGCCCGGTTCCAGCACGTCCATGCTCCCGGCGACCCTGCCCGCCCCCGTACCGGTCCGCAAGGACGCCTCGGTCCCGCACCGGTTCGCGCTCAACGACACGGACGACGGCTACTCCGGCGCCTACCGCACCTGGGCCGACTACGAGCGGCAGATCGACCTGCTCGCCCTCGGCGGGGTCAACGAGGTGTTCGTGCAGATGGGCGCGGACGCCGTCTACCACGCGGCGTTCCAGGAGTTCGGCTACTCCGAGGAGGAGATGCGCGCCTGGATCCCGGGGCCGGCCCACCAGCCGTGGTGGCTGATGCAGAACCTGTCGGGCTTCGCCGGGCCGGAGTCCCAGCGGCTGCTCGGTCAGCGCGCCGCCCTCGGCCGCAGGATCGCCGACCGGCTGCGGAGCCTCGGCATGGCCCCGGTGCTGCCCGGCTACTTCGGCACGGTGCCGCCCGGCTTCACCGCGAGGAACCCCGCCGGACCGGTGGTCCCGCAGGGACGGTGGGTCGGCTTCGACCGGCCCGACTGGCTCGATCCGCGCAGCACGGTCTTCCCCGAGGTCGCGGCGGCGTTCTACCGCCACCAGCGTCGGCTGTTCGGCGCGTCGACGCTGTACAAGATGGATCTGCTCCACGAGGGCGGCCGGGCGGGCGACGTCCCCCTGGAGGCGGCCGGGAAGGCCGTGATGGACGCGCTGCAGACGGCCCACCCCGGTGCCACCTGGGTGCTCCTCGGCTGGCAGAACAACCCGTCGCCCCAGATCATCGACGCGGTCGACAAGTCCAGGCTGCTCATCGTCGACGGGCTCTCCGACCGGTACGACGGACTCGACCGGGAGGCCGCCTGGCACGGCGCGCCCTACGCGTTCGGCACCATCCCCAACTTCGGCGGGCACACCAGCGTGGGTGCCAACACGGCGGTGTGGGCCACCCGGTTCGACGCGTGGCGCAGCAAGCCGGACAGCGCCCTCAAGGGCATCGCCTACCTGCCGGAGGCCACCGGCGGAAATCCCGTCGCGTACGAGCTCTTCACCGAGCTGGCCTGGCGCACCGGCCCCCTGGACCACCGGGCGTGGTTCGCCGGCTACGCCGGACGACGGTACGGCGCCGCCGACCCGCACGCCGCCGCGGCGTGGGAGCTGCTGCGCACCGGCCCGTACAGCACCCCTTCGGGAACCTGGAGCGAATCCCAGGACAGCCTCTTCACCGCGCGTCCCCGGCTGACGGCCGTCACCTCCGCGAAGTGGAGTCCGCCGTCGATGCGCTACGACGCCGCCACCGTGCGGCAGGCGCTGACCGAACTGCTGCGGGTCGCACCGGAGCTGCGGAGCACCGACGCCTACCGGTTCGACCTCGTCGACGTCGCCCGCCAGGCCCTGGCCAACCGCAGCCGCACCCTGCTCCCCCGGATCAAGGCCGCGTACGACGCCGGGGACCTGGCGCTGTTCCGCGCGCGGGCCGCCGAGTGGAAGGAGGATCTGGCGCTCCTGGAGCGGCTCCTCGCCACCGACACGCGGTTCCTCCTCGGGCCCTGGCTGGAGGAGGCGCGTTCCTGGGGCGCGACGGAGGCGGAGAGGGCCGCGGCCGAGTTCGACGCCCGCTCGATCCTGACCAGTTGGGGTCACCGCTCCGGCAGTGACACGGGCGGACTGCACGACTACGCCAACCGTGAGTGGTCCGGGCTCGTGGCCGACTTCTACGCCGTGCGCTGGACGATGTACCTCGACTCGCTCGACACGGCCCTCGTCACCGGACAGCCCCCCGTCCCGATCGACTGGTACGCCTGGGAGAGCGCCTGGAACGGGCAGCGCACCACCTACCCCGTCACGCCGTCCGGCGACCCCGTGGCCCTGGCCACCGAGGTGCGCGACTCCCTCCCCACCGCCCGCTCCCCCCGGCCGGGTCAGGCGCGCCCGTGGCAGGTGCGCCCCTGACGCGCGCACGGCGGGGGCGGACGGCACCGCGCCACATATGCCGGTGGCTCGTTCCTGCGCGCCTCTGGCGTACGCGGGCGGTGCGGTGGCAGGGTGAACCGCACGCGGTCCTCGCCGACACCCCCGAGAAGGACCGCACCCGGCCCCGCCTCGGCGCGCCCGCGGAGGCGGGGCCGCGCCTCCCTCCCGGCTCCCCACGGGAGGCTTCAGGCGTGTGCGCCGCCGCTCACCCGCGGCCGCCCGCACCGTGCCGCCACCGGACGCGGTGTCAGGGCCGCGCCAGGAGGCCGGCCAGCATCTCGTGGCTGCGGCGGAGGTCCTCGATGCGCTCCTCGGCGGCCGCCAGTTCCCGGTCCAGGACGGCCCGGACGTCGGCGCACCAGTGGAGTTCCGGGAGTTCGCCGTGCACGCACGGCAGCACCGCGCGGATCACCTCGGTGGTGAGGCCCGCGGCCAGGAGCACACGGATCTGCCGGACGGTGACCACCGACTCCTCGTCGTAGACGCGATAGCCGTTGGGACCGCGCCGGGCTTCGAGCAGGCCCTGCGCCTCGTAGTACCGCAGCAGCCGCGCGCCGACTCCCGTACGCCGGGACAACTCCCCGATCAGCATGCCTACCGTCCGTTCCGAGATCGACCTTCGCACCGATGTCGGGTCTCAACGTCCCGGCGCGTGCGGGTATTCCGCGTACGCCTGCCATCGTGGCCCGCCGGGCGGTCACTCCGCCGGCGCGACGACCACGATCCGGTCGTCCGGATGCCAGGACCGGACCTGGGACTTCGGAGGGTTGACGCTCACGTCGTGGGGGGAGCCGTGCGCGCGGTAGCCGAGGGCGCACTCCCCCCGGCGGGCGGCCGACTCGACGACGGTCGCGAAGGAGACGTCCCGGCCCGTCGTGATGTACCGGCCCACCGGGCGGAGGTGGAGGGTGGCCCCGCCCGGGGCGAAGAGTTCCTCGAACACCGCGGTCAGCCGGGGGTTCTGGGAGATCTGCGTCATCAGCAGCCCGATCAGCCTGCCGCTGACGACGAAGTCGGCCCCGGGGGCGAGGGGGGCGATCAGCCGGTTGCGGTCGTCGGTCATCTCCGTGACGACGGGCACGCGCCCGCCCGCCGACCGGAGCCGCCCCCCTGCCTGTTCCCGCTCCCGCGCCCGGAGGTGGAGCAGGGTCACGAGGGTCCGGTCGTCCGGGTCCTCGTGTCCCGGCCGGGGGTCGGGGCCGAGGACGATCACCGCGTCGTGTCCGGTGGGGTCCAGGGCGTCCGTCGTGTCGCGCAGGGTCGGGTCGCCCGGGTGATGGCGTACGGACAGGCGGTGGCCGACGGCCTCGGTGACGGCCCGGATGCCGGAGACCGTCGCGGTGCGCGGCTCGGCCACCACGTCGAGGACCGAGCCGGGGGGCGTGTGCCGGGACAGGTGCTCGACGATCCGCGGTGCCCTGCGGTTCCAGCCCAGGAGGAGGAGGCGTTCGGTCCCGGCGGCCGGGGCGGACGCCGTGGGCGGGGCGGGCAGGATCGCCGTGGGGTCGTACGGGGCGGGTGTGGCCGCCCAGTGGGTCGTGCCGGCGTCCTCGGCGACGACGACCAGGCTGTCGCCGTCCAGGATCGGTGTGCGACCGGGTGGGTTGAGGACGACGGTGCCGTCCTCGCGGACGATGCCGACGAGGCTCGACACCGGGCTGACGGCGTTGGCCTCGTGGAAGGTCAGACCGGTCAGGCCGGGTGCGCGGAGCGTGTGGAACTCGTGCCCGGCGAAGTCCAGCAGCTCCTGGTGCACGAGGGAGAGTCCGGGTTGCCGTACGCACTGGACCAGCAGGCGCGCGGCGATGTCGTCCATGTCCAGGACGGTGGACAGGGGGCCGCCGGCCAGCCGGGCGGCGCTGAGGTAGCGGTCGTCGCGGACGGCGGCGACGACCCGCACCGGATGCTCCTCGCCCACGGCCGCCGAGAGGGAGAGCAGGGTCTTGACGACCTCGGCGTCGTCGTGGGGGCTGTCCCTGGGGAGGACGAGGACGCACTCCGCCGTCGTCGGGCTCACCCGGGCGAGCGCGACCGGGTCGGTGGGACGGCCGCTGCGGCAGATGAGCCGGGTGCGTCCGGTGGCGCCGACGGTGGCGTGGAGCTCCTCGTCCATGTCGGCCTTCCCCCGGTCGGCGAGCACCGTGATGACGCCGCGGCGCCGAGGGGCGTGGGCGGCGACGAGTTCGGTGACGACGGTCGGGATCTGCTCCGACCAGCCGAGGACGACGGTGTGCCCGCTCTCCAGGACGCGGGCGTGCCCCCGGTCGAGGGCGAGGAGCTTGTCGGTGATGCCGGTGGTGATGAGGCTGACCAGGGTGGAGACGTAGAAGAGCGCGATGAGGGCGAGCAGGACCGACAGGACGACACGGAGCGGCGGGCCGACCTCGCCGCCCAGGCGCAGGGTCTGTCCGGTGTTGCGCCACACCGCGGCGATCCTCGAACTCAGGGTGGCGGGGGCGCGCTGGTCGGTCCAGACGAGCAGGGCGCTCACGGGGACGACGAGCGCGAGGCAGGCGAGGGCGAGCCAGCCGACGAGGGCGGGCGTCCCCCGGGTCAGCGTGGTGTCGAACCAGTAGCGGAGACGCGCCTCGACGGGCCCGGTCCGCCGGGCCGGGCCGCGGGGTGCGGGTGGAACCACGGCCCGGTCGGTTCCGGGTCCCGGTGCGGCGCTCCGCTGGGCGGGAACGGCCGTGTTGCCTTGTTTGCGCACGTCGGCAGCGTGGCGCCTCGCCCCGGCCGCCGGGATGTCATCGCGGCATATTCATCCCTTCGTGATCGGCCGACGGAGAGCGGGGCGGCGGATCGGTCAGGCGTACGAGGTGACGCGGATCCCCCTCGGCCGGACCGCCGGCCCGCCGAGGCGCGGGGCCGCCGGCGGCAAGCCGCCGGGGGCCTGTCCCCGCGCCCCTGCGTCCCGGCGACCGGCGCCCCTGCGGCTCAGCGGCTCAGCGGCTCAGCGGCTCAGCGGCCGAAGGTGTCGATGTTCTCGACGAGCCAGCGTCCGTCGCGGTGCACGACGTCCACGGCGAACATGGCACCCGCGTAGACGCCCTGGTCCTGGGCCTTCGGCTTCTGCTTGCCGCCGGTCCCGGCCGTGCTCACGCTGCTCTGGTCGGCGTAGACCAGGACCCGGGCCCGGTCGCCGTCGATCCGCTCGACCGCGCTGTCGGTGACCGTCGTGGTGATCACCGTCTTCTGCCGGGCCGCCTGGGCGAGCACCCCGCCGAGGAGCGTCCGGTGCTGAGCGACGGCCTTGCCGGTGAGGAGGGTCTTCCCGGCCCGTTCGAAGGGGGCCGGGTCGGCGTGGTCGTACGAGAAGAGCGCGGCGACGGCCGCGGCCGTCTGTCCCTTGATCTCGCTGGTACGGGCGAGATCGGTCAGGGCCGTGTTTCCGCGCGCGGGCTCGTCCCGCAGCTCTCCCGCGCGGCTGGACGCCCACCCGGCGAAGCCGCCGAGGAGCAGGGTCAGAACGCACAGGACCACGAGGGGGACGACGTGCCGCCGCCGTGCCCCGTCCCCGGTGGCCCGGATGTCCGCCGCGCGGCCGGTGCCTTCACCCGGTGCCTCGCGCTCCGGCGTTCCGGCCGGTCCCCGCGCGGGCTTCACCGCCGGCCGCTGCCGGGTGCGGGGGGCGGGCTCGGTCAGGAGACCCGTGGACGTACGGGACCTGGCGCCGCCGGACGGCCGGGCGTCGGGGTCCTCGGACACGGCGGTGCCGGAGACCGGCTGCTCGGCGAGGGCCTGGCGGCGGCGCTGGCGGTTGAGGTGGTGGCGGGGCGTCGGCATCGTGCGTGTCCTTTCGGGTGCTGGCGGCTCTCGCTGTACGGCCCGGTCAACCGGTCGCCGTGCCGCCCACGGGGGCCTGCCCCAGACCACTGAGCTTCCACTGGCCGTCGGTGCGGGTGAGTTCGCCCAGCATGCGACTGTCCTTGTCCGTGCTCTTGCTGTCGGGCGTCGTCACCGTGATGCGCAGGGCGACGAGCACCCGGGCCCGCCCCGCCCGGTCGTCGAGCTCCGTGACGGCGCCGGAGAGCACCCGGGCCGTCGTCACGGTCTTCGCCGTCCTCACCTGGCTGGTGAACTCCGTGCGTCCGTCGACGAGTTGCTTGTTCAGCTCGCCGGTCGTGGAGGTCTCCCACAGGTCGAGCCCCTGGTCCACCCGCCGGTGGTCGAGGGTGTTGAGGTTCTGCACGGCCTGCTCCCCCGCCGCGAGCGCCCGGTCGCGCTGCACGGCGTACGCGGCGGAGTCGTCGTGGGCCGCGGCGTACCAGGCCCGGCCCGCCCAGGCCGCGAAACCACCCGCGACGAGGGTGAGTACGAGGGCCACGGCCAGGGCCGGCCGGATGCCCGCCGGGCTGCGGACCGTGCGTGTCATGGGGTGCTCCCGTCTCCCGCTCATCGTCAGCGGGCCTTGATGTCGACGATCAGCCACCGGTCGCCCTGGAACGTCGCGGTGACGGTGAGCTGGGCCGCGGCGGACGTGGCGGCGCCCGCGTCCCGCCGCGAGGTCTGGTCGAGGAACACCAGCAGGCGCGCCTCGTTCCCGTCCAGCTCGATCACCCCGGTCCGGACGGCCTGGGTGCCGAGGGTGATGCGCTGCTCGGCCAGACTCGCCCTGACCTGGGCGAACAGGTCCTCGTACTGCCGGGCGGCGCGTCCGGCCAGCACGGTCCTGGCGGAGCGTTCGGCGGCGTCCGCGCTGCTGGGCGCGTAGGAGAAGATCCGGGCGAGGCCTTCGCCGACGTCGCCGCTGACCCGGGTGGTGGTCGCGGTGTCGGTGAGCGCGTGGTTGCGGGCCGAGGGAGTGGACCGGAGCTCGTGGGCGCCGTAGAAGAACGCGCCGCCGCCGAGGAGCAGGAGGGCGACGGCCCCGGGTAGGACGAGCCTCCGCCACCGGGCGGAGCCGCGGCCCCCGCCGTCGCCGGTGTCCCCCGTCCCGTCCTCGTCCGTGGCCTTCGTGCCGCCCCGGCCCCCGGTCGCGGCACCGGCCTCGGCGCCGTCGTCCCCGGACGTGCCCCGAGCCCCGTCCGTCCCCTCGGACACGTCCCCGGCAGCCTTCCCGGACAGGTCACCGGCCGGCTCCTCGGCCACGTCCCCGGCCGGCTCCGGCAGGTCGTCGCGGACGGGCTCCGGTGTCTCCTCCGGGTCGGCCCCGGGCCGGCGACCGGTCGCCCTGCGCAGGAGTCCCGTCACTCGTCCCCGCCCTCCCCGCTCTCCCGCGCCTCGACGACGGGTACCGCGCTGAGCGCGGCGACCCTCCACGTGTCCTCGCCGGTGCGGTTCAGGACGGCCTCCAGGCGCTTGCGGTCGGTGGTCGCGGCGGCGGCTCCACGGGGGGTGACGTCGACGCGGACGGTCGCGATGAGTTTCGCCGTACCGGCTCGGGTGTCGAGCGCGGTGAGCGCGGCCTCGGTGACCGTGGCCCGCGCCGAGGCCCCCACCGCGGGTGCGGTGGAGCCCAGTTCGGCGCGGAGCGGCCCGGCGGAGGCGTCGCGCCAGGCCCGGATGCCCGCTTCGGCGCGCTCGCGGGTCGAGGCGTCGAGGGTGTTCAGGACGGTGAGGCCGTGCCGGCCCGCGGCGAGCGCCGTGTCCCGTTCACGGCCGAAGGCGAGTTCCTGGTCGGTACGGGCCTGGGCGTAGGTCCACGCGCCGGTGCCGCAGAAGCCGAGGGCGGCGACGAGGGCGCCGACGCCGAGGGCCTTGGCCCGCCTCATCGGGTGCTCCCGGTGTTGAGGCCGAGGAGACCGGCCATGTCCGTCGGCCCGCCGCTCTGGCCGGGCAGGGCGAGCGCGCCGGGCAGGGACACCGGCGAGCCCGTCGTGGTGCGGGCGCTGCCGGAGGGCAGGGAGCCGGGCCGGGCCGGGACCGGCACGCCGCCGCTCCTCGGGGCCTGGGCGGAGCCGCGGACGTTGACCCCGGCGGCGGCGGAACCGGTGCAGGAGGCGCCGGTGTTGAGGGCGGGCGCGGTCCCCAGGTCGAGCCCGTTGCGGTAGCGGGTCGCGCCGTACCCGGAGGTGCAGGGCAGCGGCTTGAAGAAGGTGACGGCCATGCCCATGTTCACGCGTCCTCCGTCGACGGCGGTGGCTCCGGCCGAGACGGCCGCCGGGACCTTCACCAGGAGTTCCTCTGTGCCGCGCTGTCGGGTGACGGCGACCTCGGCGGTGGTGAGGAGGTTGGCGAGGACGACGCTCAGGCTCGGGTCGAGGTCGCGCAGGAGGCCGCTGACCTGCCCGGCGGCGTCGGGGGTGACGGCCAGGAGGCGGCGGAGGTCGGCGTCGGAGCCCTTGAGGGTGGCGGCGAGGTCGCGCGCTCCGGTGGCGAAGCCGCGGATGGCGCGGCTCTCGTCGGCCTGGGTGCGCAGGACGACCTCCCCGTCGTGGATGAGCCGGGTGGTGGCGGGGAGCGAGCTGTCGGCGGCCTGGACGAACCTGCTGCCGTTGTCGAGGAGGACCTGGAGGTCGTCGCCGTGTCCTTCGAAGGCCTTGCCGAGTTCGTCGACGACCGTGCGCAGGGACTCCAGTGGTACGGAGTTGGTGAGGTCGTTCATGCCGGCGAGCACGTCGGTGACGGGTGCCGGGACCTGGGTGTCCTTCTGTTCGATGCGGGCGCCGTCGGCGAGGAAGGGGCCGTCGTCGCTCTCGGGGCGCAGGTCGATGTACTGCTCGCCGACGGCGGAGAGGCCGGCGACCACGGCCCGCGCGTCGGCGGGGATCCGGGGCGCGGACTTCTTGATGCGCAGTTCGGCCACGACTCCGTCGGCGGTGAGGCCGATGTCTCCGACGCGTCCCACGGAGACGCCCCGGTAGGTGACGTCGGAGTGGGTGAACAGCCCTCCCGTGCGGGCGAGATGGACCCGGACGGTGTAGTGGTCGGCGACGCCGACATGGCGGCCGAGGTCGGCGTATCGGATGCCGACGAAGCCGAGGACGAGCACGGCGATGACGAGGAACGCGATGTTCTTCAGCCGTACGGTACGGGTGATCACCGGCTGTCGCCTCCGTCCTTCGGTGCGGTGGCCGGGGGCAGCGGCAGCGCCGTCCGCGGGCTCTGGGAGGTGCCCTTCGCCGGTTGCCGGCGGTCGGCCGGGGCCGGTGTCGTCGGGGCGGGGGTGGGCTCCTCGGTCCCGGGGATGAGCGGCGGGATCACCTCGGTGCCCGGGGCGGCGGCGAGGTGGAGGTAGGTGTTGAGGTAGTCGCCCTTGATGCCGCGCATCACCTCGTCGGTGAAGGGGTACGTGAGCAGCACCTGGAGCGATTCGGGCAGGTCGGCGCCGGCGTCCGCGAGGGCCTTGAGGGTCGGCGCGAGGGCCTTGAGGTCGGCGACCATGTCCTTCTTGCTGGCGTCGATGGTGGAGACGGCGACGCCGGACAGGGTGTCCAGGGCGCGGAGCATGGTGAGCAGGGAGCCCCGCTGGTTCTCCAGCGTCTTCAGGCCGGGCGAGAGGCCGGTGAGGACGGTGTCGACGTCCTTCTTGCGGCCGGCGAGGGTGGCGGAGAGCCGGTTGACGCCGTCGAGGGCGCGGGTGATGTCGCCGCGGTGCGCGTCGAGGGTGGTCACCAGGGTGTTCACGCGCCTCAGCATCGAGCGGACCTCGGGTTCGCGGCCGCCGAGGGCCGCGTTGAGTTCGCGGGTGATGGTCTTGAGCTGGTTGACGCCGCCGCCGTTGAGCAGCAGGGAGAGCGCGCCGAAGACCTCTTCGACCTCCGTGTTGCGGCTGGTGCGGGCGAGCGGGATGACGCTGCCGTCGGTGAGCCGTCCGCCGCCGTCCTTGCGCGGGGCGACGAGCTGGATGTACTTCTCGCCGAGGAGGCTGGACTGTTCGAGGCGGGCGCCGGCGTCGGCGGGCAGCCGGACGGCTCCGTTGATCTTCAGGGTGACGCGGGCGGACCAGGTGCCGGGGTTCAGTTCGATGGCGGTGACGCGGCCGACGGCGACGTCGTTGACCTTGACCGCGGACTGCGGCACGAGGCTGAGGACGTCGTCGAGTTCGGCGGTGACCGTGTACGGGTGCGGGCCGAGGTCGGCGCCGCCGGGCAGGGGCAGGTCTTCGATGCCGTCGAACCGGACGGGGTCGGCGGGGACCGCGCCGAGGATCACGACGAGGCCCAGGCCGAGGGCGACGACTCCGACGGCGGCGGCTCCGGCCGCCTTGCGGGAGGGCGGGGTGCCGTCTCTCATCGTTCCCCCTCTCCGGGGCTCGTGGCGGCGCTGCCGCTCACCGGCAGCGGGAGCAGGGGTCCGCCCATGCTGATCTCGTTGAGGTTGGCACGGCCGTCGAGGGTGCGGGTGTCCTTGTTGTAGGCGTTGACGAGGTTGCCGGCGGCGAGCGGGGCGACGTCGAGGGCCTCGGCGAGGGAGGCGCGCTGGTCGACGAGGGTCTGGGTGAGGGGGACGAGACGGTCGACGTTCTTCTTGAGTTCGCCGCGGTTGTCCTTGATGAAGGTCTTGACCTGGGCGAGGGCCTTGCCGAGTTCCTTGAGGGCTCCGGCGAGGTCCTCCTTGTTCTCGGCGAAGTAGCCGACGACCTCGTCCAGGCGTTCCTGGGCGGTGCGGACGTCTCCGTCCTTGTTCTTGAGCATGGTGGTGAAGGTCTGGAGCTGGCGGAGGGTGGTGAACAGGTCGTCGCCGCTGCCGTCGAGGGTCTTGGCGGCCTTGCCGAACTGTTCGATGGAGGTGCCGATGGCGGCGCCGTTGCCCTTGAGGTTCGCGGCGCCGGTGTCGAGGAGTTCGGAGAGGGCGCCCGCGGAGTTGGCGCCGTTCGGTCCGAGGGCCCTGCTGAGGTCGGTGATCGAGGCGTAGAGCTGGTCGATCTCGACGGGGACGCGGTTGCGGGAGGCGGGCAGTGCGGCGCCTTCGCCGAGGGTGGGTCCTGTGGTGTAGGCGGGGCTGAGCTGCACGTACCGGTCGGCCACGATGCTCGGGGCGACGACGAGGGCCCGGGCGTCCGCGGGGACGCGGACGCCCTCGTCGAGGCGGAGTCCGACGCGTACGCGGGTGCCCTGCGGCTCCACGGACTCCACCTCGCCGACGCGTACCCCGAGGACGCGCAGGTCGGATCCGGCGTAGATGCCGACGGCCCGGTCGAAGTAGGCGGTGACGCTGATGCCGCCGGGGTCGAGGGCGCGTACGGCGACGACGCCGCAGGCGGCGAGCAGCACGAGGGTGAGCCCGGCGACGAGGGGTTTTCTGGGCTTGGTCATCATTCACCGCTCCCCTTGGCCGTCGCCTTCTGTTTCGGCGGCAGGCATCCGGTCGTGGGCTGCGACGCTTCGGGCAGGTAGGTGCGGGGCACCACGCCGCACAGGTAGCTGTCGAACCAGCGGCCGCTGCCGAGGGTGTTGCCGACGAGCCGGTAGTACGGACCGATGAGCGCGAGCGTCTTGTCGAGCTGGCCGCTGTTCTTCTCCAGGACGCCGGTGACGCGGCTGAGGGCCTTGAGGGTGGGGCCGAGCTGCCGGTCGTTGTCGCCGACGAGTCCGCTGAGTTCGGTGCCGAGTTCCCGGCTGCCCTTGAGGAGGGCGCGGATGGCGTCGCGGCGCTTGCGCAGCTCGCCCAGGAGGGAGCCGCCGTCCTCGATGAGCGTCTCGAAGCTGGACTTCTTGGTCTCCAGCGTCTTGGTGAACTTCTTGCTGTTCGCCAGGAGCCTGGCGAGTTCGGTGTCGCGCTTGGAGACGGACCTGGACAGTTCGGAGAGGCCGGTGGCGGCGTTCCGTACGTGCGGCGGTGAGTTCTTGAAGGTGTCGGAGATCGTCTCGAAGCTCTCGGCGAGCTTCTCGGTGTCGATGGCGTCGACGGTGCCGCTGAGGTCCTGGAAGGCCTGGGTCACGTCGTACGGGGAGGTGGTGCGGGACTGCGGGATGCGGGTCCCGGGGTGCTGCCGCGCGGAGCCGAGCGGGTCGACCGCCAGGTACTTCTCGCCGAGGAGGGTCTTGACGGCGATGGCGGCGGTCGACCGGTCGCCGACCCAGGCGTCGCCGACCTCGAACGTCACCTTGACCTTGGCGCCGTCGAGGGCGACGTCGGTGACCTTGCCGACCTTGACCCCGGCGATGCGCACCTCGTCGCCGGCGTCGAGTCCGGCGGCCTCGGAGAAGTCGGCGCTGTAGGCGGTGCCGTCGCCGACGAGGGGGAGCCGCTCCACGTTGTAGACGAGGACGGCGGCCAGGGCGAGGACGAGCAGTCCGACGACGGCGACGACGACGGGGTTGCGTTCCTTGACCGGCTTGATCCGGCCGCGCGGGCTCATCCGCGGCACCTCGGTTCGGTCACGGCGATGCCGGTCGGCGGCTTGGAGCCGTCGGAGGTTCCCACGCCGCTCACGCGCGCCTCGCAGAGGTAGAGGTTGAACCACGATCCGTACGAGGAGAGGCGGGCGATGGCCGTCATCTTGGCGGGGGTACGGGCGAGGAACCGCTCGATGAGGGGCGTGTGGTCGCCGAGGGTGCCCGAGAGCCTGCCCAGTTCGCGGATGTCCTTCTTGAGGGGGGCGCGGCCGTCGTGGAAGAGGCCGGCGGTGGTCGTGGTGAGGTCGCCCATGGCCTTGACGGCCTCGCCGAGGGGCTTGCGGTCGGTGTTGAAGCCGGTGACGAGTTTCTGGAGGGTGACGACGAGGTCGCCGAAGGCCGCCTCGCGGTTGTTGAGGGTCGTCAGGACGGTGTTGAGGTGGGTGACGACCTGGCCGATGACCTGGTCCTTGGCGGCCACGGTCTTCGTGAGGGAGCCGATGTGCCGGACGAGGCTGTCGACGGTTCCGCTCTCGCCCTGGAGGACCTGTACGAGCGATCCGGCGAGGTCGTTGACGTCGGCGGGCGAGAGGCCCTCGAACAGCGGCTTGAACCCGTTGAACAGCAGCGTCAGGTCGAGTGCGGGGGTGGTGCGCTCCAGCGGGATGGTCTCCCCCTCCCCCAGGGTGCCCGCCAGGTCGCCGCTGCCCCGGTCGAGGGAGACGTACCGCTGTCCGACCATGTTGAGGTACTTGACGGCGGCGGTCGCCGACCGGGGCAGGGTGCGGTCCTCGCGGACGGAGAAGGTGACCTGGGCGGTGCGCCGGTCGACGACGCGGACGTCGGTCACCTCGCCCACCTGGACGCCGGCGATGCGCACGGAGTCGCCCTCGACGAGGCCGGTGACGTCGGTGAACAGGGCCTTGTACGCGCGGGTGGCGGAGCCGACGCCGGTGTTGGCGATGCTGAAGCCGAGCACGGTGGTGGCGAGGGCCGTGACCAGGACGAACGCGAGGGACTTCAGGAGCGTCCCGGTCAGGCCGCGCCGTCGCGTGTGGGTGGGTCGGGTCGTCATCGGAGGGTCACCTCCGCGCCGCGGAACGCGGGTCCGGCGAGCAGGCTGCTCCAGTCCGGCAGGTCGCCGGGCCGCTTCTGCGCCGTGGGGGCGAGGAGTTCGTTGACGAGGTCGTTCTCCTGCGGGGAGTTGGCGGGGCCGAGGCTCTGGTCGGCCGCGGCGGACGCCCGGGCCGCGGGTGCGGCCGGGAGGCCGAGGTAGGGCACCGGGTGGCAGCGGGGGCCGCCGCCGGAGCCGTACGAGGGGGTGTCCCGGCCGGGGACGTACGCGCCGCGCGAGGGGACGGTGGTGACGTCGACGTGCAGTCCGGGCTGGTTGGTGCCCTTGCCGAGCGCCTTGTCCATGGCCGGCACGAACTGGGCGAGGGTGCGCAGGGTGCAGGGGAAGGACGGGGAGTACTCGGCGAGCAGTTCCAGGGTGGGCCTGCCGGCGGCGCTGAGCCGGATGATGTTGTTCTTGTTCTGGCGCAGGAAGGCGGTCAGGTCCTGGGCGGTCCGGGTGGTGACGCCGAGGGTGCCGGCGAGCTCGCCCTCCTTCTCGGCGAGGGTGCCGCTGGTGGTGGTGAAATCGGTGAGCGCCGTGACGATGTCCGGGGCGGCGTCGGCGTAGAGGTGGCTGACCTTCACGAGTTCTTTCAGGTCGCGGGTGAGGGCGGGCAGCTGGGGATTGAACTCGCTCAGGTGGGCGTCGAGTTGGGCGAGGGTGTCGCCGAGCTTGTCGCCGCGTCCCTCCAGGGCCCTGGAGACGGCCGACAGGGTCGCCGAGAGTTTCTGCGGCTGGACCGCGGTGAGCAGGGGCAGGACGTTGTCCAGGACCTGCTGGAGTTCGACGGCGTTGCTGGAGCGGTCCTCAGGGATGACGGCTCCGGGGCCCAGCGGTCGCGCCGAGGGGTTGCCGGGCGGGACGAGGGCCACGAACCGTTCGCCGAAGAGCGTCGTGGGGAGCATCTGCGCGCGGACGTCGGAGGGTACGTGTCTCAGGGTTCCGGGCCGCATGGCGAGGGTGAGCCGGGCTCCGCCGTCGACGGCGTCGATGGCGCGGACCTCGCCGATGACGACGCCGCGGAGTTTCACCTCGGCGCCGAGGTGCATCTCGTTGCCGACGTTGCCGGTCTCGACGACGATCGGGTCGGAGTCGGTGAAGCGTTTGTCGTAGACGGCGACCGCCAGCCAGGCGAGCAGGGCGGGCACCAGCAGGAAGACGACGCCGGCGAACCGGCGGCGGAGGGTCTCGGCACGTGAGTCGCTCATCTCACCCCGCCACCTTCACGGTCGTGGTCGCGCCCCAGAGGGCCAGCGACAGGAAGAAGTCGGTGACGCTGATCAGCACGATGGCGTTGCGCACGGAGCGGCCGACGGCGATGCCGACGCCGGCGGGGCCGCCGGAGGCGCGGAAGCCGTAGTAGCAGTGGGCGATGATCACCATCACGCTGAAGATCAGCACTTTGAGCACCGAGAGGAGGACGTCCGTCGGGGACAGGAAGAGGTTGAAGTAGTGGTCGTACGTGCCCTGGGACTGGCCGTTGAAGAGGACCGTCACGTAGCGGGAGGCCAGGTAGGAGGAGAGCAGGCCGATCGCGTACAGCGGGACGATGGCGACGACGCCCGCGATGATGCGGGTGGTGACCAGGTACGGCATGGAGCGGATGCCCATGCCTTCGAGGGCGTCGACCTCCTCGTTGATGCGCATGGCGCCGAGTTGGGCGGTGAATCCGGCGCCGACGGTGGCGGAGAGGGCGAGTCCGGCGACGAGGGGGGCGATCTCCCGGGTGTTGAAGTAGGCGGAGACGAAGCCGGTGAACGCGGCGGTGCCGATCTGTTCGAGGGCCGCGTAGCCCTGGAGGCCGACGACGGTGCCGGTGAAGAGCGTCATCGCGATCATGACGCCGATGGTGCCGCCGATGACGCCGAGGCCTCCAGAGCCGAAGGCGACCTCGGCGAGCAGCCGCTGGACCTCCTTGAGGTAGCGGCGCAGCGTCCGGGGGATCCAGAGCAGGGCCCGGACGTAGAAGAGGAGTTGGTCACCGGACCGGTCGAGCCAGACGAACGGGGAGGCCATCGCTCTCAGCCTCCCTTCGGCGGGACGATCTGCAGGTAGATGCCCGTCAGCACCATGTTCACGAAGAACAGCAGCATGAAGGTGATGACGACGGACTGGTTGACGGCGTCGCCGACCCCCTTGGGGCCGCCGCGGGGGTTGAGCCCCCGGTAGGCGGCGACGATGCCCGCGATGAAGCCGAAGATCAGGGCCTTCACTTCGCTGATGTACAGGTCGGGCAGTTGCGCGAGGGCGGAGAAGCTGGAGAGGTAGGCGCCGGGAGTGCCGCCCTGGAGGACGATGTTGAAGAAGTAGCCGCCGAGGGTGCCGACGACGGAGACCATCCCGTTGAGGAGCACGGCGACCGCCATGGTGGCGAGGACGCGCGGGACGACCAGCCGCTGTACGGGCGAGACGCCCATGACCTCCATCGCGTCGAGCTCCTCGCGGATCTTGCGGGAGCCGAGGTCGGCGCAGATGGCGGATCCGCCGGCGCCGGCGATCAGGAGGGCGACGATGAGCGGGCTGGCCTGCTGGATGACGGCGAGGACGCTGGCGCCGCCGGTGAACGACTGGGCGCCCAACTGCTGGGTGAGCGAGCCGACCTGGAGCGCGATCACGGCGCCGAACGGGATGGAGACGAGCGCGGCCGGCAGGATGGTGACGCTGGCGACGAACCAGAACTGCTCGACGAACTCCCGGAACTGGAAGGGCCGTCGGAAGACGGCCCGGCTCACCTCGGCGGCGAGGGCGAAGAGCCGGCCGGTCTGCCGCAGCGCGCCGGTGATCACGAGCCGCTCCCGGTGGCCGGCATCGACAGGGTGGGCGCGGTGGCCGTCCTCGCGTAGGTGTCGCGGATGGCGGCGCGGGCGGCCGGCGGCAGCTGGTCGAGCATGCCGAGGACGCGCTCGCGGCGGCGGGCGACGGCGGCGCGCGGCGGCAGGCCGGGCGACGGTTCCAGCTGCGGGACGATGCCGGGGGGACCGCCCGCCCGCTGGTTGGCGGGATCGACCAACTCGGCGGCGAGCAGGGCGGCGTCCTTCTCCTCGGACATGCCGATGGGGCCTTCGCGGCGGCCGGCGAGGAACTGGGTCACGACCGGTTCGTCGCTGGTGAGGAGGACCTCGCGGGGGCCGAAGGTGACGAGGTTGCGCCGGAAGAACATCCCCATGTTGTCGGGGACGGTGGCCGCGATGTCGAGGTTGTGGGTGACGATCAGCATCGTGGCGTCGATCCGCGCGTTGAGGTCGATCAGCAGTTGGGAGAGGTAGGCGGTGCGGACGGGGTCGAGCCCGGAGTCCGGTTCGTCGCAGAGGACGATCTGCGGGTCGAGGACGAGCGCGCGGGCCAGTCCGGCGCGCTTGCGCATGCCGCCGCTGATCTCGCCGGGGAGCTTGCCCTCCGCGCCGAGGAGGCCGACCAGTTCGATCCGCTCCATGACGACGCGCCGGATCTCGGACTCCCGCTTGCGGGTGTGCTCGCGCAGCGGGAAGGCGATGTTGTCGAAGAGGGTCATGGAGCCGAAGAGGGCGCCGTCCTGGAACATGAGGCCGAAGAGCTTCCGGGTCTCGTAGATGTCGCGTTCGGGGCTGCTGACCATGTCGACCCCGTTGATGAGGACCCGGCCCTGCTGCGGTTTGAGCAGCCCGATGAGCGATTTCAGGAAGACCGTCTTCCCCGTTCCGGAAGGGCCGAGCATCACGCTCACCTCTCCGGCCGGCAAGGTAAGGGTCACGTCCTGCCAGATGTTCTGCTTGCCAAAGGACATGGTCAGACCCTCAACGACTACTTCGATTCCCATCCCACCTCCAGCAAGCGTGCGTCGGATGTGCGCCGCGGGCGCACGGTAAGTCGTTGCGGATCACTCGGACAATAGGTGTGGCGCAGAATCCTTGATCCGCTCGCTCGTTTGTCACCGTGGAGACAAAGCCGGGAAGGCTTTTGTCTCCGCCGAGACAGAGCGGGCCCACAGAGCCGCGCCGACCTGCGACTCGGCGCTGCCCCGGGAACGCTACGGCCGAGTAACCTTTTTCGGCAATACCGGATTCCGAGTTTTCCCGAGACGGGATCGGAGAGCGGAATACTTGTCAGACGGGAGACAGTTCCTCGTCGCGACTTGTCACCGGAGAGAGCGATGGGCGGCCGCCGGGCCGGCCGGGGCGCCGAATACCGGGCGGCCACCCGGAAATGAGCGATCGATCATAATTGTCGACATTGCGCACCCTGGAACCAAGTGGATTCACGCCATCGCTCACCGGCCTGACAGGCATTTCAAGCTCTTCAAAGAATCATGGACTGCGCCATTGTTCAGCTAAGTTTCCCGCAAGTAACGTCAGGTTTCGCGGCCGAGGAATACCGAGCCGCCGGCCGCTCCACCCCCACCGCGGCCAACCCTCTGCCGGTCAATCCCCAAGGAGAGTCCCAGAGCCATGAAGAAGTCCCTCAGAAACCTCGCCGTCGTCGCCGGAGCCGCCTCCGCCGCGTTCGCCCTCGCGGCGGCCCCCGCCTCGGCGGTGCCCTCCACGGTCTGGACCGTCAACCCGACGCCGTCCAGCTTCACCGCGACCAACACCGGCAACGTCGTCCTGAGCGTCAACGGCATCGCCATGACGTGTACGAAGTCGAACGCCGCGGGCTCGATGGCGAGCGCCACCGGCAACCCGGCGACCGTGGCCTCCATCAGCTCCATCGCCTTCGGCGCCAGCGGCGCGCCCTGCACCAGCGTCCTCGGCAACGTGACCACGGTCGCGGCCACCCCCTGGACCGTCGTGGCGCAGGACTACACCGCCGGAACCGGTGTCACCAAGGGCTACGTCGGCAACGTCGACGCCACGGTGACGGTCGGCGCCTGCGTCTTCCGCGTGACGGGCAAGGCCTCCGGCACGTACACCAACTCGACAGGCAAGCTGGCCGTCGCGAGCACCTCCGGTGAGCTCACCGTCGTCTCCTCCAGCAACTGCGGCTCGGCCGTCCCGGTCGGCGCCAAGCCGCTCTTCACCGGTGCGTACCTCGTCAAGAAGACGGGCACCACCACCATCCCGACGATCGTCGGTTCCAACCCGTAGGACGCAGGAACCCGCGTCCGCCCGGCCGGCCACCCCGGCCGGG
>NZ_JBEOXR010000038.1:0-79313 GCF_040296665.1 Streptomyces sp. NPDC002057
CGGTGGCGCGGGGGTTCCTGGAGTCGATGGGCGGCACGCTGACGGCCGAGGACACCCCCGGCGGCGGGCTCACCATGACGGTCACCCTGCGGATGCCCTCGCCGAACGGCTCCACGATCGCGGCGGAGGCCGGTGACGCGACCGTCGTCGCCGCCTCCCTGCGCAACCACTCGGCCGTCGCCCGCTGGCTCACCGACCGGGGGTACGGCACGGCGGACCGCCCCCTCGCCGTGATCGCCGCCGGCGAGCGGTGGCCCGACGGTTCGCTGCGCCCGGCCCTGGAGGACCTGCTCGGCGCGGGCGCCGTCCTCGCCGGACTGCGCGCCGCGGGCCGGCCCACCCTGACCCCCGAGGCGACCGCGGCGGCCACGCTGTGGTCGGCGACGGAGGACCCGGTCGCCGCCTTGCACGGCTGCGACTCGGGCCGTGAACTGTACGCGTACGGCTTTCCGCAGGACGTGGCCGTGGCCGCCGAGACCGACAGCTCGACGACCGTCCCCGTTCTCGTGGACGGCGCATTCCAGGAGGCACCATGACCGACGACGGCATCACCCGGCTCATCGAGATGCTGGACGACCTCGACGCGGACGTCGACGCGACCATCGACCTCGCCGACGAGATCGCGGCGACCGGCGACCGGGCGCTGCTGCCGCGCCTGACGGCCGAGCTCGACCGGGCGATCGCCGAGCGCAACGCGTACGCCCGCGAGCTGCTCGGCGGTGTCGTCGCGGGCGTCGGCGGCACCGGGACCCTCCCGGTCCTGGTGCGGGCCTCGGCCGTCGACCTCGGCGACGACCAGGACGGACTGGCGACCGAGATCGTCGACCTGGTCCAGGCGGACCCGCGGACGGCCCGCGGGCTGCTCCAGCCCCTCACGGAGGACGACGACCTCTCCGTCGCCCACCGCGCCGACTGGGCCCTGCGCTTCCTGCCGTAGCACCGGACGCACGCGAGGAGGCCACGGCCCATCGGCCGTGGCCTCCTCACGTCCGCGCGTACGCGTCCCTAGCGGCGCTTGCCGCCGCCCTCACCGAGCAGCCCGGCCTTGCGCAGGGCGTCGGCCATCGCGCTGTTCGCGGGGGCGGGCGCGCCCGAGCCGCCCGCCTTGCCACCCCGGTCGGACTGGCCGCCCCGGGCCGCCCGGTCGCCGCCCTGGCCGCCCCGGTTCCCCTGGCCGCTCCGCTCGGGCTGACCGCCCCGGCCGCCGCGCTCGCCGCGTCCGCCACCGCCCTGACGCTGCTGCGGAGGCCGCCCGGAGCGCTCGCCCCGCTCGCGCTTCGGCGCGCCGTCCTGGTCGTCCGCGCCGGCCTGGTCGTCCAGGCGCAGCGTCAGCGAGATCCGCTTGCGCGGGACGTCCACGTCCAGGACCTTCACCTTGACCACGTCGCCGGGCTTCACCACGTCGCGCGGGTCCTTGACGAAGGTCTTCGACATCGCCGACACGTGGACGAGGCCGTCCTGGTGCACACCGACGTCCACGAACGCGCCGAACGCGGCCACGTTGGTGACGACCCCCTCCAGGACCATCCCGGACACCAGGTCGCCGATCTTCTCGACGCCCTCCTTGAAGGTGGCGGTCCTGAACGCCGGACGCGGGTCGCGGCCCGGCTTCTCCAGCTCGCGCAGGATGTCCGTCACCGTCGGGAGCCCGAAGGTCTCGTCGACGAAGTCGTCCGCCCGCAGCGAGCGCAGCGTGCCCGTGTCGCCGATGAGCGCGGCGACCTGGCCGCCCGTCTTCTTCACCATCCGGCGCACCACCGGGTACGCCTCCGGGTGCACCGAGGAGGAGTCGAGCGGGTCGTCGCCGTCCCGGATGCGGAGGAAGCCCGCGCACTGCTCGTACGCCTTCGGGCCGAGCCTGGCCACGTCCTTGAGTGCCCGGCGGGAGCGGAAGGGGCCGTTGGCGTCCCGGTGCGCGACGATGTTCTCGGCGAGACCGGAGCTGATGCCCGAGACGCGCGAGAGCAGCGGCGTGGAGGCGGTGTTGACGTCCACGCCGACACCGTTCACACAGTCCTCGACGACCGCGTCGAGGGAGCGCGAGAGCTTCACCTCGGCCAGGTCGTGCTGGTACTGGCCGACGCCGATGGACTTCGGGTCGATCTTCACCAGCTCCGCGAGCGGGTCCTGGAGCCGGCGGGCGATGGAGACGGCGCCCCGCAACGACACGTCGAGGCCGGGGAGTTCCTGCGAGGCGAACGCGGAGGCCGAGTAGACCGAGGCGCCCGCCTCCGAGACCATCACCTTGGTCAGCTTCAGCTCGGGGTGCCTGTCGAGCAGTTCGGCAGCCAGCCTGTCGGTCTCGCGGGAGGCCGTGCCGTTGCCGATCGCGACCAGCTCGACCGCGTGCTCCTTCGCGAGCCGCGCCAGCTTCTCCAGCGCCTGGTCCCACTTGTTGGCGGGGACGTGCGGGTAGATCGTGTCGGTGGCCACGACCTTGCCGGTCGCGTCGACCACGGCGACCTTGACGCCGGTACGGAAACCGGGGTCGAGGCCGAGCGTCGCCCGGGTGCCGGCCGGCGCGGCGAGCAGCAGATCGCGCAGGTTCGCCGCGAACACCCGGACCGCCTCGTCCTCGGCGGCCGTCCGCAGCCGCAGCCGCAGGTCGATCCCGAGGTGGACCAGGATGCGGGTCCGCCAGGCCCAGCGGACGGTGTCCTGGAGCCACTTGTCACCGGGGCGCCCCCGGTCCGCGACGCCGAAGCGGCCCGCGACGACCCCCTCGTACGAGGAGGGGCCGGGGGTCTCGGAGGGCTCCTCCGGCTCCAGGTCCAGGCTGAGCACGTCCTCCTTCTCGCCGCGCAGCAGGGCGAGCACCCGGTGCGAGGGCAGGGCCGTGAAGGGCTCGGTGAAGTCGAAGTAGTCGGCGAACTTCGCTCCCGCCTCCTCCTGCCCGTCCCGCACCTTCGCCACGAGGCGGCCGCGTCCCCACATGCGCTCGCGCAGCTCGCCGATGAGGTCGGCGTCCTCGGAGAACGTCTCGGCGAGGATCGCCCGCGCGCCCTCCAGGGCCGCGGCGGCGTCCGCGACGCCCCGGTCCGCGGCCACGAAGGCCGCGGCGGCGGCCGCCGGCTCCACCGACGGGTCGGCGAGCAGCCCCTCCGCCAGCGGCGCGAGACCGGCCTCACGGGCGATCTGGGCCTTCGTCCGGCGCTTCGGCTTGAAGGGCAGGTAGATGTCCTCCAGGCGCGCCTTGGTGTCGGCCGCCCGGATGCGGGCCTCGAGCTCCTCCGTGAGCTTTCCCTGCTCGCGTACGGAGTCGAGGACCGCCGACCGGCGGTCCTCCAGCTCGCGCAGGTAGCGCAGCCGCTCCTCCAGGGTGCGGAGCTGCGCGTCGTCGAGCATCTCCGTCGCTTCCTTGCGGTAGCGCGCGATGAACGGCACGGTCGAACCGCCGTCGAGCAGCTCGACGGCTGCCTTCACCTGTCGCTCGCGTACGCCGAGTTCCTCGGCGATCCTTGCTTCGATGGACGTCGTCACGGTGTCCCGACTCGCCTTCTCGTGCCTCAAGCTTGCGAGTGCATTGTGCCGGGTCGGTCACCCGTACGCGGCAACCGACCCGTCCCGCGCGCGTCCCGCGGCCTCCCGCGCGCCCCCGCTCACCCCTTGCCGACGAGGTCCGCCGGGAAGGCGCCCGCGCCTGCCGCCGTGATGAGGAAGCCGCGTCCCAGCTCGGTGAGCCGCTCGACGCCGGCCGCTCCGAGGTGTTCGTAGGGGGCCGAGTCCAGGCGGTCGGTGTGCTCCTCGAGCTCGGCGCGCAGGGCCGTGCCCGCCTCGGTCAGCTCGCCGTCGGCGCCGAGCAGCCCGCGCCCGCGCAGCCGCTCCACCGCCGCCTCCCAGTCGGCGCGCCGCCAGCCGCGGGAGCCGAGGACCCAGCGGGGGGCCATGCCCTTGCCGGTGGCGGTGTGGGAGGCGAGGGCCTCGACGGGGTCGAGCCCGGCGGAGAGCAGGGCGGCGAGGTGCCCGTCGCCCCGGTGCTCCCGCAGCAGGGTGGCGGCGTGCCAGTACGCGAGGTGGGGCTCCTCGGGGACCGGCAGGTCGGCGTTGGCCGAGTAGAGGGGCCGGGCGTGCCGGGTGCAGGCCTCGGCGGCCCGCAGGGCGAGCCGCGCGGCCTCGGCCATCTCGGGGGAGGAGACGGTGTCCTCGCCGAGCAGCCTGCGCAGGGTCGCGTCCGCGGTGCGCAGCCGCGCGTCCAGGACCTGGGCGGGGGAGGCGGTCTCCCAGACGGCCGGGAGGTGCCGGGCGAGCAGCTCGTGGTTGTAGTTGTAGAAGGTCGCGGCGACGGTGCCGGCGCCCACCGCGCCGAGCGCGGCGCTGCGCGCGGCGAGCCGCATCGCGCTCTGGTCGGTGAATCCGAGGGCGCCGAACTCGCGGTCGAGGTCGGGCGAGAAGTAGAGCGTGGAGTGCAGCGGGTTGAGGGCGTTGTGGCAGCGGCGTCCCGCGCGCGGCGGCAGAGCAGTCGTCATGCCCCGAAGGTTACCGACTGGTCGGTACGACGGGAACAGTCGGTTCTCCTCCGGCCTGGGCCCCCACCATGGCAGAAAAGGTGGGGTCGGCGTCATTGCGGCCGTCATGGCCCCCTCCCAGGATGGAGCCATGACGCAGCGACCCGTACTCGTCGTCCTCTTCGACGGCGTCCAGAGCCTCGACGTCACCGGCCCCGTCGAGGTGTTCGCCGGTGCCGCCCGGGCCGCCGGCGACCCGGACGCGTACCCGATCCGCACCGCCTCGTTGGACGGCGGCCCGGTCCGTACGCACAGCGGACTGCGTCTGCTCCCCGACACCACCCTCGACGCGGCGGTCGCCGACGGAGCCCCGCACACCCTCGTCGTCCCCGGCGGCGAGGGCACCCGCGCACCCGACCCGGCCCTGATCGAGTGGCTGCGCGTCCACGCCCCCGGCGCCGGACGCCTGGTCTCCGTCTGCACGGGGGCGCTGCTCCTCGCCGAGGCCGGGCTCCTCGACGGACACCGGGCGACGACCCACTGGATCGCCTGCGACCACCTCGCCCGCCACTACCCCGAGGTCGAGGTGGACCCCGACCCCATCTTCGTCCGGGACGGGCGCCTCGCCACCTCCGCGGGGGTGACCGCCGGCATCGACCTGGCGCTCGCCCTCGTCGAGGAGGACCTCGGCCGGGACGTGGCCCTCGGCGTCGCCCGCCACCTGGTCGTCTTTCTGCGCCGCCCGGGCAACCAGGCCCAGTTCAGCGCCCAGCTGGCCGCCCAGACCGCCCGCCGGGAGCCGCTGCGCGACCTCCAGGCATGGATCACCGAGCACCCCGAGGGGGACCTCTCCGTCGAGGCGCTGGCCGCCCGCGCCCGGCTCTCGCCCCGCCACTTCGCCCGCGCCTTCCACGCGGAGACCGGCGCGACCCCCGGCCGCTACGTCGACCGCGTACGGCTCGAACACGCCCGCCGCCTCCTGGAGGAGACCTCGCGCGGGGTCGAGGAGGTCGCCCGCGCCTCGGGCTACGGCACCCCCGAGGCGATGCGCCGCGCCTTCACCAGGGCCCTGGGCACCGCACCCGCCGACTACCGCCGCCGCTTCCACGCACCCGTCAGCTGAAAGGGACCACCGTGCAGATCGCCGTCCTGCTCTACCAGGGCTTCACCACGCTCGACGCCGTCGGCCCGTACGAACTCCTCGCCCGCCTCCCCGGGGCCGAGACCGTCTTCGTGGCCAAGGAGACCGGGCCCGTCCGCAACGACCAGGGCAGCCTCGCCCTCGTCGCCGACAGGAGCCTCGCCGAGGTCCCGAGCCCCGACATCGTCCTGGTCCCGGGCGGGCCCGACTCCCGGGAGGCGATGAACGACCCGGAGATCCGGGCCTGGCTCCGTACCGCCGACGAGACCAGCACCTGGACCACCTCGGTCTGCACCGGCTCCCTGATCCTGGCCGCCGCCGGGGTCCTCTCCGGCCGCCGCGCCACGACCCACTGGCTCGCGTACGAGGAGCTCAGGGCGCTGGGCGTCGAACCCACCGGCGAGCGGGTCGTCTTCGACGGCAAGTACGTCACCGCCGCCGGCGTCTCCTCCGGCATCGACATGGCGCTGCACCTGCTCGGCCGGATCGCCGGGGACGAGGTGGCCCAGACGATCCAGCTGCTCACCGAGTACGACCCGCAGCCGCCCTACGACGCGGGTTCGCCGGAGAAGGCGCCGGCCGCGGTCGTGGCGCGCTGGCGGGGCGAGAAGGCGGAGACCCTCGACCGGTAGGCCGGCCCCCGAGCCGGCCGGGCCGTCCCCGGGGTCAGCTCCCGTAGGTGAAACGGGGCGCCCGGCGTTCCAGGAAGGCGGCGACACCCTCAGCGGTGTCGCCGCTGCCGCGCGCCTGCTCCGCCCAGTGGGCGTCCCGGTCCAGACGTCCGTCGGCGAACTCCTTGGCCGCCGCCTGGGTCAGCAGCGAGCGCGAGGCCAGCACCCGGGCGAACTCGGCGACCCGCTTGTCCAGCTCGCCCACCGGGTGCAGCTCGTCCACGAACCCGGTCCGCAGCGCCCGCCCGGCGTCGATCAGCTCACCCGAGAACAGCAGGTACTTGGCGGCCGAGGGCCCCACCAGGGCGGCGAGCCTGCGGGTCGAGGAGGACGGGTAGACGATGCCGAGCTTCGACGGGGTGATCCCGAAGCGGGCGCCCTCCTCGGCGAACCGCAGGTCGCACGCGGCGGCCAGCTGGCTGCCGCCCCCGACGCAGAAGCCCCGCACGGCGGCCAGGGTGGGCCGGGGGAAGGCCGCGAGCGCCTCCTCGGCCCGAACCGCGAGCGTCTGCTGCTCGTCGCCGGGCTCCCGGAGCGCCGAGATGTCGGCGCCGGCGCAGAAGGTGTCGCCCTCGCCCGTCAGCACCAGGACCCGCACCGAGGGATCGGCGGCGAGCCGGTCCAGCACGCCGGGCAGCGCCCGCCACATGCCGGCGCTCATCGCGTTGCGCTTGGCCGGGTTGGCGATGACGACGGTGGCGATCCCGTCCGCGACGGTGTCCCTCAGCTGCGGCTCCATGGGCCGGATGCTATCCGCCGCACCCGAACGTACGATCAAGAAGGGGTCGCTCCGAGGAGGCACGGCATGGCCAAGGACGCCCGCGCGACGCACGAGGACCCGGACCCCCTCCGGGAGATGGCACGCGAGGGGAAACGGCTCAACCGCAGCTTCAGCTGGCTCGCCGCGCTGGGCATCCTGCTCGTCGTCGGCGGTGTCGTCGGCCTGGTCTACACGGGCCTCGCCACCCTGACCTCGATGCTGCTCTTCGGCTGGCTGCTGCTGATCGGCGGTGTCGTGGGGCTGCTCCAGGCGATCCAGTCGCGGGGCACCAGCTACTTCTGGCTCGCCGCGGTCGTGGCCGCCCTGAACATCGCCGCGGGCGTCGTGGTGATCCGTCACCCGGAGGGCTCGGCGGAGGCGCTGACGATGTTCGCCGCCCTGCTCTTCCTGACCGGTGGTCTCTTCCGGCTGGTCGGCAGCGTGGTGGTGCGCGGTCCGCAGTTCGGCTGGACGCTCCTGCAGGGGGCCTTCGGCCTGCTCCTCGGTCTGCTGGTCCTGTTCGACTGGCCGCAGAGCAGTCGGTACGTCCTCGGGGTGTTCTTCTCGCTCGCGCTGCTCTTCGACGGCCTCGGCCTGATCGCGATCGGGGTGGGCGGCCGAAGGATCGTCAGTATGGTGACCCCGGCCGCCCCGGCCCCGGCCGCTGTGACGCCCCCGGCCCCGGCCGCCCCGGCCCAGGGCGCCCCGGCCTCGGACTCCGTGGCGCCCCCGGAGGCGTCAGAAAGCGCGCCCGATCAGTCGAACAACTGACATGGGCATACTCACCCGATCAGAAGGTGGCCGATAAGTGTCGACTTCTGGTCAGTAGGTCGGTCTGCCCACGCGCATTGCCAAGACTCGATCCGTGGCGAGAATCGAGCACGAGGGTGGGAACCGGACCGTGGAGAACCACGGGGGTGGCCCCGCCCGGCAACCGTCCTACGAAGGAGTCTGGCGCTTCACCGCTGCCGCGGTCGACGTCTCCGTCCCGCAGGCCCGGCACGCCGTACGCGACCTGCTGGTCCGCCAGGACGTTCCGCTCCATGAGGAGATCATGGACGGCCTGCTCCTGATCGTCTCCGAGCTGGTCACCAACGCCGTGCGGCACGCGGCGCTGCTCTCCCCGGAGATAGCGGTGGAGGTGGCCATCGGCCCCGAGTGGATCAGGGTGTCCGTCGAGGACAACCACCCGTACCGCCCCAAGGCGCTCGAGGCGGACTACGGGCAGACGGGCGGGCGCGGACTGCTGCTGGTCCGCGAGATCGCCCAGGAGGCCGGCGGCGCCTGCGACGTCGAGCACACCGCGAGCGGCGGCAAGATCATCTGGGCGGCGCTGCCCCTGGCCCCGATGGCACCGGGGCCGGGAGCGGCGATCCACGCGCCGATGGTCACCAGCCCCCGGACGGACCCGTCAGCTCCCTGACGGCCGGACGCGCCGCGTCGAGCACCGTCATGAACCAGGCGGAGAACGGCGCGGCGGCGTGACGCTCGGCCAGTTCGGCGGCGGTCACGAAGGCGGTGTCCTCGATCTCCTCCGGGTCCGGCCGGGGCTCGGCCTGCACCAGGCCGACGAAGAGGTGGTTGAACTCCTGCTCGACCAGGCCCGAGGCCGGGTCCGGGTGGTTGTAGCGGACGGTGCCCGCCTCCGCGAGCAGCGTGGGCGAGACGCCGAGCTCCTCGAAGGTCCGGCGGGCCGCTGCGGCGAACGGCGCCTCGCCCGGGTAGGGGTGGCCGCAGCAGGTGTTCGACCAGACGCCGGGGGAGTGGTACTTGCCGAGCGCGCGGCGCTGGAGCAGCATGCGGCCCGACTCGTCGAAGAGGAAGACGGAGAAGGCGCGGTGCAGCTGGCCGGGCGCCTGGTGGGCGGCGAGCTTCTCGGCCGTGCCGATGGTCGTCCCGTCCTCGTCGACCAGTTCGAGCATGATCGGCGCCGGGGCTCCGGACGGCTGGACACCGTTCGACGTGATCTCGGGCGAGATCTGAGCCGCGGTGGCTGGTGTGGTCGGCATACCCATCCTTCGCTTCGGTCCTCGCCCCGGTGGGGCCACCTCAGTCTGCCGTACAAAAGCGGCTTGTCCGTACTTCGGCGGCCGGACGTGGCCGCTCCCGCCGCACCGGAGTACCACCGGCGCGGCGGGAGCGGAAGGGCGGCGCGGGGCGGCTACACCCCGAAAGCCCCCGGATAGACGATCGTGCCGGACGGAACGGGCGCGGAGTCGTCCAGGACGAGGGCCATCATCGCCTCGTCCGGCACCTCGAAACCTGGCTTGATTCCATGCTCAGACGCACGTGCGAACCCGAACCTCCGGTAGTACTCCGGATCGCCCAGGACGAGCACCAGCGGCTCGCCCCGCAGCCGCGCGGCGTCGAGCACCGCGCGGACGACGGCCTGTCCGGCCCCCGACCGCTGGTGCGCGGGGGCCACCGCGACCGGGGCGAGCGCCGCCGCGGGGGCGCCGCCCACCCGGCAGCGGGTGATCAGGGCGTGCGCCACGACCGAGCCGTCGGGTGCCTCGGCCACGTAGGACAGGCCGGGGAGCCAGGCGTCGGGGTCGCGCCGGAGCGCGTCGACGAGGTCCGCCTCCGCCTCCGATCCGAAGGCGGCCGCCACCAGCGACCGGATCACCGGCGCGTCCTCGGCGGTCTCGGGCCGGGTGATCCGGCGCGGGTCGGCGGGCCGCAGGACGAATCCGGCGTACCCGTAGTCGGCACCGTGCTCGCGCCGCAGGGCGATCTCGGCGCGGGCGCCGGCCACCGCCCCGGCCATGCCGGGCCGGGTGGTGTCCGCCGCGTCGGCGCGGGCGGCGAGCGGACCGTAGTACTCGTCCCAGTCGCTCCCGGGCTGGGTGAAGGTGCCCAGGACGTGGTAGCCGGCCGCGACCGCGGCCGCCGCGTTCCCGGTGACGGTACGGAGCGGGTAGTGCTCCTCCCAGAAGGCGCGGGCCACGGGGCCCGGCTCCCCGGTGGTCCAGACGCACTCGGTGAGCACCAGGGTGCCTCCGGGCGCGAGCAGCCTGCGCCACTCGGCGAGGGCCCGGTCGAAGCCGAGGACGAAGACCGAGCTCTCGGCCCAGACCAGGTCGAAGGAGCCGTCCGGGAACGGCAGCGCGCCCATGTCGGCGCGGAGGGTGTGGATCGAGCCGTCGAGACCGCGGTCCGCGGCGGACCGCCGCAGCTCCGCGAGGAACGGTTCGTGGAGGTCGACGGCGGTCACCTCGGCGCCCGCCTCGGCGGCCAGGAGCAGGGCGGAACGGCCGGGGCCGCAGCCCAGGTCGAGCACGCGCGGGCGCTCGGGGAGCGGTCCGCAGAGCGCGAGGAGCCGGCGGGTGGTGGCGTCGGAGCCGGGACCCTGCCGCGGAAGACCGTGGTGCAGGGCGAAGAAGGAGTCGTGCGAGGCGTTGTCGGACAACGTGGGAAACCCTTGGTGAGAGGGCTCCGGCCGACGACGTGACGGACCGGTGGGAACCGGGATCAGGTCAGCCGGAGACCCGGAGGCTGAGGAAGGACCGGGTGCTGCCGCTGGGGGCAGCCTCCATCGTGACGGTCATCAACCTCAGCTCCTCTCTCCACACGTTCGTACGAAAAGACTAACAGCCGGCGCCGGCCCTCACAGACAGAGCTTCGCCTCGTGCTCCGCGTGCCCGACCGGCTCCAGCTGGAAGGTGCAGTGCTCCACGTCGAAGTGCGAGCCCAGGCACCCCTGCAGGGCGTGCAGCATTTTCTCGTGCCCGACCGAGTCGAGCGCGCCCTGGTCCACGACCACGTGCGCCGAGAGCACCGGCATCCCCGAGGTGATCGTCCAGGCGTGCAGGTCGTGCACGTCCTCGACCCCCGGCAGGGCCAGGATGTGCGCCCGCACCTCCGCCATGTCGACGCCCTTGGGGGCGGCCTCCAGGAGCACGTCCAGGGTCTCCCGCAGCAGCTTGACCGTGCGCGGGACGATCATCAGGCCGATCACGATCGAGGCGATCGGGTCGGCGTACTGCCAGCCCGTGGTCAGGATGATCGTGGCCGCGACGATCACCGTGACCGAGCCCAGCGCGTCCGCGAGCACCTCCAGGTACGCGCCGCGCACGTTGAGGCTCTCCTTCTGGCCCCGCATGAGGAGCGACAGCGAGACGACGTTGGCGACCAGACCGATCAGCGCGAAGGTGATCGCCAGACCGCCCTTGGTCTCGGCCGGCTCGACGAACCGCTGGATCGCCTCGTACAGCACGTATCCGCCGACGACGAGCAGCAGCAGACAGTTGGCGAGCGCCGCCAGGATCTCGGCCCGCGCGAACCCGAAGGTGCGGTTCCCCGAGGGCGGCCGGTTGGCGAAGTGGATCGCGAGCAGTGCCATCGCGAGGCCGACCGCGTCCGTCGCCATGTGCGCCGCGTCGGCGATCAGGGCGAGCGAGTCGGAGACCAGGCCGCCGATGATCTCGATCACCATCACGGAGAGCGTGATGCCGAGCGCGATGCGCAACCTGTTCTTGTACGCGGCCCCGGCCGTGCCCGTCGGCGCCGGGCCGCCGTGACTGTGTCCGTGGTCGTGTCCAGCCCCCATGGCATGGCCTCCAGATCGTGTCGTCCTCAGGTGCCCCGAGTGGCCAGTGAACTACGGGTGGGGGGTATGTGCAACACGGTACTGAACACCGTTGTCATATGCTCTGACCTGCGACGATGCAATCGGGCCCGACCGTGGCGAGAAGGCGGCGGCAGGAGCCCCCGGGGTGGCGCCGGAGCGTGGTTTGTGAGGGGGGCCGCCGATCACCCATGATGATCACCACCGGACGGGGCGCACCCGCGAGGACACGGGTGGGCCTGGGGGAGTCCTGGCCGCCAAGCCTCGGTGAACTCGCGCTCCTGTTCATCCGATAGCCTCAGCCGACGTGTCGCCGCCCGGTGCCGGGCCGCACCGCCGCGCCCGGGGCCGCCATGGGCCCCGCCGGCCCCTCCGTCAGCTCCAAGGAGTGAGTTCGTCTGTCGACCGCCATCCTCACCGGACCGCCGGCACCCGGATCCTCGCTCGACGGAGATCTCCGGTCGCTCGGCTTCGACGTCAGGGCCGCGTCCGGCCCCGACGAGGCCGGCGCCCTGCTGGCCGCCGTCCCGGCGGGCGAGCGCGTCGCGCTCGTCGACCCCCGGTTCGTCGGACACCTGCACGCGCTGCGCCTCACCCTCACCGACCCCCGGTTCCCCGCGGCCGCCGCACCCGGCGCGCTCACCGCGCAGGGCGAGGCCCGCCCCGCGCTCACCCGCGCCCTGACCGCCGCCGGGACCCCCGGCGCCGCGGACGACCTCACCGGCACGCTCGCCGACGCCCTCGACGCCGACGGCGTCGCCGTGCACCGGCCGCAGCTCGGCACCCTGGTCGCCACCGTCCCCACCGACGCCGAGACCCGCCACGCGGCGCGCGCCGCCGTCGACGCCGTCGACGACGAGGCCGTCCGCCTGCGCTCGGCCGTCAAGGCCCACGACGGCTTCTTCACCACCTTCTTCATCAGCCCGTACTCGCGCTACATCGCCCGCTGGTGCGCGCGCCGCGGACTGACCCCCAACCAGGTCACCACCGCCTCGCTGCTCACCGCCCTGATCGCGGCCGGCTTCGCGGCCACGGGGACCCGGGGCGGTTACGTCGCCGCGGGCGTCCTGCTCCTCGTCTCCTTCGTGCTCGACTGCACCGACGGCCAGCTCGCCCGGTACGCGCTGAAGTACTCGACGATGGGCGCCTGGCTCGACGCCACCTTCGACCGCGCCAAGGAGTACGCCTTCTACGCCGGCCTCGCCCTCGGCGCGGCCCGCGACGGCGACGACGTCTGGGCCCTGGCGCTGGGCGCGATGGTCCTGATGACCTGCCGGCACGTCGTGGACTTCTCGTTCAACGAGGCCAACCACGACGCCACCGCCAACACCAGCCCCACCGCGGCCCTCTCCGGCCGGCTCGACAGCCTCGGCTGGACCGTCTGGGCCCGCCGCATGATCATCCTGCCGATCGGCGAGCGCTGGGCGATGATCGCCGTCCTCACCGCCTTCACCACCCCCCGGATCGTCTTCTGGGCGCTGATCGTCGGCTGCGCCTTCGGCGCCTGCTACACCACGGCCGGCCGCGTCCTGCGCTCCCTGACCCGCAAGGCCAGGCGCACCGACCGGGCCGCCCAGGCCCTGGCGGACCTCGCGGACTCCGGCCCGCTCGCCGGGATCGTCGCCCGCGTCCTCGGCCGCGGCGGCCTGCGCGCCCCCGGAGTCGTGCTCGCGGCCGTCGCCACCGGCGCGCTCCTGGCCACGGTCCTGGCCCGGCCCTTCGGCGACCGCCAGATCGTGATCATCGCGGTCTTCTACGTGGTCCTGGCCGGCGCGGCCGTCGCCCGCCCCCTCAAGGGCGCCCTCGACTGGCTCGTACCCCCGCTCTTCCGCGCCGCCGAGTACACCACCGTGCTCGTGCTCGCCGCCCGCTCGGACTCCCCGCACGCCCTTCCGGCGGCGTTCGGGCTGGTCGCGGCGGTCGCCTACCATCACTACGACACGGTGTACCGCATTCGCGGAGGCACCGGCGCGCCGCCCGCCTGGCTGGTGCGCGTCACCGGCGGACACGAGGGGCGCACGCTCCTGGTGACCGTCCTCGCCGCCACGCTGGCGGACCGCGGTGACGACTTCACCCTGGCACTGACCGCTCTCGCGGTGGCCGTCGCGCTCGTGGTGCTCGTGGAGTCCGTCCGCTTCTGGGTCTCCTCCGGAGCACCCGCCGTTCACGACGAAGGAGAAACAGCATGATCGGTCTCGTACTGGCAGCCGGTGCCGGACGGCGTCTGCGCCCCTACACCGACACCCTTCCGAAGGCCCTCGTGCCGGTCGACGGCGAGACCACGGTCCTCGACCTCACGCTGAAGAACTTCGCCGAGATCGGTCTCACCGAGGTCGCGATCGTCGTCGGCTACCGCAAGGAGGCCGTCTACGACCGCAAGGAGGCCCTGGAGGCGAAGTACGGGCTCAAGCTCACCCTCGTCGACAACGACAAGGCCGAGGAGTGGAACAACGCCTACTCCCTGTGGTGCGCCCGTGAGGTCCTCAAGCGCGGTGTGATCCTCGCCAATGGCGACACCGTGCACCCCGTCTCCGTCGAGAAGACGCTGCTCGCCGCCCGCGGCGACGGCAAGAAGATCATCCTCGCCCTCGACACGGTGAAGAGCCTCGCCGACGAGGAGATGAAGGTCATCACCGCCGAGGGCAAGGGCGTCCAGCGCATCACCAAGCTGATGGACCCGGCCACCGCCACCGGCGAGTACATCGGTGTCACCCTCATCGAGGCCGAGGCCGCCGAGGAGCTCGCGGACGCCCTCAAGGCGACCTTCGAGCGCGACCCCGACCTCTACTACGAGGACGGCTACCAGGAGCTCGTCAACCGCGGCTTCACCGTCGACGTCGAGCCCATCGGCGACGTCAAGTGGGTCGAGATCGACAACCACGACGACCTCGCGAAGGGCCGTGAGATCGCGTGCCAGTACTGACCCGGCTGATCCCCTCGCCGGTCGTCGTCGACATCCGCCGGGGAGCGCTGGACGACCTGTCCGCGCTCCTCGCGGACCAGCGGATCTCCAGCAACGGCAAGATCGCCGTCGCCATCAGCGGCGGCTCGGGCCTGAAGCTGCGTGACCACTTCGCCCCCGAGCTGCCCGGTGCCGACTGGTACCCGGTCGCCGGCGGCACCATCGACGAGGCCGTGAAGCTCGCCGACGCCATGCGCGGCAAGCGGTACGACGCCGTGGTCGCCCTCGGCGGCGGCAAGATCATCGACGTGACGAAGTACGCGGCGGCCCGGGTCGGGCTGCCGCTGGTGGCGATCGCCACCAACCTGTCGCACGACGGGATCTGCTCCCCGATCTCCACCCTGGACAACGACAACGGCCGGGGTTCGTACGGTGTGCCCACCCCGATCGCCCTCGTCATCGACCTGGACGTGATCAGGGACGCGCCGGTCCGCTTCGTGCGCTCCGGCATCGGCGACGCGATCTCCAACCTCTCCGCGATCGCCGACTGGGAGCTCTCCCACCAGGTGACCGGCGAGCCCGTCGACGGCCTCGCGGCCGCCATGGCCCGCAGCGCCGGCGAGGCCGTGCTCCGCCACCCCGGCGGCGTCGGGGACGACGACTTCCTCGTCACCCTCTCCGAGGGCCTGGTGATGTCCGGCATCGCCATGTCGATCAGCGGGGACAGCCGCCCCTCCTCGGGCGCCTGCCACGAGATCAGCCACGCCTTCGACCTGCTCTTCCCGACCCGCGCCGCCAGCCACGGCGAGCAGTGCGGCCTCGGCGCGGCCTTCGCCATGCACCTGCGCGGCGCCCACGACGGCTCGGCCCGGATGGTCGAGACCCTGCGCCGGCACGGACTGCCCGTCCTGCCGGAGGAGATGGGCTTCACCGTGGACGAGTTCGTCCAGGCGGTGTCCTTCGCCCCGCAGACCCGGCCGGGCCGCTTCACCATCCTCGAACACCTCGACCTGTCCGACGACGAGATCAGGGACGCGTACGCCGACTATGCCAAAGCCATCCGTAGCTGAGCTCCGCCCGGTCGTCCACCCCCCGGGTGTGAAGGACCGGCGCAGCGGGGAGCACTGGGGCGGCCGCCTGTACATGCGGGAGATCTCGCTCAGGATCACCCGGCAGCTCGTCGGCACCAGGATCACGCCGAACCAGCTCACGTACGTGATGACCCTCGCGGGCGTCCTCGCGGCACCGGCCCTGCTGGTGCCCGGCATCCCCGGGGCGCTGCTCGGCGCGCTCATGGTCCAGCTCTACCTGCTGCTCGACTGCGTCGACGGCGAGGTGGCCCGCTGGAAGAAGCAGTTCTCGCTCGCCGGCGTCTACCTGGACCGGGTCGGCGCCTACCTGTGCGACGCGGCCGTGCTCGTCGGCTTCGGCCTGCGCGCCGCCGACCTGTGGGGCTCGGGCCGGATCGACTGGCTCTGGGCCTTCCTCGGCACCCTCGCCGCCCTCGGCGCCATCCTGATCAAGGCCGAGACCGACCTCGTCGGTGTCGCCCGGCACCAGGGCGGACTGCCGCCGGTCAAGGAGGCCGCCTCCGAGCCGCGCTCCTCCGGCATGGCGCTGGCCCGCCGGGCCGCCGGGGCGCTCAAGTTCCACCGGCTCGTCCTCGGCATCGAGGCCTCGCTGCTGATCGTGCTCCTGGCCATCGCGGACCAGGTCAGGGGAGACCTGTTCTTCACCCGTCTCGGTGTCGCCGTCCTGGCCGGCATCGCGCTGCTCCAGACCGTGCTCCACCTGGTGTCGATCATGGTCTCCAGCAGGCTGAAGTGAGGCCGGCCGTGAGCGCGCCGCTCAAGGTGGGAGCCGTCGTCATCACGATGGGCAACCGCCCTGACGACCTGCGCGCGCTCATCGACTCGGTCGCCGAGCAGGAGGGCGACCGCGTCGAGGTCGTCGTCGTCGGACAGGGCACCCCGGTCACCGGGGTGCCCGCCTGGGTGCGGACCGTCGACCTGCCGGAGAACGTCGGCATCCCCGCCGGGCGGAACGTCGGCATCGAGGCCTTCGGACCCGGCGGCACCGACGTCGACGTCCTGCTCTTCCTCGACGACGACGGTCTGCTGGCCCACCGGGACACCGCGGAACTGGTCCGCCAGGCCTTCACCGCCGACCCGCACCTCGGCATCATCACCTTCCGGATCGCCGACCCGGAGACCGGGGTCACCCAGCGCCGGCACGTGCCGCGGCTGCGGGCCTCCGATCCGATGCGCTCCTCCCGGGTGACCACCTTCCTCGGCGGCGCCAACGCCGTCCGCACCAAGGTGTTCGCCGAAGTCGGCGATCTTCCGGGCGAGTTCTTCTACGCGCACGAGGAGACCGACCTCGCCTGGCGCGCGCTCGACGCCGACTGGATGATCGACTACCGTTCCGACATGGTGCTGTTGCACCCCACCACAGCGCCTTCCCGGCACGCCTCGTACCACTTCAACGTGGCCCGCAACCGAGTCTGGCTGGCACGCCGCAATCTGCCCGCGCCCCTGGTGCCGGCGTATCTCGGCGTCTGGCTCCTGCTCACCCTGGTCCGTCGGCCCTCGCTCTCCGCGCTCAAGGCGTGGTGCGGCGGATTCCGTGCCGGCTGGACGACCCCCTGCGGACCGCGCCGCCCCATGAGGTGGCGTACGGTGTGGCGGCTGACCCGGCTGGGTCGCCCCCCGGTCGTCTGACATCGTGGTACCGACGTGCCGCGCATTTGAACACGAAAGTTTCGACTTGTGAGTGACACACAGCAGGGCGGGGCGGTCGCGACGAGCGCGCCCCCGTCCGTCGACGAGGGCCTGTCCTCGGCCGAGGTGGCCGCGAAGTACGGCCTCTCGGTCAGCGGCGCCAGGCCCGGCCTCGTCGAGTACGTCCGTGAGCTGTGGAGCCGCCGCCACTTCATCCTGGCCTTCTCCTCGGCCAAGCTGACCGCCCAGTACAGCCAGGCGAAGCTGGGCCAGGTGTGGCAGGTGGCGACCCCGCTGCTCAACGCCCTCGTCTACTACCTGATCTTCGGCCTCATCCTGGGTGCCGGGCAGGGGATGACCAAGGAGGTCTACATCCCCTTCCTGGTCACCGGCATCTTCGTGTTCACCTTCACCCAGAGCTCCGTCATGGCGGGCGTCCGGGCGATCTCGGGCAACCTCGGACTCGTCCGGGCCCTGCACTTCCCCCGCGCCACCCTCCCGATCTCCTTCTCGCTCCAGCAGCTCCAGCAGCTGCTGTTCTCGATGATCGTGCTCGTGGCGGTGGCGATCGCCTTCGGCAGCTACCCCTCGCTCCGCTGGCTGCTCGTGATCCCGGCGCTGTTCCTGCAGTTCGTGTTCAACGTGGGACTCGCCATGATCGTGGCCAGGATGGGCGCGAAGACGCCCGACCTCGCCCAGCTGATGCCGTTCGTCATGCGCACCTGGATGTACGCGTCCGGCGTGATGTTCTCGATCCCGGTGATGCTCTCCGACAAGCCGGCCTGGATCGCCGACATCCTCATGTACAACCCGGCGGCGGTCTACATGGACCTGATCCGCTTCGCCCTCATCGAGGGGTACAGCGCGCACAACCTGCCGGACCACGTCTGGATGACGGCCCTCGCCTGGGCCCTGATCTTCGGCATCGGCGGCTTCGTCTACTTCTGGAAGGCCGAGGAGAGGTACGGCCGTGGCTGACACCAACCGGTCCAACGTTCCCACCGTCATCTGCGACGACGTCCACATCGTCTACCGCGTCAACGCCGGCGGTGGCGGCAAGGGCAGCGCCACGGCGGCGCTCAGCCGGATCGTCGGCCGGGGCAAGGCCGAGGTCACCCGGGGCGTCCGCAAGGTCCACGCGGTCCGCGGCGTCACCTTCACCGCCTACCGCGGCGAGGCCATCGGCCTCATCGGCTCCAACGGCTCCGGCAAGTCCACGCTGCTGCGCGCCGTCGCCGGGCTGCTCCCCACCGAGAGCGGCAAGGTCTACACGGACGGGCAGCCCTCGCTCCTGGGCGTCAACGCGGCCCTCATGAACGACCTCACCGGTGAGCGCAACGTGATCCTGGGCGGCCTCGCGATGGGCATGAGCCGCGAGGAGGTGCGCTCGCGCTACGAGGGGATCGTCGACTTCTCCGGCATCAACGAGAAGGGCGACTTCATCAGCCTGCCCATGCGCACGTACTCCTCCGGCATGGGCGCCCGGCTCCGCTTCGCCATCGCGGCCGCCAAGAACCACGACGTCCTCCTCATCGACGAGGCGCTGGCGACCGGCGACCGCAAGTTCCAGATCCGCTCCGAGGAGCGCATCCGCGAACTCCGCAAGGAGGCCGGCACGGTCTTCCTGGTGAGCCACAGCAACAAGTCCATCCGGGACACCTGCGACCGGGTGCTCTGGCTGGAGAAGGGCCAGCTCCTCATGGACGGGCCCACGGACGAGGTGCTCAAGGCGTACGAGCGGGAGACCGCCCGCTGACCCGCGCCACCGCACACCGCCCCCACCCCCCGGTGGGGGCGGTGTCGTTTTCCGCGCGTCGCGCCGCCGCCTGGAATGTTCATGCGGTCAACATCGGGCAGGATGAGCCCATGGCAGCGATCTCGGGGGGAAAGACCTACCACCACGGCGATCTGCGCAACGCGCTGATCTGCGCGGCCGTCGACCTCGCCACCGAGGGCGGGCCCGAGCGGGTCGTCCTGCGCGAGGCGGCGCGCAGGGTCGGCGTCTCACCCACCGCCGCCTACCGGCACTTCGACGGACGGGGAGAACTCCTCCGCACCGTCAGGACCCACGCCCAGCGGCTGCTCGCCGACGCCATGGAGCGGGCCGCCGCCCGCGAGCCCGGCGCCGACGACCCCGCCCTGGCCGCCGAGCGCCGGCTCGCCGCCCTCTGCCGGGCCTACGTCGGCTTCGCCGTCGACCAGCCGGGCCTCTACCGGGCCGCGTTCTGCGTCCCCCGCCCGACCGGGGCGGACGAGCCGGTGCCGGAGCGCCAGACCCCCGAGCCCGAGGTCCGCGCCTTCACGCTGCTCCGTGAGGCCCTGGAGGCCCTCACCCGCGCCCGGACCCCCCGTCCGGACACCCGGCCGGGCGTCCGTCCGGCCGCCGGTGCCGCGGCGTGGTCCGCCGTTCACGGACTGTCACTCCTGCTGCTCGAAGGCCCTCTTCGCCGCCTTCCCGCGCAACGCAGGAACGCCGTCGTCGAGAGCACCCTCGCGATGGTGGTCTCCGGCACGCGCGCCCTCTGAATCCACCGTCGTCCCGAACTCCCTTGCGGTACGCGGGGGTTGGTGACACGTACGGGTGAGCCCCGGAGTGCCGGACACCCCGGAATGGCGACGGCCGTCGTACAACGTAAGCTGGACCGGTCTGTTTCGCGGCAAGTAGGGCGATACCCCACGACCATCGGGCCTCCGGGCGGCGGCTCTCCGTGCAGGGGTCGGCGGCGTGTCCGAAATAGGATGGATTGGGTCGGCAGTGTAGAACGGGAGACGTGACGGCCATGACGCAGAATCTCCAGCTCCACGAGGGTCTCGCCGTCCCTCCGTCGGGCAGCGCCCTGTGACGGACACCCGGCAGGCGCGCCCCGACGCCTCCTCGCGCGCCACCCTCGGCAAGGCCGCGGACGAGAACTTCCCCGTGGCCCCCTTCTTCCTGCCCCGGGCCTGGCGGGACGACCTCATGGCCGTCTACGGCTTCGCGCGGCTCGTCGACGACATCGGCGACGGCGACCTCGCCCCCGGCGGCGCCGACGCCCGCCACCTCGGCATCGACCCCGGGACCGCCGAGGACCGCCTCGCCTTCCTCGACGCCTTCGAGGACGACCTCCGCCGCGTCTTCGACGGCACCCCCCGCCACCCGCTCCTGCGGGGCCTCCAGCCGACCGTGCGCCGTCACCGGCTCACCCCCGAGCCCTTCCTCGGCCTGATCGCCGCCAACCGCCAGGACCAGCAGGTGAGGCGGTACGAGAGCTACGACGACCTCCTCGCGTACTGCGCACTCTCCGCCAACCCCGTCGGCCGGCTCGTCCTCGCGATCACCGGCACCGACACCCCCGAGCGGATCAGGCGCTCCGACGAGATCTGCACCGCCCTCCAGATCGTCGAGCACCTCCAGGACGTCGCCGAGGACCTCGGCAACGACCGGATCTACCTGCCCGCCGAGGACCTCAAGCGGTTCCACGTCACCGAGAGCGACCTCGCCCGGCCCTCCGCCGGAGCCTCCGTGCGCGCCCTGATCGCCTTCGAGGCCGAGCGGGCCCGCGAACTGCTCCACGCGGGCACCCCGCTCGTCGGCAGTGTCCACGGCCGCCTGCGGCTCCTCCTGGCGGGATTCACCGCCGGAGGGCTCGCGGCGCTCGACGCGATCACCGACGCCGGATACGACGTGCTGACCGGCCCACCGAAGGCCACCAAGCCGAGCCTGATGCGCCAGGCGGGAGCGGTTCTGCTCCGGGCGCGGAGAGAGGGGTGAGCGTGACCGTGGAGGGACAGCCCCAGTCGTCCGCGCCGGTCCAGGCCGCCTACAGCTACTGCGAGGCGGTCACCGGACAGCAGGCGCGGAACTTCGCCTACGGGATCCGGCTGCTGCCGGCCGAGAAGCGTCAGGCGATGTCCGCGCTGTACGCGTTCTCCCGGCGCGTCGACGACATCGGCGACGGCACGCTCGCGCCCGAGGCCAAGCGGGAACGCCTGGAGGCCACCCGCGTCCTGCTCGACCGGATCCGCGCCGGCGAGATCGACGAGGACGACACCGACCCGGTCGCCGTCGCCCTCGCCGACTCGGCCCGCCGCTTCCCGATCCCGCTCGGCGGCCTCGACGAACTCATCGACGGCGTCCTGATGGACGTGCACGGCGCCACCTACGAGACCTGGGACGACCTCAAGGTCTACTGCCGCTGCGTCGCCGGGGCGATCGGCCGGATCTCCCTCGGCGTCTTCGGCACCCAGCCCGGCGCCCAGGGCGCCGACCGCGCCCCCGAGTACGCCGACACCCTGGGCCTCGCGCTCCAACTCACCAACATCCTCAGGGACGTACGCGAGGACGCCGGGAACGGGCGGACCTATCTGCCCGCCGACGACCTCGCCAAGTTCGGCTGCGGCGACGGCTTCGGCAGCGAGACCCCGCCCGAAGGCGCCGACTTCGCCGGGCTCGTCCACTTCGAAGTACGCCGCGCCCGCGCCCTGTTCGCCGAGGGCTACCGGCTGCTGCCCATGCTCGACCGGCGCAGCGGCGCCTGCGTCGCCGCCATGGCCGGCATCTACCGCCGCCTCCTCGACCGGATCGAACGCGACCCCGAGGCCGTCCTGCGCGGCCGGGTCTCGCTGCCGGGCCGCGAGAAGGCGTACGTCGCGGTGCGCGGCCTCTCCGGCCTCGACACCCGCCACATCGCCCGGCGCACCGTCAGGAGGCGTGCCTGATGAGCCCCCGCGCCCCCGCCCACCGCGCAACCCCGGACGCCGCCCCGGCGTCCCTGCTCGGGGCGGTCGTGTCCGCGCCCGCCCGGCCCCCGGCCGTGACGACCCGAACGGAGGCCGTGTGACGACCGACGGAAGCGAGCGGAACACCGTGCCGGGCACCGGCGTGCCCGCCGCGGAGACCGGCCGGGCCACCCGCCCCGGCGCCGGTGACACCACCGGCGGGGGACGGCGTCCCCACGCCGTCGTCGTCGGCGGCGGGCTCGCCGGCATCACCACCGCGCTCCGGCTCGCCGAGTCCGGCGTCGGCGTCACCCTGCTCGAAGGCCGGCCCCGGCTCGGCGGCCTCGCCTTCTCCTTCCGCCGCGGCGACCTCACCGTCGACAACGGCCAGCACGTGTACCTCCGCTGCTGCACCGCCTACCGGTGGTTCCTCGACCGGGTCGACGGCGCCCGGCTCGCCCCCCTCCAGGACCGGCTCGACGTGCCCGTCCTCGACGTCGCGCACCCCGGCGGCCCCCGCCTCGGCCGGATCCGCCGCGACGCCCTCCCCGTACCGCTGCACCTGGCGCGCAGCCTCGCCACGTACCCGCACCTCTCCCTCGCCGAGCGGGCCTCCGTCGGCCGGGCCGCGCTCGCCCTGAAGAAGCTCGACCCCGCCGACCCGGCGCTCGACGGCATCGACTTCGCCACCTGGCTCGGGCGGCACGGACAGTCCCCGCGGACCGTCGAGGCCCTCTGGGACCTGGTCGGCATCCCGACCCTCAACGCCCCGGCCCCGCAGGCCTCCATGGGGCTCGCCGCCATGGTCTTCAAGACCGGACTCCTCTCCGAGCCCGGCGCCGCCGACATCGGCTGGGCCCACGTCCCGCTCGGCGAACTCCACGACACCCGGGCCGCGAAGGAGCTCGACGCCCTCGGCGTCCGCACCGCGCTCCGCACCAAGGCCGAGCGGATCTCCCGCACCGACGACGGACGCTGGGCCGTCGACGTACCCGGCGAGACGATCACGGCGGACGCGGTCGTCCTCGCCGTACCGCAGCAGGAGACCCACGACCTGCTGCCCGAGGGCGCCCTCGACGACCCCGACCGGCTCCTCGACATCGCCACCGCCCCCATCCTCAACCTGCACGTGGTCTACGACCGCAAGGTGCTGAGGCGTCCCTTCTTCACCGCCCTCGGCTCCCCGGTGCAGTGGGTCTTCGACCGCACCGACTCCTCGGGACTGCTGAGGGGCGGGCCCGAAGGACACTCGGACAAGGGCGGTGGTGGGCGACGGGTGGGCGGCCAGTACCTCGCCGTCTCCCAGTCCGCCGCCCAGGACGAGATCGACGAACCCGTCGCCGCCCTGCGCGCGAAGTACCTCCCCGAGCTGGAGCGGCTGCTGCCCGCCGCGCGCGGCGCCGGGATCCGCGACTTCTTCGTCACCAGGGAGCGGACGGCCACGTTCGCCCCCACCCCGGGCGTCGGCCGGCTCCGCCCGGGCGCCCGCACCCGGGCGCCGGGGCTCTTCCTGGCCGGGGCCTGGACCGCCACCGGCTGGCCCGCGACCATGGAGGGTGCCGTCCGCAGCGGATTCAGTGCCGCGGGCGCCGCGCTCTCCGCCCTCGGCCGCCGCCATGACCATCCGCTGCAGGAGGCGGTATGAGTGTGAGTACCGGAACAAGAGGAGAGACCGTGCCGACTGTGCCGCCGGGTAATCCGGCCGTCGACACCGCGGACGTGTCCGCACTGCTGGAGCGGGGGCGGACCCTGTCCACCCCCGTACTGCGGGCGGCCGTCGACCGCCTCGCGCCGCCCATGGACACCGTGGCCGCCTACCACTTCGGCTGGATCGACGCCCAGGGCAACCCCGCCGACGGCGACGGCGGCAAGGCCGTCCGTCCCGCGCTCGCGCTGCTCTCGGCCGAGGCCGCGGGGGCCGCGCCCGAGGTCGGTGTCCCCGGCGCCGTCGCCGTGGAACTCGTCCACAACTTCTCGCTGCTGCACGACGACCTGATGGACGGGGACGAGCAGCGCCGCCACCGTGACACCGTGTGGAAGGTGCACGGCCCCGCGCAGGCCATCCTGGTCGGCGACGCCCTCTTCGCCCTCGCCAACGAGCTGCTCCTGGAACTGGGCACCGTCGAGGCGGGACGGGCCACCCGCCGGCTGACCACGGCCTCCCGCAAGCTCATCGACGGGCAGGCCCAGGACATCTCGTACGAGCACCGCGAGCGGGTCACCGTCGAGGAGTGCCTGGAGATGGAGGGCAACAAGACGGGCGCCCTGCTCGCCTGCGCCGTCTCCATCGGCGCCGTCCTCGGCGGGGCCGACGACCGGACCGCCGACAAGCTGGAGGAGTACGGGTACCACCTCGGGCTCGCCTTCCAGGCCGTGGACGACCTGCTCGGCATCTGGGGCGACCCGGAGGCCACCGGCAAGCAGACCTGGAGCGACCTGCGGCAGCGCAAGAAGTCCCTCCCGGTCGTCGCCGCGCTCGCCGCCGGCGGACCGGCCTCCGAGCGGCTCGGCGAGCTGCTCGCCGCGGACGCCAAGTCCAACGACTTCGACACCTTCTCCGAGGAGGAGTTCGCCGTCCGCGCGGCCCTCATCGAGGAGGCCGGAGGACGGGAGTGGACCTCCCAGGAGGCCCGCCGCCAGCACGCCGTCGCGATCGAGGCCCTGGACGAGGTGGACATGCCCGCCCGAGTGCGGGCGCAGCTCACCGCGCTCGCCGACTTCGTGGTCGTACGGAAGAGATGATCACCATCACCCTGATATGAGTTCGCGGTCGCCGGCCGGTGCCTTCCGGCGCCGGCCGACGGCAGACCCGTAGAAGCAGAAGTAACCGACTGCGCAAAGGGGAAGCCATGACAGCGACGACCGACGGAAGCGCCGGGGCCGTGGGCCCCCGGGCAGCCGCGGCCAGCACGACGTACGACACCGACGCCTCCGCGTCGGGACTCGACACAGCCGCCGCGCGGGCCGCGGAACGGGCCGTCGAGCACCTGCTCGCCCGACAGGACCCCGAGGGCTGGTGGAAGGGCGACCTGGAGACCAACGTCACCATGGACGCCGAGGACCTCCTCCTCCGCCAGTTCCTGGGCATCCTCGACGCCGACACCACCCGCGCAGCGGCTCTCCACATCCGCCGCGAACAGCGCGAGGACGGAGCCTGGGCCACCTTCTACGGCGGGCCCGGCGAGGTCTCCGCCACCGTCGAGGCCTATGTGGCCCTGCGGCTCGCCGGAGACGCGCCCGAGGCGCCGCACATGGCACGGGCCGCCGCCTGGGTCCGCGCCAGGGGCGGCATCGCCGCCGCCCGGGTCTTCACCCGGATCTGGCTGGCCCTCTTCGGCTGGTGGCGCTGGGAGGACCTGCCCGAGCTGCCCCCGGAGCTGCTCTTCCTGCCGAAGTGGTTCCCGCTCAACATCTACGACTTCGGCTGCTGGGCCCGGCAGACGATCGTGCCGCTCACCGTCGTCTCCGCGAAGCGCCCGGTCCGCCCCGCGCCCTTCCCCCTCGACGAGCTGCACACCGACCCCGCCCGCCCGAACCCGCCCATGCCGCTCGCCCCGGCCACCGGATGGGACGGGCTCTTCCAGCGCCTCGACAAGGCGCTGCACGCCTACCACCGGGTCGCGCCGCGCGCCCTGCGCAGGACCGCGATGAACCTCGCCGCGCGCTGGATCGTCGAACGCCAGGAGAACGACGGCTGCTGGGGCGGCATCCAGCCGCCCGCCGTCTACTCGGTCATCGCCCTCCACCTCCTCGGCTACGACCTCCAGCACCCCGTCATGCGCGCCGGCCTGGAGTCGCTCGACCGGTTCGCCGTGTGGCGCGAGGACGGCTCCCGGATGATCGAGGCCTGCCAGTCGCCCGTCTGGGACACCTGTCTCGCCACGATCGCGCTCGCCGACGGGGGACTCCCTCCGGACCACCCGGCCCTGGTCAAGGCCGTCGACTGGATGCTCGACGAGGAGATCACCCGGACCGGGGACTGGGCGGTGCGGCGGCCCGGACTGCCCCCGGGCGGCTGGGCGTTCGAGTTCCACAACGACAACTACCCCGACATCGACGACACCGCGGAGGTGGTGCTCGCCCTGCGCCGGGTCAGGCACCCCGACCCCGCCCGGGTGGAGGCGGCCGTCGCCCGGGGCACGCGCTGGACGCTCGGCATGCAGTCGCGCAACGGAGCCTGGGGCGCCTTCGACGCCGACAACACCAGTCCCTTCCCCAACAAGTTGCCGTTCTGCGACTTCGGCGAGGTCGTCGACCCGCCCTCCGCCGACGTCACCGCCCACGTGGTGGAGATGCTGGCCTACGAGGGGCGGGCCCAGGACCCCCGGACCCGCAGGGGCATCGAGTGGCTGCTCGCCCACCAGGAGCCGAACGGCGCCTGGTTCGGCCGCTGGGGCGTCAACCACGTGTACGGCACGGGCTCGGTGCTCCCCGCGCTCACCTCCGCCGGGCTCCCCGTCTCCCATCCGGCGATCCGGCGGGCCGTCCGCTGGCTCGGGACCGTGCAGAACGAGGACGGCGGCTGGGGCGAGGACCTCCGCTCGTACCACGACGAGGAGTGGATCGGGCGCGGCGCCTCCACCGCCTCCCAGACCGCGTGGGCGCTGCTCGCCCTCCTCGCGGCGGGCGAGCGCGACTCCGAGCCCGTCCGGCGGGGCGTCGGCTGGCTCGCCGGGACCCAGCGCGAGGACGGGTCCTGGGACGAGCCGTACTTCACCGGCACCGGCTTCCCCTGGGACTTCTCGATCAACTACCACCTCTACCGGCAGGTCTTCCCGCTCACGGCGCTCGGGCGCTACGTGTACGGGGAGCCCTCGCCCGGCTCGGTGCGCTGATGGGCCGCGAGCCGGGTCCCGGCGCCCCACCGCCGCTGCTGATCGCCTGCGCGCTCGGCATCGAACGGTTCGCCCTGCGCAGCGGCGACCGGGGCGGCGCCCCCGGGCCGGTCACCGTCGTCCGTACGGGCATGGGGCCGGACCGGGCCCGCGAGGCGGTCTCCCGCGCCCTCGGCGAGGAGGGGTGGCGGGACGCCGCCGTCATCGCCTCCGGCTTCTGCGCGGGGCTGGCCCCCGGTATGCACCCCGGAGACCTCGTGGTGGCCGACGAGACCCGGAGCCCCGACGGGACGACGTCCTGCGCCGGGACCGAACTCCTGGTGAAGGCCCTGGTCAGGGCGGTTCCGGGGCGGGGCGTCCACACCGGGCCGCTGGCCGGCTCCGACCACGTGGTGCGCGGCCCCGAGCGGGCCGCCCTGCGGGCCACCGGGGCGATCGCCGTCGACATGGAGTCCGCGGCGACCCTGCGGACGGCCCGGGGCGTCCCAGGGCTCGCCGGCGGGCCGGACGCGCGTCCGGTTGCGGCCGTCCGGGTGGTCGTGGACGCTCCAGAACATGAACTGGTCCGGATCGGCACGGTACGCGGGGGAATATCGGCGTTCCGTGTTCTCCGTGCCGTCCTTCCCGCTTTCTTCGAATGGCACCGTTCTTTGCTGCTCCCCAGGAGGTGAACGAGTTATGGCCATGCCGCTCCGTCAGTCCATCCGGGTCGGGACCTATCTCTTCGAACAGAAGCTCCGCAAGCGCGAGAAGTTCCCGCTGATCGTCGAACTGGAGCCGCTGTTCGCCTGCAACCTCAAGTGCGAGGGCTGCGGAAAGATCCAGCACCCGGCGGGTGTCCTCAAGCAGCGCATGCCGGTCGCCCAGGCGGTCGGCGCCGTCCTGGAGTCCGGCGCCCCCATGGTGTCCATCGCGGGCGGCGAGCCCCTGATGCATCCCCAGATCCACGAGATCGTGCGCCAGCTGGTGGCCAAGCGGAAGTACGTCTTCCTCTGCACCAACGCGATGCTGCTGCGCAAGAAGCTGGAGAACTTCACCCCCTCGCCGTACTTCGCCTTCGCCGTCCACATCGACGGCCTGCGCGAGCGGCACGACGAATCCGTGGCCAAGGAGGGCGTGTTCGACGAGGCGGTGGCGGCCATCAAGGAGGCCAAGCGGCGCGGATTCCGCGTCACCACCAATTCGACCTTCTTCAACACCGACACCCCGCAGACGATCATCGAGGTGCTCAATTACCTCAACGACGACCTCCAGGTCGACGAGATGATGATCTCTCCGGCGTACGCGTACGAGAAGGCCCCCGACCAGGAGCACTTCCTCGGCGTCGAGCAGACCCGCGAACTCTTCAAGAAGGCCTTCGCCGGCGGAAACCGGCGCCGGTGGCGCCTCAACCACTCGCCGCTCTTCCTGGACTTCCTGGAAGGAAAGGCGGATTTCCCCTGCACCGCCTGGGCCATTCCGAACTACTCGCTCTTCGGCTGGCAGCGGCCCTGCTATCTGATGAGCGACGGGTACGTCCCCACGTACCGCGAACTCGTCGAGGAGACCGACTGGGACAAGTACGGCCGGGGCAAGGACCCGCGCTGCGCCAACTGCATGGCGCACTGCGGCTACGAGCCGACCGCCGTCCTCGCCACCATGGGCTCCCTCAAGGAATCCCTGCGCGCGGTCAGGGAGACCGTCTCGGGGAACAACGGGTGAGGACGGGGGAGCGATGAGCGGGGAGTTCGACCTGCGGGCCCTGCTCGCCGAGCGCGGCGGCGAGCGGTACGAACTGCACGCCCGCCACCTCAACCACCAGCTGCCGCGCATGCTCCACACCATCGGCTTCGACAAGGTCTACGAGCGGGCCGAGGGCGCCCACTTCTGGGACGCCGACGGCGTCGACCACCTCGACATGCTCGCCGGCTTCGGCGTGATGGGCCTCGGACGGCACCACCCCGTCGTCCGCAAGGCCCTCCACGACGTCCTGGACGCCCAGCTCGCCGACCTCACCCGCTTCGACTGCCAGCCACTGCCCGGCCTCCTCGCCGAACGGCTCCTCGCCCACAGCCCGCACCTCGACCGGGTCTTCTTCGGCAACAGCGGCACGGAGGCCGTGGAGACCGCCCTCAAGTTCGCCCGGTACGCCACCGGGCGCCCCAGGGTCCTCTACTGCTCCCACGCCTTCCACGGGCTCACCACCGGCTCCCTCTCCGTCAACGGCGAGAACGGCTTCCGGGACGGCTTCGCCCCGCTGCTGCCCGACACGGCGATCGAGCTCGGCGACCTCGACGCCCTGGAGCGGGAGCTGCGCCGGGGCGACGTGGCCGCCTTCGTCGTCGAGCCCATCCAGGGCAAGGGCGTCCACGAGGCCCCGCCGGGGTTCCTGCGCGCCGCGCAGGAACTGCTCCACCGGCACGGCGCCCTGCTCATCGCCGACGAGGTCCAGACCGGCCTCGGCCGGACCGGCGACTTCTACGCCTACCAGCACGAGGAAGGGGTCGAACCGGACCTGGTCTGCGTCGCCAAGGCGCTCTCCGGCGGGTACGTGCCGGTGGGCGCCACCCTCGGCAAGGACTGGATCTTCAAGAAGGTCTACTCGTCGATGGACCGGGTCCTGGTCCACTCGGCGAGCTTCGGATCGAACGCCCAGGCCATGACCGCGGGGCTCGCGGTCCTCTCGGTCATGGAGAACGAGGGGACGGTCGCGCACGCCCGCCGGATCGGCGACCTGCTCTCCGGCCGCCTGAAGGAACTCGTGCCCCGGTACGAGCTGCTCCACGAGATCCGCGGGCGCGGCCTCATGATCGGGATCGAGTTCGGCCGGCCGTCCTCGCTGGGGCTGCGCGGGCGGTGGACGATGCTCCAGGCGGCGCGCAAGGGCCTCTTCGCCCAGATGGTCGTCGTCCCGCTGCTCCAGCGGCACCGGATCCTCACCCAGGTCTCCGGGGACCATCTGGAGGTGATCAAGCTGATCCCGCCGCTGATCATCGACGAGGCGGACGTGGACCGGTTCGTGACGGCCTTCACCGCGGTCATGGACGACGCCCACGGCGGCGGCGGGCTGATGTGGGACTTCGGGAGGACACTGGTCAAGCAGGCGGTGGCCCAGCGCTGATCCGCACGCGACGGAGCGGTGACCCGGCGTCGAGTCGCACGCGACGGTGTGGTGATCCGCGCTGATCCGTGCGTCGGGCCGCACGTGGCCGACGGTTTTTGCCTCTGGGGCAAGAAACTTGCCTCAGAGGCACGATCCTGGCGGAATGGACGCATGGACCACGTCCCCGGGGACATCTCCCCGGACCCCGTCACCCCCGACGTCCTGCCCGACGTCGCGCCCCAGCTGCGGGCCCTGCGCCGCCGCCGGGGACTCACCCTGGAGGCCGCCGCCCAGCGGGCCGGTCTCTCGCCGGCCCACCTCTCCCGCCTGGAGACGGGGAACCGGCAACCCTCGCTGCCGATGCTGCTCGCCCTCGCCCGCATCTACGGTACGACGGTCTCCGAGCTCCTCGGCGAGGCGCCCCCCGAGCGCGACCCCGTCGTCCGGGCCGGCCGCTCCGAACCCGTCGAGGCCGACGGCTGGATCTACCGCCAGGCCGGCGGCGCCGGACGCGCCCTCCAGTGCCTGCGGGTCCACGTGCCGTACGCCACCCGCGCCGACATCGTGCGCGTCCATCCGGGCGAGGAGTGGATCCACGTCCTGGAGGGCCGGGTGCGGCTCGCGCTGGGCGAGACCGTCCACGTCCTCGACACGGGGGACAGCGCGCACTTCGACTCGCTGACCCCGCACCGGATCGGGGCCGCCACCCCGGGCGGGGCCGAGCTGCTCTTCGTCCATACCCTGATGCAGAGCCCCGCGGCCGAGCTGTGCCTCGGCGACGGCACCCCGCACCGGCGCTGACCCCGTACCTCTCCCGTATGTGCATCCCCTTCGACAGAAAAGGACCGAGATGTCCGAGAAGTCACGACCTGTCACCGGCGAGGAGCGCGAGGAAGGCAAGTTCCCCAAGGGGCTGGTCCTCCGCCTCTTCGCGTACCTGGTCGCCGGGCACCTCTTCGCCGGCTTCCTCTACCTGCTCTTCATGCTGGGCGGGCAGAACCAGTAGCGCGGCGCGGGCTCACGCCTCCGTGAGCAGGCGCTCCCGCAGGCGCTCGCGGGTCTCCGGGGCCAGCTTCAGGCCCTCCGTGAGGTAGGCGTCCACCGAACCCCAGGTCGCCTCGATCATCTCGAAGGCGCCCCGCAGGTACTCCACCCGCGCGTCGAACAGCGGGCTCAGCAGCTCCATCACCTCGGGCGACATCGCGTCCGCGTCGGTGGAGCTGCGGCGCACCTTGTAGCGGCGGTGCGGGTCGTTCGACTTCACGTAGTCCGCCTCGATCGCCTCCCGCTCGACCCCGACGGCGAGCAGGGTGATCGCTATGGAGAGCCCGGCGCGGTCCTTTCCGGCCGCGCAGTGCATCAGCGCGGGGAGGCTGTCCTCCGCCAGGGAGTGCAGGATCCGGCTGTGCTCCGCGGTCCGCTCGACCACCATCTTCCGGTACGAGTCGGACATTCGGGCCGCGGCCTTGCCCTCGCCGAGGATCTCCCGCAGCTGCTCGATGTCGCCGTCGCGGACCAGCTTCCAGAACTCCTTGCCGTCGGCCGGGTCGTTGAGCGGTATGTTCACGTTCCGCACGCCGGGCAGGTCCACGTCAGGACCCTCGATCTTCCGGTCCGCCAGGTTCCGGTAGTCGAAGACGGTGTGCAGTCCCAGCGAGTCGAGGAAGGTGACGTCCTCCTCGGTGGCGTGGGCGAGGTGGCCGCTGCGGTAGAGACGGCCGGGGCGCACGGCGCGCCCGTCCGTCGTCGGCAGGCCGCCCACGTCCCGGAAGTTGCGGACCTCGGCGAGCTCGGGCTCGGTCGCTTCGGCGGGCGGGACCTGCGGCAGCTGCTGCGTCACGGATGCTCCTGATGATCGACGTTCGGGTGCCCCGACACGAGGTCGGTTCCAGGGGCAATCATCCAGCCGGGACGGTGTCGGCGCACCCCCCTGGACGGGAATGGGTGATCTGTCCGAATTGAGGCCTTGCGTATAACGCGCCCTGGTTGCAGGCGAGATGAGCCGCGGCGCGTGAGCAGGGTCATAGAAGTGACGGATCGTGGCCGGAGGCCCGGGGCAATTGCCGTACGGAAAAAGGAAATCGAAGGACCGTCATCGACGGAGGGTGACCGGAATTCCGGGCGGAGGAGCGGGTGGGGAAAGCCGGCGGAAATCAGTGGCTTGTTCGTGCCGACCCCGCTCGTCTAGCGTCACCGTCAATCCGGTCGGACCGCCGAATCCTGCCACCGTCCGGAATTCCACCCATCCCATGCGTGGCAGGAGCGGGGGACCCAGGAAGTACGCCGGTCCCGCGAAGCAGGACGGCTTGGGGTGAAGCCGCGTGGACACGCGGCCGGGCATCTCCAGTCCGAACCCGACAGCTCACCTCGCAGGCGCCGGAGAGGAATTCGCCATGCCCGCGAAGGGTAAGCACCGCCGTACCAAGTCCAACCCCCTGACCCGCGGAATCGTCGCCGCCGGTACGGGAGGCGCCGTCGTCGCCCTCCCGCTCCTCGGCGCCACCGGGGCCCACGCCGCCACCCCGGCCGCCGTTCCCGGACAGGCCGTCACGGCCGCCGCCCAGGTGAAGGCCTCCGCCGCCGTCCAGGCCGCGCCCACCGCCAAGGCCAAGCCGAAGACGTACTCCGTCGTGAGCGGCGACTACCTGTCGAAGATCGCCGAGGAGCACCACCTCACCGGCGGCTGGCAGAAGCTCTACGCGGACAACCGCCAGGTCGTCGGCGAGAACCCCTCGCTCATCCTGCCCGGCATGAAGCTCACGCTCGGCGCGAAGAGCAAGGCCCCGGCCGCCGCGCCGAAGAGCGCCGCGCCCGAGGCCGCCCCGAAGGCCTCGGCCAAGAACAACGACGAGGCCCCCCGCGCCTCGCGCGGCGGCGAGCGCTCCGCCGCCCCGGCCGCGAGCACGGAGTCCTCGAACTCCACCGCGCCGTCCTCGGGCTCCTCCACCTCCGGCGCCTCGACCTCCGCGTCCGGCTGGGTCGCCCCGGTCGGCGGCGGCGTCTCCACCCCGTACCGCGCCTCCGGCTCCATGTGGTCCTCCGGCTACCACACCGGTGCCGACTTCATCGCCTCCTCCGGCACCACCGTCCGCGCCGTCGGCGCGGGCACGGTCGTCTCGGCCGGCTGGAGCGGTTCGTACGGCAACGAGGTCGTCATCCAGCACGCCGACGGCAACTACTCGCAGTACGCCCACCTCTCCTCGCTCTCCGTCTCGTCCGGCCAGACCGTCACCGGCGGCCAGCAGATCGGCCTCTCCGGTTCCACCGGCAACTCCACCGGCCCGCACCTGCACTTCGAGATCCGTACCTCGCCGAGCTACGGCTCCGACGTCGACCCGCTGGCCTACCTGCGCCAGCACGGCGTCTCCATCTGACGCACACCCGTCACCCGAGTGGCCCGGCACCCCGTGCCGGGCCATCGGCGTGCCCGAGGTCTATTCCGGCTTGGCAAATTCTTTATCGGTGGCATATGTCACCCAGCGTCAACCCCTCCTTACGGTCGCGTAGGTCACATCCGAAAGGGAAGGATGTGCTCCCGTGGCAGACGATTCGAGATCAAGAGACAAGAACGCATTCGGGTCGTACGCGGCGATCGGTGACAGTTTCACGGAGGGCGTCGGAGACCCCGGGCCCGCCGGGACGTACGTCGGCTGGGCGGACCGCTTCGCGGTGCTGCTCGCCGACCAGCTGCCGGAGCACGACGCCTTCCGCTACGCCAACCTGGCCGTACGCGGGCGCCTCCTCGACCAGATCGTGGCGGAACAGGTCCCCCGGGCGAAGGAACTCGCCCCCGACCTGGTGACCTTCTGCGCGGGCGGGAACGACATCATCCGCCCCGGCACGGACCCCGACGACGTCGCCGAGCGCTTCGAGCGCGCCGTCGCCGAACTGACCTCAGCCGTCGGCACCGTGATGGTGACCACCGGCTTCGACACCCGTGACGTACCCGTGCTCAGGCACCTGCGCGGCAAGATCGCCACGTACACCGCCCACGTCCGGGCCATCGCCGACCGCTACGACTGCCCGGTCCTCGACCTGTGGTCCCTCAGGTCCGTCCAGGACCGGCGGGCCTGGGACAACGACCGGCTGCACCTCTCGGCCGAGGGACACACCCGGGTGGCCCTGCGCGCCGCCCAGGTCCTCGGCCTGCCGGTGCCCGCCGACCCGGACCAGGCGTGGCCGCCGGTTCCGCCGCGCGGCACGCTGGAGGTGCGCCGCGACGACATCAACTGGGCCAAGGAGTACCTCGTGCCCTGGATCGGGCGCCGGCTCCGGGGCGAGAGCTCCGGCGACCACGTCGAGGCCAAGCGCCCCGACCTCATGCCCCTGTAGCCCCGGGGGAGGCCGGCGGGGGCACGACGGCGGGGATCCGCTCCAGGACCCCGCCGGCGAACACGTCGTACAGCGGCAGCGTCTCCAGATGGACGTAGCCGATGTGGCAGTCGCAGACGCCGAGCGGACAGGCGCGGGGCCGCAGGGCGGCGCGGTAGGAACCGTCGTACAGGTTCCCGAGCTCGGCCTTGACGAAGTGGCAGCGCCGCACCGTCCCCTCGCCGTCCACCGAGATCACCGACTCGCCGGTCCGGCAGGGCAGCCCCGCCGAGCGGTGCGGACGGCGGCTGTACGGGAAGAGCGGGTCGATCCCCGTCCACCCCGCGGCCTCCGCGTCGGTGTACGTGTGCCCCTCCGCCGCGTTCACCCAGAGGTAGACGTGCGGCGGCAGCGCGGCCCGCAGCCTTCGGGCGTGCCCGGCGTGCTCGGGGAGCCCGACCACGCCGACGCTGAAGCGGACGCCCCGCTCCGTCAGCTCCCCGCACTTCGCGAGGAAGCGCTCGTACGGCGTCTGCCCCGGGTGGTACGTGCACCAGAGCGCCACCGTCTCCGGGTCCGCCTCGGCGAGCCAGTCGGTCCGGCAGCTCAGATTGGTCTGGATCGCCACCCGCTCGACGTGCGGGAGCCGGGACAGCTCGACGATCGCCCGCCGGTACCAGGAGCGGACCAGGCCCTCGCCCCACGGGGTGAAGAGGATCCGCAGCCGGTCGCCGGTCTGCCCGGCGGCCCAGCCGGTGAACCGTTCGAGCGCGGCCCGGTCGGCCCGCAGCTGCTCCCGGCTGTCCCGGCGCTTGGCGAACGGGCAGTACGGGCAGTCGAAGTCGCAGGAGGAGAGCGGCCCGCGGTAGAGCAGGGTCAGGTCCATGGCCGCCCGCTACTTCGGCTCGTACGCGGCCATCGCGGCCCGCACCGAGGGGGAGAACAGCTCGGGGCCGAGACCGTCCGAGTGGGCGAGCCCCTCCGGCGACAGTCTCAGGAGCCCTCCCGCCGCCTCCCCGTCCAGCCAGCCGAGGGCCTCGAACCGGCCCAGCTCCTCCGCGAAGTCGGCGAACGGAGAGGAACCGAACCGCTCCTCGTACTCCGCGAGAGGCATGCCCCCGGCCTGGAGCAGCGACTGCAGCAGATGGCGGCGGCGGGCCTCCCCGGCGTCGACCCACCGGCCGACCTCGGCGCGCGAGAAGTCCGCGGTCTCCGTGTACGCGTCGATGATCGAGCGGATCTCCCGCATGTCGACCGCGTAGTCGAAGGAGTAGTGGAGGGCCGAGGTGTACGAGCGGGCCCCGCAGCCCAGTCCGATCATCCCGTCCGTCTGGCAGGCGTGGTCGTCCGGGCCCAGCGGCGCCGCGTCCGCCCGGCGGAACATCCGCATCGACACCTGCTCGTACCCGTGGGAGAGGAGATGGTCACGGCCGTACCGGTACAGGCGCAGCCGCTGCTCGTCCCACGCGCGGTCGGCGCCGGGGGAGATCCGGCCGAGGCCGGTGAGCGGCCGGACGTACAGCGGATAGAGGTACAGCTCCTCGGGGCGCCAGGCGAGGGCGGCGTCGAGCGAGGAGCGCCAGGTCTCCTCCGTCTGCCCGTCGATCCCGTAGATCAGGTCGATGTTCAAGACGGGGACGCCGGTGTCCCTGATCCGGCCGAGGGCCGACTCGACGTCCGCGCGGCGCTGCGGCCGGACGGCGGCGCGCGCCTCGGCCTCCACGAAGCTCTGCACCCCGATGCTGAGACGGGTCGCGCCCCGCTCGGCGAGCACGGCGAGGCGGTCGGCGGTCGCCGTCGCGGGCGAGGTCTCCACGGAGAGCGGCACCGCCCGCAGGTCCACCCCCGTCCGCCGCTCGGCGATGTCGCAGAGCCGCTCCAGCTCGGCGGCGGTGAGGAAGGTGGGCGTGCCGCCGCCGAACGCGGCCGTCGCGAACCGCACGGGGTCGCTCTCCCCGAGGGCCTCGCGCACGGCCGCGGCCTGGCGGTCGAGGGCGTCGAGGTAGCGGGTGGTCAGCTCGTCGGGGGCGCCGATCCGGGTGAAGAGGTTGCAGAAGCCGCAGCGGACCTCGCAGAACGGTATGTGCGCGTAGAGGGAGAGCGCGTCCTTCGGCTCGCCCCGCCAGAGGGCGGCCAGCTCCGGACGCTCGGGCAGCCTCCGGTACGCCGTCTTGTGCGGGTAGGCGTAGACGTAGCTCCGGTACGGGCGCGAGGTGGCGTCGTCGCTCATGCCGCGGCCTCCCGCTCCGGGCCCGCCAGCTCGAACTGCGCGTACGGGACGGTCCACACGACCTCGTGGCCGAGCCGGTGACCGGTGTGGCCGTCCTCCCCGTACGCCGTGCCGTGGTCGGAACAGACGATCGCGAAACACGGGCGGCGGCTGCTCATCGCGGCGAAGAGCCGGCCGATGTGGCGGTCGACGTAGGTGAGGGCGGCCGCGTGGGTCTCCCGGGAGTCACCCGCCTCGCGGGTGGCGCCCGGCAGATGGAACCAGTTGGGCTGGTGGAGCGCGGACACGTTGACGAAGAGGAAGAGCCGCCGCTCGTGGGGGAGTCCGGCGACGACCTCCTCGGCGCGGGTGACCTGGGACTCGAAGGAGGTCGGGGAGGCGACGCCGAAGGAGGGCTCCCAGTGGCTCTCCTGGAACAGGCCGGGGAGCACGGTGCCCAGGGGCGGCTGCCGGTTGAAGAAGCCGACTCCGCCGACGCAGACCGTGCGGTAGCCCTCGCCCGCGAGGGCGGACACGAAGTCCGGGGTGTCGTGGACGTAGGTGCCGTCGGCGGTGGTCTCGCTGCCCGCGAAACGCGCCGCGAAGAGGCGCGGGTGCGGACCGGGGGCGGCCGGGGTCGGCAGGAATCCGGCGAACATGGCCTGGTGGGAGGCGTAGGTGAAGCTGCCGGGCGCGTGCCGGCGCTCCCAGCCACCGGCGGGCAGATGACGGGCCAGGTTCGGCAGGCGGCCGGCGGCCGCGAGCTCCACGGCCACGTCGTACCGCAGCGTGTCGAGGGTGACCAGGAGCAGATCGTGGCTGCCGACGATCCTGTTCATGTCGGGCTGGTTCACGTGGTGCTCGTTCCTGTGGTGCGGGTGGTGCGGGTGGTGCGAGTGGGGCGGTCGGGGCCGCTGTCGGCGGGACGGTCGGGTCCGGTGGCGGGGTCGGGTCGGGCGGTGCGGTGGGGTCGGGCGGCGGCGGCACCGCGCGGGCCCGGGAAGTGGGCGGCGACCTGGGCCGCGTAGGTGTCGAGGCCCTCGGCGCCGCTGCCGGGCAGGCCCGTCAGCCCCGGCAGCAGATCCCCGAAGGCGTTCACCTCGCCCACCGCGAACCGGCGCCAGCCCGAGGAGGGCAACAGGTCGACGCCCACGCACCGGGTGCCGGGGTACGCGGCGGCGGCCCGCTCGCACACGTCGAGCGCGTCCGTCCACCGCCCGCCGGCCGCGGCGACAGCGGCGCGGGCCGCGTCCAGATCGCCGCGGGCGCCGCCCAGGTGCAGATTGGTCATGGGGGAGCGGCTGGTGCGGAGCACGGCGTGGGTGGCCCGCCCGTCGACCACCACCACCCGCAGATCGGCCGCCCGGCCGTCCTGGGAGGCCTTGGGCAGCCAGCGCTCGACGTGCAGACCGTCGGGGGCGAGGGCGTCCACGATCGCGGCGACCTCGCGCTCGCTCGTGTAGCGCCGCACCCGCAGGGAGTTGAAGAGCAGCCCGTCGGCCGCGAGTTCCACCGACGTGGTGGCCTGGACCCGGCCCGCCGCGTTCGTCTCGACCGCGAGCACCCCCGAGGCGGAGGAGCCGTGCGCGAGCTTCACGAAGGACCGGCGCAGACCGGCCTCCGCCGTCAGCGACCTGAGGTGCTCCCAGCCCCGCACCGGCGGGGCGGAAGGACCCGAGGTGGGCGACTCGGGGACCGGGACGCCCGCCGCGCGCAGCAGACCGTGGCCGAGCCGCTTGTCGAACAGGACGGACAGCTCGGCCGGGTCGTCGACGAGCACGGCGCCCGCCTCGGCGACGGACCGGGCGAGGCCCGCCACGGCGGCCGTGAACCGCTCGTACCAGAGGCCGGTGCCCTCGACCCGGGCCGGATCGTCGAGGCCGCGCAGCAGCCGGTCGGCCTCCGCGTCCTCGCCGGGCGAGTCCAGGCGTACGGTCTCGCCCGCCGCGAACCGGGCCCGGCCGCGCAGCACCTCGGGCCAGGAGACCACCCGCGCCCCGGGCAGCCCGGCGGTCCGCAGCGCGTCCTGGAGGAACGCGACGCGGCGGCCCGCCGGATCGCCGACGACCACGAGGCGCGGGCCGGCGGTCACTCGGCGACCGCGACGTACCGGTAGACCTCGCCGTCACCGTCGTCCTCGGGCTCCTGCGCGCCGTCGAGGTCCACGGTCACGCCGTACGGGGTGAGCGCGGCGAGCACGCGCTCCCCCATGGCCTCGGACAGGAAGTGGTGCGAGAGGTCGAGGTGGACGAGATGGGTCAGCGGCTGCCCGTCCAGCAGGGCCGCCGCACCCTCGTCGGTGAGGACGCCCATGGACAGGTCGAGCCGCTCGATCCGGGCGACGACGGGGGCGCCCGCCACGGCGGCGGCGACGGCGTCCTGGATCACGCTGTTGCACAGGCCGAGACTGCGCAGCGCGGGGAACGACGCGCCGGAGAGCAGCGGCGCCAGGTCCTCGGCCGTGCTGTCGCCGCCGTACTCGTCGGTGCCGAGCCAGAGTTCCAGGTTCTCCAGGGCGGGCAGATCACTGCCCACGATCCCGCGCACGACCTCGGCACCCAGGCCGCCCGCCTCCACCACCAGGGTCTCCAGACCGGTGTGACGGATCGAGGGGAAGACCAGGCCCGTGCCGCCGCGCACCGCGAACTCCCGCAGGGCCGGGTAGGCCGCGAAGAGCGGGGTCACGTCGGACTGGACGATCCAGCTGATCTCGCAGTCCTCGGACTCCATGTCCCCGAGGAAGACCGCCTCCAGGTCGGTGAGCCGGTTGTTCGCGGCCATGAGGGCCGTGACGATGCCGGCCGACGAGGTCTCGTACGCCTCGTTCCAGCCGCCGACGACCACCGCGCGCACCCGCCCCGTGTCCACCGTCTTCAGGAACCGCTCGAAGAGCGGCCCCCACTGCTCGTCCTCGGGGTCGCAGTAGGTCGGGGAGGAGATCCGCCAGGCGACGGCCGCCGCGTCGGGCAGTTCGACCCGCGCGTCCTCGGCCGGGAAGTCGAACACGGGCAGGCCGTGGAATTCCTGCAGGTGGTGGTCAACGGTCATGACTGCGCTCCCGGACGACGGACGGCGTGGATCAGCTGATGGCAAGAGTTCTACCAAGCGGCACCGACAGTGCTCGGCGGAGGGTCGGTGGCCGGCGGTGCGGGCCGGGTGGGCGCCGGTGCGGGGCCGATTGTCAGACCCGGCCCCTAGCGTCGTTCCCATGTCCGGCGTACCGCGCCGAACGGGGAGGGGAGAGCCATGTACCGGCAGGGAGACGTGCTGATCGCGCCCGTCGAGGAGACGGCCGTTCCGGAGCGCGCCAGGACCGCGGCGGGGGAGCCGAGGGACGCCCGGGGCCGCCTGGTCCTCGCGCTCGGCGAGGTCACCGGGCACGCCCACGCGATTCCCGGGCCCGGCCGGCTCGTCCGCGAGGCGGGGCCCCACGGCCCGCTCCTGCTCCACCTTCCCGAGGGCGGCCGGGTGGTGCACGAGGAGCACGCCCCGATCCCGCTGCCCAAGGGCTGGTACCGGGTGGTGCGCCAGCGGGAGTACGTGCCCGGCGCCTACCGGATCGTCGCGGACTGACCGAGAGAGAACTGGGGGACACGACATGAACCACACCACCGCACAGGACAAGTGGCGGACCGTCGCCGCGGCCACCGGGCCCGCCGACCGCGCCGCCGCGGAGGCCGGTGTCAGACTCGCCTACCGCACGGCGGGTCTCGCCGAACCCGGCCGCGTGCTCTGGGCCGACTCGCCGCTCGCGGCGGTCCACCTCGTCAGGGGTCTGACGGAGCGGGGCCGTTCGGTACGGGACGAGGTGCGCACCCGGCCGTGGGCCGAGGAGCGCCGCCGCCTCCACGACCTGCTCGGCCCGGCGGGCTGGGCCGCCCACTGGCAGGCGACCGGCGCCCCGCTCTGGGACCTCACCCGCGGCCTCGCCGACCGGATACGGGCCGGGGTGACGGAGGCCGCCACGGGAGCGGCGGGCTCGGGCGGCGCGAGTGACGATCCCGGCTCGGGCGACTCGGGCGGCTCTGGTGGCGCGGGTGATTCCGGTGGCCCTCGTGGCTCCCGTGCCTCCGGTGACGCCGACGGTTCCGCCGCTCCCGTGCGGGAGGCGACCGCCGTCCGGATCGTGCTGCTCGACGCGGTGCTCGGCCAGCACGACGCCGCCTGGCTCGCGGCCTTCGACGGTCGCGGAGAGCGGCTCGCGGGGCTCGCCGCCGTCGCCGGACACGCGGGCTGGTGGTGGCCCTACGAGAACGTCGCCGTGGTCTGCGAGCGCCCCGTCGCCCTCCACCGGGACGAGGCCGGGAGGCTCGACCGGGGCGACGGCCCCGCACTGGCCTTCGCCGACGGATTCGCCCTCCACGCCTGGCGGGGCATGCCGGTGCCCGCCGCGTTCCTCGCCGGCCTCGCCGGTCTCACCCCCGAGCGGATACGGAAGGAGGAGAACGCCGAACTGCGCCGGGTGATGCTGGAGTACTACGGCTACGAGCGCTATCTCGCCGCTTCGGGCGCCCGGCACGAGCACCGCGACGAGACGGGCGTCCTCTGGCGGATCGCGCTGGCCGACGACGAGGACGTGGTGATGGTCGAGGTCGTCAACTCCACCCCCGAGCCGGACGGCAGCCACCGCACGTACTGGCTCCGGGTGCCGCCCACGACCCGGACCGCGCGGGAGGGCGTCGCCTGGACCTTCGGTCTCCCCTCCGACGCGTACCGGCCCCTCGTCCAGACCTGAGCGCGCCGCCCGGGGAGGGACGGGCCCGGCTGGTACGGAGAGGTGAAGGGAGCCGGCGGTCAGGAGTGGCGTACCGGAGGGGACGGCGCCGGGTGCTGGGATGTGCCCGCCGGAGCCCCGGCACCCACCCTCGAAGGGACCGCCCGTGACGATCCGCCGGCCCAGCGCCGCAGCCCGTACCGCCCGTCTGCTCGCCGCCACCGCCGTGCTCGGCGGCCTCCTCGCCGGTACCTCGGCCCCCGCGCTGGCCGCCCCGCCCGAGCGGACGGCCCCGCGCACGGCCGCCCGGGCGGAGGCGCCCGCGACGGTCTCCGTCAGCGGCAGCGGCCGTGCCGCCGCCGCGCCCGACCTGGCGATCGTGGCCGTCGGGGTGGAGGCCTCGCGCCGGACCGCGAAGGAGGCGATGGCCGCGCAGAGCACCGCCGCGAAGTCGCTCCTCGACGTGCTGCGCGTGCAGGGCGTCGCCGAACGGGACATCCGCACCGACAGCCTGTCGCTCTCCCCGGTCTACACCCAGAACACCGCGGGCGAGAGCAAGGTGACCGCGTACCAGGCCGGCCAGTCCTTCTCGGTGAAGGTCCGGGACCTCGACAGGACCGGGCAGGTCATCGGCGCCGTCAACGACACGGCTGGGGACGCGGGCCGGGTCAACGGCGTCGTCTTCGACGTCGCCGACCCGTCGGCCCTGCGGGTGAAGGCGCGGGAGGCCGCCTACCGGGACGCGTACGACAAGGCGGCGCAGCACGCCCGGCTCAGCGGCCACCGGCTCGGCCGGCTCGTCTCGCTGAGCGAGGGCGAGTCCGTGCGCCCCGGTCCCGGTGCGGCGCCCGGGATCTCCGCGGACGAGGCGAGCGTTCCGCTGGCCCCGGGCGAGATCGAGGAGCAGGTCACCGTCTCGGCGGTGTTCGAGCTGCTCTGACCGGGCGGGCGTCCGGGGCGGTCGGCTCGGAGCGCGCGGTGGCCGGGCCGGGCCGGTCCGCCGGCCGCCCGGCGTCGGCGCCGACGCCGTCGGACGGCCCGTCGGGCGTGCCCACCTCCGTCTCCGGATCGCTGTCCGTAGCCTCCCGGTCCGTAGCCCCTCCGTCCGTAGCCTCCCGGTCCGTCGTCTCCCGGCCTCCCGCCTCGCCGGCCCGCGCCTCCGCGTCCGGGGCCTCCGCGTCCAGCGTCTCCTCGGCCGGCAGGTTCAGCTCGCGGGCGAGGGCCGCGTCCGCCCAGCGGAGCATCGCGGTGCGGGAGAGGGAGCCGGCGTAGGCCGTCGTCTGGACCGCCAGGCCGTCGAGGAACGCGGTGAGCCGCCAGGCCGCCGCCGCCGGGTCCGGGCAGCGGAACTCCCCGGCGGCGGCGCCCTCCGCGATCACCCGGGTCAGCGCGGCCTTCCACTCCTGGTCGAGGGAGGCGGAGACCCGGCGCAGCTCGGGGTCCCGCAGGGAGGCCGCCCAGGCCTCGATCCACAGCCGCCAGCCCTTGGCCTGGCCGGTGGGGGCGTACCAGCGCACGGCGGCCCGCAGGCGGCGCACCGCCGTGGAGCGGCGCCCGAGGAGCCGCCGCAGATGGGCGAGATCGGCCTCGGCGGCATGGGCGAAGGCGGCGGCGACCAGCTGTTCCTTGGACGAGAAGTGGTAGAGCACCAGAGCGTTGCTCACCCCGAGCGCGGCGGCGACGTCGGAGATCCGGACGGCGGCGACGCCGCGCGCCTCGATCTGCTCGACGGCGGCCCGGAGGAGTTCCTCCCGCCGCTCGGCCACGCTCAACCGCACTCTCGCCACGTCGGCAGCCTACACAGCACATGACGCGGGCATGATCGTCAACGGTCCGACGGGTGGACGGCCCGGCATCCGGCGGGTGACCGGCTCAGTACCAGCCGTAGCGTTCGGCGATCACCGGCAGCCGTTCCGCCACCAGCGCGTGCGCCGCGGCGCGCGGGCTGGTGCCGTCCGCCGCCGCCCGGTCGAGCATCCCGCCGACGAGCGTCCGCATCGCCCCGCGCACCCGGTCGAAGGCCTGGTCGGTGTCGGCCTCGATGTCGCCGAAGAGCGTCCACCACCACCAGGCGTTGGTGCACGAGTTCACCACCACGTCCGGCAGCACGGTGACCCCGCGGGCGCGGAGCGCCTCCTCGGCCTCCGGCAGGACCGGCATGTTGGCGGCCTCGGCGATCCAGCGGGCCGTGATCCGCCCCTGGTTCCCGGCGTCGATCGCGTACGAGACGGCCGCCGGTACCAGGACCTCCGCCTCGGCGGCGAGCCAGGCGTCCCCGGGCTCCTCCCGGTCCCCGGGGCGCAGGGCGGAGCGGTCGACGGTGCCGTGGGCGTCGCGGGCCGCGAGCAGCGCCTCGACGTCGAGGCCCTCGGGGTGGGTGATGGTGCCCCGGACGTCGGCGACCGCCACCACCCGCAGTCCGGCCCGTGCCAGGAACCGGGCGGTCGCCCCGCCCATGGTGCCGAGCCCCTGCACCGACACCCGGGTCCCGGCGTGCTCCCGGCCGGCCCGGTCGAGGGCGACGAGCACGGACTCGGCGACGCCGAGGCCACCGACCAGCTCGTCGAGGCCGATGCCGTCGACCTCGATCGCGAAGGCGTCGGCGAGCCGCTTGCGGGCCGCCGCCTCGTCGTCCAGGAGCGGGTAGACGGCCTGCACCGACGAGACGAGGCCCGCCTCGGCCACGGCGCGGTCCACCAGGTCCTGGCTGAGCCCCAGGTCCTCCCCGGTGGTCCAGAACCGCTCGACGTACGGCCGCATCGCGCGCAGATAGCGCACGAGGACGCCGTACGCCTCCGGGGAGCGGGGGTCGCAGTCGATGCCGCCCTTGGCGCCGCCCAGCGGCACGTACCGGGCCGACGGGTCGTAGTGCAGGGCCTCCTTCATGGTCATGCCGCGGGCCAGTCCGGCGACCTCCTCCGCCGAGCACCCCTCCCGCATCCGCAGGCCTCCGCTGGCCACGCCCCGTACCAGCCGGTCGACGACCAGGTGGCCCCGGCGGCCGGTCACGTGGTCGGTCCAGCCGACGGAGATCAGGGGGGCGGGGGTCATCGTGCGTCTCCTGGGAGGGGCGGGGCGGCCGGGCCGTCGTACCGGTCGACCGGGGTGGTCGTACTGAACAGTGGTTCAGTATGGCTGACCTTTCCGACCGTTCGCGGCGCGGGCCGCCCATAATGGAACGATCCCCAGAGATCAGGAGGTCCTGTGACCGGTACCGGCTCCGACCGTTCGCCGCGGGCCCGGCTGCGCGCGCTGCGCCCCGAGTCCTTCGGGGCGGATCCCACGGGTGAGCGCCTCGCCCGTATCCACCGCTCGCCGAATTTCGCGGACGGGATCTTCCAGAACCCCGAACAGGCCCGACGCGGCCCCTCCGGCTCCAGCGTCGAGTTCGCCAAGATCTACTTCGACAAGGAGGGGCGCTCGCGCCGAGCCCCCACCGGCACGATCCCCGTCCACCCCACCACCGTCGCCGACCTGGCCCGCCCGCCGGTCACCGGTCTCCGGATGACCTGGATGGGACACTCCGGCGTCCTCGCGGAGATCGACGGCCACCGGGTCCTCTTCGACCCCGTCTGGGGCGAGCGGTGCTCTCCCTTCCCGTTCGCCGGGCCCAAGCGCCTCCACCCGGTGCCCGCGCCGCTCGCCGCGCTCGGCCCGGTCGACGTCGTCGTGATCTCGCACGACCACTACGACCACCTCGACCTGCCGACGATCAAGGCGCTCGCCACCACCGACACCCTCTTCGCGGTGCCGCTCGGCGTCGGCGCGCACCTGGAGCGCTGGGGGGTGCCCGCCTCCCGCCTGCGCGAGCTGGACTGGAACGAGTCCACCGAGATCGGCGAGCTGAGGCTCACGGCCACCCCCGCCCGGCACTTCTGCGGCCGCGGCCTGCGCAACCGGCAGATGACGCTCTGGGCGTCCTGGGTGGTCACCGGACCCGCCCACCGGATCTTCCACAGCGGGGACACCGGCTACTTCACCGGCTTCAAGGACATCGGCGCCGCTCACGGCCCCTTCGACGCCACCATGATCCAGATCGGCGCCTACTCGGAGTTCTGGACCGACATCCACATGACCCCCGAGGAGGGCATGCGCGCCCACCTGGACCTCCAGGGCGGCGCTCCGGCCGGGGTGATGCTGCCGATCCACTGGGGCACCTTCAACCTCGCACCACACCCGTGGGCCGAGCCGGGGGAGGGGACCGTCGAGGCCGCCACCGGTGTCGCCCAGCGGATCGCCCTGCCCATCCCGGGCGAGCCCTTCGAGCCGGGCGCCGAGCGGATCCCCGAGAGCCCGTGGTGGCGCCGGGTCGCCCGCGCCCCCGTCGGCGGCTGGACGGGCGCACCCCTCACCGACGGTGACCGGTCGTTCACGGCCGCCTCCGGCACGGATGCGGACGCGAAGACGGAAGCGATCGGCGGAGGGACGTCAGGCGAGGCCGGCCCGGACGCCGGCCGGGGCGCGCCGGAGGCCGCGCGGACTCCGTAGCCGAGTCGCGGACCGTCTGGTCCGCAGCCGCCCGCCGGGGATTCCGGTCGGGGCGATTTCCGCAGAGGGCGGAGGTGTGAGAACGCCTCCGCCCTCTTCCGTTCCCGGTCCCCAACAGCCCTTCCGCGCCACGTCGTCGACTTTCGGCCGATGGATATCGGCCTGTCGCGCCGGAGGTGATACCTGAGGGGCCCGCTCAGCGGGTAAGTTTGCCAACTGCGCACCGCACATGAACGGTTGACGACTACAGTGTGTGGTTGGTGATCATCGATAGGCTCGTTCCATCCTTGTCGTCCACCTCCTGAACCACCCCCTGAACCCCCCCCCCGAAGTCCACCTCCTCCGCTCCCCGCAGTACGCCGATTCCTGGGCACGTACGTACCAAGGACACTCATGTCTCAACTTCGCGCACCCGCCTCGCGGTCCGATCGACGCGAGGGCGGGCGGCACGGCCGGTCAGGCGCCCGCTCAGCCCCCGGCGCCGGCGGCAACCCCCCGGCGCAGCCCCCCGCGCCGCACACGACGGAAGCCCGCATACGCCCCCAGCTCCTGCGCAGCTCCGTGCTCCCCGCCGTCGCGGTGGCACTGGGCGGCGCAGCGGCCGTGCTCTTCACCATCCGCTCCACCGGCGCCACCCCGACGCCCGGACTCTGGGCCGCGCTCACCGGCGCCGCCGCCCTCACGGTCGCCTCCGTGACGGCCGCCGCGCTCGGCGCGGACCGGGCCGCCAAGGCGGTCCTCGACCGGTGCAACTCGCTGCGCCGGTCCAGCGCCCGCAGCCAGAGCGAACTCCGAGCGATCCTCGAACAGTTGCGCAAGGGGGAGGGCATCGCGCCCCGCCCCGCCCCGCCGACCACCGCCGCCTCCGGCGACGAGTTCGACCTGCTCTCCCAGGAGCTGACGCGCTCTCACGAGGGCGCCGTGGCAGCCGTCGTGCAGGCGTCCCGGCTCTCCAGCAGCGTCGGCAACGAACAGAAGGTCGAGGTCTTCGTCAACCTCGCCCGGCGCCTGCAGTCCCTGGTCCACCGCGAGATCCAGCTCCTCGACGAGCTGGAGAACGAGGTCGAGGACCCGGAGCTGCTCAAGGGCCTGTTCCACGTCGACCACCTGGCCACCCGCATCCGCCGCCACGCCGAGAACCTCGCCGTCCTCGGTGGCGCGATCTCCCGCCGCCAGTGGTCGAACCCGGTCACCATGACCGAGGTGCTGCGCTCCTCCATCGCCGAGGTCGAGCAGTACCCGCGCGTCAAGCTCGTACCGCCGATCGACGGCACGCTCCGGGGCCACGCCGTCGCCGACGTCATCCACCTCCTCGCCGAACTCGTCGAGAACGCCACGCTGTTCTCCGCGCCGCACACCACCGTGCTGCTCCGCGCGCAGTACGTGACGGCCGGACTCGCGATCGAGGTCGAGGACCGCGGCCTCGGCATGCCGGTCACCGAGCAGAACAAGATGAACGCGCTGCTCGCCGACCCCGACCAGGTCAATGTCGCGCACCTGCTCCAGGACGGCCGCATCGGACTCTTCGTCGTCTCGGCGCTGGCCCGCCGGCACGGCATCGCCGTACGCCTCCAGTCCAACATCTACGGCGGAGTCCAGGCCGTCCTCGTGCTGCCGCAGGGACTCCTCGGCGCCGACCCCGAGGGCCTGGCCCACCACGAGCGCCAGGCGGCGGCGACCGCAGGTTCCGCCGCGGTCCCGCCCAACCAGGTGCAACTGCAGCCCCAGCCGACGCAGCAGCCGCAGGGGAACGCGCCGGCGCACCCCGCGCCCGTCGTCCCCATGCCCGCCCCGGTCCAGGCCCCCATGCCGGTACCGATGACGGCACCGGCACCGGTCCACCCCCAGGCGCCCGCGCCGATGGCCATGAACACGCCGGCCGACGGCGGACCCGCACCGTACGCCGTGGCCTCCCCCGAGCGGACCGCCGTCCGCCACGAGGAGCCCCCGGCCCCCCACCCGCTCGCCCACCCCGGTACCGGCGGGCCGTCGAACGGGTACGCGGACTCCGGTCGCGCGCCCGCCGCACCGGCCCGTTCGGCCGGCGCGGAACACAGCGGGCCGCCGGCCTCCCTCATGTCGCCGCTTCCCCCGGCGCCCGAGGCCCCCGGCCGGCCCCTGCTCCCCAAGCGGCGCGCCCAGGAGCACATCGTCCCGCAACTGCGCGACGAGCCCGTGGTCCGCAAGCCCGAGGAGCACGCCCTGCACGACCCCGGCTTGATGGCCGCGTTCCAGCGCGGCATCGGTCTCGCCGAGTCCCAGTCCGCCCCCCATGAATCGCCGCGTCCCGGCGACGCGCACAAGGAGTAGATGCACCATGGCGAGCAATGTGCCGACCGGCCATTCCTCGGACCTCGACTGGCTGCTGAGCGGACTGGTCCAGCGGGTCCCCTACACCCGCAACGCGGTCCTGCTCTCCTCCGACGGCCTCGTGAAATCCGTCCACGGCCTCGACCCCGACGCGGCCGACCACATGGCGGCCCTCGCCTCCGGGCTCTACTCGCTCGGCCGCAGCGCCGGCGCCCGGTTCGGCGACGGCGGCGAGGTCCGTCAGGTGGTCGTGGAACTCGACTCCACCCTCCTCTTCGTCTCCACCGCGGGCTCCGGCACCTGCCTGGCGGTCCTCGCCGGGCGCGAGGCGGACGCCGCGGTCCTCGGGTACGAGATGGCGATGCTCGTCAAGAGCGTCCGGCCGTACCTGGTCACCCCCGCCCGGCAGGCCGCCGGCGTGGTGGGTGGCATCGGGCAGTGATGACGTCACCCCAGGAAGGGCCCTGGCTCGACGACGCGGCCGGCCGGCTGATCCGCCCGTACACCGTCAGCGGTGGCCGGACCAAGCCGACGACCGCGCTGGACCTGCTGTCGATGGTGATGGCGACCGGATCGTCACCCCAGACACACATGGGTCCCGAGCACAGCCTGGCCCTGGGGCTGTGCGACGGCCCCACCTCGGTGGCCGAGATCGCGGCGCACTTACGGCTCCCGGCCGTGGTCACCAAGGTCCTGCTCTCCGACCTCGTGGACTGCGGGGCGCTCACCGCCCGCGCGCCCCGCTTCCACGCCAATCCAACCGACCGTTCCTTGCTGGAGGCAGTGCTCGATGGCCTACGACAACGGCTCTGAGCGCCACGACGGTTTCGCGACCGACCCGTTCCCCACCGCTCTCAAGATCCTGGTGGCGGGCGGATTCGGCGTGGGCAAGACGACCCTCGTGGGCGCGGTCAGCGAGATCGAACCACTCAGCACCGAAGAGCTGCTGACCTCGGTCAGCGCGGCCACCGACAGCCTGGAGGGCGTGGAGTCCAAGACCACGACCACGGTCGCCATGGACTTCGGCCGCATCACGCTCGACGACCGCCATGTGCTCTACCTCTTCGGCACCCCGGGCCAGGAACGCTTCTGGTTCATGTGGGACGAGCTCTCCGAAGGGGCGCTCGGGGCGGTCGTCCTCGCCGACACCCGCAGGCTCCAGGAGTGCTTCTCCGCCGTCGACTTCTTCGAACGGCGGGGCATCCGCTTCGTCGTGGCGGTCAACGAGTTCGACGGCGCCTTCCGCTACGAACCGGACGAGATCCGGTCCGCGCTCGACCTCAAGCCGGACGTTCCGGTCGTCCTCTGCGACGCCCGGATCTCCAGCTCGGGCATCCGCACCCTGCTGACCCTCGTCCAGCATCTGCTCACCACCATCCCGGACACCGTGCCGAGCTACGGAGCCATGCCATGACCTACGACCCGACCGGTCACCTCCTGCTGACCCCCATCGACAAGGAAGCGCCCGTCCGCGCGCAGCGGCTGCGCGAGCTGGGTCTCGGGGAGCGGCCGGAGCCGGCGTTCGACGAGTTCGCCCACCGCCTGGCGGACGTGACCGGGGCCCCGTTCTCGATGGTCAACTTCATCGACGAGAACCGGCAGTTCTTCGCGGGCCTGCACACCCCCGAGGGCACCCACTCGGGCAGCGACCTGGGTGCGGCCGCCGCGGGCTCCGGCGGCGTCGGCCGCTTCATGGCCCGTGACCACGGCTACTGCCCGCACGTGGTCGTCCGGCGCAAGGCGCTCGTCCTGGAGGACGTCTGCGACTACCCGCGCTTCGCGGGGAACCCGGTCGTGGACGAGATCGGCATCCGCTCCTACATGGGCGCGCCGCTGATCGACCGCACCGGTGTGGCGCTCGGCACCATCTGCGTGGTCGACACCGACGTCCGGCCGTGGGGCCGCGCCGGTCTGGAGACGATCAAGGCGATGGCGGCCGAGCTGGTGGAGCAGATCCACCGTCGCGAGGACGGGATGTTCTGACGGACGCCGGGCGTCCGGTCGGACGCGCGGGGAGCCCCGGTACGGCCGTCGCCGTACCGGGGCTCCTTCCGTCCCGGGGTGCGTCAGGCGTGCGCCGGCTCCGGTTCCGGCGTGCGGACCAGCTCGGAGAGGCGCTCCGACCAGCTGCCCTTGTCCTGGCCGAGGGCGACCTCGGCCAGTCGCAGGAGCTGGATGTCGGAGGTGCCGGCCGGCGCGAAGATGTGGTGCGCGTCACGGAGGTACCGCTCGATGGCCCGGTCCGTGAAGAGACCGGCGGCGGCGTGGATCTCCATGGCGTTGCGCCCGGAGTCGATCGCCGACTCGACGTTGACGAGCTTGGCGTTCATCAGCTCGGTGTCGCAGGAGAGTCCCTGGTCGAGCAGGTGGACGGCGTGGTACGCGGCGAGCCTGGCGGTCATGAGCCGGGACTGCATCTGGCCCAGCTTGAGCTTGACCGTGGGGAGGTCGTGGAGCGGCTTGCCGTACCGGATGCGCTCGGAGGCGAACCGGGTGGTCTCCTCCAGGATCGCCTGGTGGATGCCGAGCGAGACGGCGGTGAGGTTGGCCCGCCCGTAGAGCACGCTGGAGGAGTACGCGACGGAGAGGCCGTCGCCCTCGTCGCCGAGCCGGTTGGAGGCCGGAACCCGGCAGTTCTCGAAGATCAGCTCGCCGAAGCTGAAGCCGTGGAGCCCCATGGCCGGCTGCTGGGGACCGGTCCTGAACCCCGGACGATCGGATTCGACCAGGAAGGCGGTGAGTCCCTTCGAGCCGGGACCGGTCCTGACCACGACACCGTGCAGATCCCCGACGTGGCTGTTGCCGACGTAGACCTTGCTGCCGTTGAGGATGTAGTCGTCGCCGTCCCGGACCGCGCTGGCGCTCATGCCCAGGACATGGCCGCCGGACTCGGGCTCGGTGACCGCGATGGTCGGCAGGCACTCACCGGCGGCGATCGCCGGGAGCCAGGTCTTGCGCTGCTCGTCGCTGCCGAAGTGGACGATCTTGGCCGTGCCCAGCTGGGAGGCCTGGACCATGGCGCCCATGGCGCCGCTGACCCGGGACAGCTCTTCGATGATGATGGTCTTGGCCAGGTGGCCGGCGCCCATGCCGCCGTACTCCTGATGGATGGTCGCGCCCAGCCAGCCCTGCCCGGCGATCAGCCGGGACAGCTCGTGGTGGACCGTGCGGTTCGCCTCCATCTCGGCTATCCGCGGCCGAACCTCACGCTCTGCGAACTCCCGGACCGTCTCCCTGAGCTGATGATGCAGTCGACTGCTGAAGTAGCCGTCCATCCGGAGTTCCTCCCCTGCGAAACGCCTGATCGGTTGTCCGGTCAGGTGGTGCATCGGCAGTGGTCCCGTCCCGAACAGGCCGACCACCTCATGGTGTTGATCTTTCGGGGACGGATCAATATCGCCACGAGATTTGTCCGAAACCCGAGTGGTTGACGATTGATTCCGACTGTGGTTGTCATGGTCTCGGCATGATCACCCTCGTCCGCCGGACATTCCGCGAAGGCAGCTTTCTGCCACATGCCAGCGGCAACGGAGGCCCGGGCATATGGCCATGAGGTCGGCCCGTTCGGCACATGAGCACCTTCATCCTCAGAGGGGCGGAATTCCGGAAGTCCTCCGACCACCTTCCTGCCCGCACGGCACGCCCCCACGACCCGCCGGACCCCGTGTTCGAGCCCCCGGAGGCGGCGCGCGAGCGCACACCCCGGCGCCCCGGCGCGTCACGGAGAGTGAACGCTCGACTCCGCGCGCCCCGGTTTCCGGGAGCGGGGAAAGGGTTCGTGACCACCAGTGAAAGTGCGGTATTGTTCTCATGCGCGTCCAGCCGGGGGAAACCCCAGGTCAGACGGGCAACGGGACGTGGCGCAGCTTGGTAGCGCACTTGACTGGGGGTCAAGGGGTCGCAGGTTCAAATCCTGTCGTCCCGACTTTTCGAAGTCGCAGGTCAGGGGCCGTTTCAGAGCAATCTGAAACGGCCCCTGACGCGTTTTCGGGGATCGGTCGGTGATCAGCGTGCTCGACCGGCCCGACGGGCGTCCCGAACTCCGATCCTGACGGCGAGGGGCCGACCCGGTGTGGGCCGGCCCCTCGGTGGTGTCGGGGGAGGGGTGGGGGCTAGAAGCCCTTCACCACCCAGTCCTGGACGTCGGAGGTGGGGCTGCCCTTGGTCCACAGGGTCAGCCAGACGCCGTTGCCCAGGGAGTTGCCCTTCGGCGTGATGGCCTTGCCGTAGGCGTTGACGGCGCTGCCGTCGGCCGACGGGGAGAAGCGCTGGACGTCACTGGCGGGGTTGCACGTCCACAGGGTCAGCAGTGCGCCGTTGGTGTTGGCGCCGTTGGCCTCGGGAGTCATGCACTTGCCGCTCGGCTTGTGGACGATGAGGCCGTTCTCGTACTTCCAGCGCTGGGTCTCCGCTCCCGTGCAGGTCCACACGGTGATCGGGGTGCCGTTGGCGGTGCCGTTGCCCTGGGGTGTCGCGCAGACGGAGCCGGCCACGTGGAAGTTGGTGAGCCAGCTCCAGCCGTCGACGGGCTTGCCGGCGTCGGGCTGGATGTTGAACACGACCCTGCGCGGTCCGCCGGCGTCCACGAGCGCCTCGTTGGCGCCCCAGAGCCGCTTGGCGAGGGGGTCCCAGGAGAGGCCCTGGGTCAGCTGCGGCGCCTGGGTGAGGACGTGCGGCGCCTCGCCGGGCTTGGCCACGTGGACGCAGGAGTAGAGCTCCGTGCCGCCCGGCCAGTACGTGGGGCAGGTGCCGCTCATGTAGTAGCTGGTGCCGTCCGTGGCCGTGCCCTGGATGCCCCACACGGGAGACGTGTAGCCCGTGGTCTCCGAGGCGACCGTGGCGGGAAGCCCGGTGCCGAGGGCCGACAGGGGCCAGCGGACGATGCGGGCACCCGCGCCGCTCCTGTTCTCCACCGAGACGAGGGCCGGTGTCGCGCCGGAGCGGTCGATGCTCAGGCTGCTCAGGCACAGCTCGCTGTTGACGGACGGGCCGCAGGCGCGGGGGCTGTTGTTGAGCCAGGCCGTACCGGCGTTGTCGACCGCGGCGCTGCTGATGGTGCTGTAGCGGGCGACCAGCGGCATGGCCCAGAGGTGGTAGCGGGCGGAGGTCTTGCCCGCGTTCAGGCGGGTGAGGGCGCTCGTGGTGTCGTTCATCCGCCACATGCGGGTCAGGTCGAAGACCTGGAGTTCCGCGCCGTTGGCGACGAACAGCCGGTTGCCGTACCAGGCGACGCCGTCCGCGTGCGAGATGTACTCGAGGGGCTTGAAGTTGCCGCCGACCGGCTCGACGAGCGCGATGTGCCCGTACTTGACCTGGCCGCCGGCCGACTCCGCGATCGTGACCCGCGCGTAGTCCTCCACGGTGGTCGGAACGCGGTCCTTCACGTAGGTGCCGTGGTACCAGGAGGTGGCGGTGAGGGAGCGGCCCGCATACAGCCCGTCGGCGGTGGCGGCATGCGAACCCGCGAAGCCCTGCGGCATCCAGCCGCCGCCGCCGTCCGCGTAGTTGGACCGGTCGTCCTCGTCGTCCCAGCAGAAGCCGTCGGGCTTGAGGGCGCCGTTCAGCGCGGTGGCGTGACACAGCCCCGGGCGTCCCGTGCGGGTGCCCAGGACGTCGGTGACGGAGGCCCTGGCGACTCCGGCGGCCTCGGCGGAATCGATGAGGGCGGTCTTGTCGCCGTCCACGCGGGTGAGCTTGAAGTTCGCGGTGAACGGGTCCAGGCCCGAGGCGGCCCGGGCGGTCTGGGCGGGAAGCAGGAGGGAGGCCGCCAGGGCCGCGCCCAGCGCGAGCGGGGCGAGGCGGTTTCTTCGTCCGAACATGAGTTTCATTTGGGCAGGCTAAGCCGCGCCCGCTCCCCATGATCATCTTCTTCGCCAGGTCTTCACGCAGGTCACAGGGTCTGCACAGGGGGTGCGGAGGGCGTTCCCTCCGTCCCGCACGCGGTCCGATCGCGTTCTCTCGTACGTTCGAACCGCGTGCGGGACGCCCGTTCAGACGATCCGTGGGGGCCGGGGGGCGGCCGGGCGGTCGGAGGTGAGGGCGGCCAGGCCCACCAGGTCGTCCGCCTGCGCGTCCGGTACCTCCCGGTCGAACCGGGCCAGTACCCGCACCCGGAGCGAGATCGCTCCCAGGAGCAGGATCGCGGCCCCCAGCAGGACGTAGAGCAGACCGATTCCCCTGCCCTCGCCCGTGCCCAGGGCGGCGCCCACGGTGTCGGCGAGGCCGCCGCCGGACGCCATCAGCGGCTCCAGGAACCGGCTGCCGAACGGTGCGATCAGCAGGAAGCCGACCGGCAGGGTGGACCACGCGACGAGCTGGTTCAGCGCCATCACCCGGCCGTGGAACCGCTGCGGCACCTTCACCTGGACGATCGTCAGATAGATGCCGTTGAGCAGCGAGAGCGACGCCGACATCCCGAACACACCCGCGCAGACCACCAGGACATCGGGGCGCGAGCCGGTCACCACGGAGAAGAACGCCAGCACCGGCACCACGAGCAGCATCCCGCGCATCCTGCGGTGGCGCGGCCCGCCCCAGACACCCATCGCCAGGCCGCCGGTGATCGCGCCGAGCCCGCCCGCCAGGGAGACCGTCGCCACCGTGCCCAGCCCGGAGAACCCGAGCACCAGCGGTGAGACGAGCTGGAAGAGGACAGGCAGGAAGAGGTTGAGCACGGCGAAGAAGAACAGCATCGCCCGGAAGCCGGGCCGCCGCCAGACCAGCCGGAACCCGGCCGCGATCTCCTGCTTCAGGGTCTCGCGCCGCCGGGCGCCCAGCGTGTGCGGGAAGCGGACGGTCAGCAGGACCAGCGCCGCCACCCCGTAACTGACCACGTCGATCAGCAGCACGCCGCCCAGACCGATGACGGCGAGCAGACCGACCGCCGCCAGCGGCGCGACCACCTGGGCGATGCCGCCGGAGATCTGGACGACGCCGTTGGCGTGCCCCAGATAGCGCTTCGGCACGAGCTGCGGGATCGACGACTGGAAGGCGAGCCGCTGCCCGGTGAGCGAGACGGAGAGGATCGCCATCAGCACCCCGACGTGCCAGGACCGCAGACTCCCGAACCCGTGGAGCAGCGCCAGCACCGCCTCGGAGGAGCCGCAGACCAGGGTCGAGGCCAGCATCACCCGGCGGCGGTCGACCCGGTCCACCAGGCTGCCGAGGACGGGGGCGGCCAGCAGCCCCGGCACGATGCCGAGGACGGCGAAGAGGCCGAACCAGGCGATCGAGTCCGTCGACAGGTAGATCCACAGCGGCAGGGCGAACTCGGTCAGCGCCGAACCGGTCTGCGAGATCATCTGGGAGCCGGCGACGGCCACGAACCGGCGGGTGTCGCGACGGGTCGCGGGGGCGCCCGGGCGCTCACCCGCGGCGGGCGCGTGATGGACGCCGTCCAGCCACCAGGTGGCGCGCGCGGGGCGGCGGGCACGGGTGAGGGCGGTGACGTCGGGGTGTTCTGGGTGTTCGGAGTGTTCGGCGCCGGCGGGCTCCGGGACCTCCGCAGCCCTCTCGGCCCGCACGGCGTCCGTGGCCGCGGCGGGTCCGGACGCGCCCTCCGGGCCTGCTCCGGCGCGCGAGGCCACGACCGCCGGGTGGACGGTGGTGACGATCTCGGCCAGTTCCCCGGCGCGGTGCTTGAGGAAGTAGTGGCCGCCCTCGTCGAGTACGGCCACGGCGGTGGTGGAACCGACGAAGCCCCACTCCCGGTACCGCTCGCGGTGGAACTCGGTCCCCGGGTCGGCGGAGCCGACCACCGAGACCACCGGGGACGCCAGCGCGGGGGCGGGCCGCGCCAGCCGCTCCGTGAAGTACGCCTCGGCCGCGCGGGAGTCCTCCCGCACGTTCCGCACGATCGTCGCCAACTGCTCCGGGTCCAGGCCCTCCAGGTCCGCGCCCATCGAGCGGAGCCAGTTCAGATGGAGCCGTCCGCTGCGCCGCCGGTCGAGCACGGAGAAACGGGCGAGGAGACCGAGCAGGCCCTCGGTGGGCCGGGCGAAGGGGAAGATCCCGCCCAGGTAGAGGGCGGTGGGCTCCCGGCCGGCGGCCGCCAGCCGGTGGGCCAGTTCGACGCCGAGCGCCGCGCCCACCCCGCAGTGCCCGTACACCGCGACCGGTCCGGCCACCCCGCTCAGCACCTCCTCGGCGCAGCGGCGGGCCACCTCCTCCAGCGGCAGCGACTCCTCGGACATGCCGAGGTCGTGCCCGGGAACGGCGACGGCGTGCAGGGCGACACCGGGCGGCAGCGCGTCCGCGAGCGGCTGGTAGACGACGGCGCTGCCGCCGCCGTACGGCAGACAGACCAGGGAGAGCGTGACGCGGTCGGCGGGCTGACGCGGGGTCAGCTCGTGCAGGAGGCGGCTCGGTCCGCGCTCGGAGCCGGAGCGGTCGGCCAGCGCGGCGAGCGCGGCGACGGTCCGTTCCCGGAAGACGTCCATGAGGGTGATCCGGGCCTCGGGGCCGAGCACCTTGCGCAGCCCCGCCACCATCCGGATGGCCAGCAGGGAGTGACCGCCGAGGTCGAAGAAGTCGTCCTGCGCGCCGACCCGTTCGAGACCGAGGAGGGTGGCCCAGCAGGCGGCGACGGCCTCCTCCGTGGGAGTGGCGGGAGCCGTCCAGACGGCGCCCTCGCCGGGCCCGGGCGCGCCGGGTTCGGGCAGGGCCCGCCGGTCGACCTTGCCGTGGGCCTGCCGGGGCAGGTCGGGCAGGACGACGAAGCGGGACGGGACGAGATAGTCGGGCAGCTTCTCGGCCAGCAGACGGCGCACTTCGGCGACCGGGGGCGGAGCCTCGTCCGCGGAGGGGACGAGATAGCCGACGAGGACGAGCTCGCCTGCGGGGCCCCGGGCGGCGGCCACGGCCTGGGCGACCCCGGGGAGCCGGGCGAGATGGGCCTCCACCTCGCCGAGTTCGACCCGGTAGCCACGGATCTTCACCTGGTGGTCGTCGCGGCCGAGGAACTCGATCGTGCCGTCGGAGCGGTGCCGGGCGAGGTCCCCGGTGCGGTACATCCGAGGCGTACCGCCGCCGCCCCCGGCCTCCCCGTCGCGGGCGAACGGGTCGGCGCGGAAGCGGTCGGCCGTCAGCTCCGGCAGCCCCAGGTAGCCGCGCGCCAGCCGGTCGCCGCCGATCCACAGTTCCCCCGGCACCCCCGCGGGCACCGGCTGCCGGCGGGCGTCGAGCAGATAGACCCGGGCGCCCGGCAGCGGCCGCCCGATCGGGGTGGTGGGTCCCGCCGCCGGTCGGTCCGGGTCCACGAGGTGGGTGGTGGCGCCGACGGTGGCCTCGGTCGGCCCGTAGTGGTTGACCACCCGGCAGCCGGTACGGGCTCCCGCCGCGGCGAGCCGGCGCGCCCACTCCCAGCCGGATGCCTCGCCGCCGAGGACGAGCAGCCGCCGGGGCAGCAGCTCCGCCGGGTCGTCCACCTCGGCGCTCAGCGCGGCCAGATGGGAGGGGGTGAGCTTGACGCAGTCGACGCGCCGCTCCGCGAGGTAGGCGGCCAGCTCGGGGCCGGGGGTGCGCGGGGGCAGCAGGTGCAGAGTGCCGCCTGTGGTGAGCGCGAGGTAGAGGGTGGTGAGGCCGAAGTCGAAGGCGAGTGACTGGAGCAGGACGTGGCGGGCGCCGTCCGGCAGCCCCGCCTCCGCGAAGCGCCGGCGTACTCCGGCGAGATAGGTGAGCACCTGGCGGTGCTGCACGGCCACGCCCTTGGGGGTGCCGGTGGAGCCCGAGGTGTAGATCACGTACGCCAGGTCGTCGGGTCCCGCGCCACCGTCGGGCGGGGTGTCGGGGACGGCGGCGAGCCGGTCCGCGAGCCCGTCGAGCAGCAGCACGGGCGCGTCGGACGCGGTCAGCAGCGACCGCCGTACGGAGGTGGTGACGAGGGCGACCGGCGCGGAGTCGGTCAGCATGTGGGCGAGGCGTTCGCGCGGCTGCTCGGGGTCGAGCGGTACGTACGCGGCACCGGACTTCAGCACGGCGAGCAGGCAGACGGCCTGGTCGAGGCCCTGGTCGAGACAGACGCCGACGAGCCGGTCGGGTCCGGCGCCCGCGGTGCGCAGCAGCCGGGCGAGCCGGTTGGCCCGGCGGTCGAGTTCGGCGTAGGTGAGGGTGCGGTCCTCGTGGACCAGGGCGACCGCGTCGGGGGTACGGGCGGCCTGCGCCGTGACGGCCCCGGCGAGGGTCTCGGCGACCGGGTGGGCGGTGCCGGAGTCGTTCCACCCGTACAGCACCTGGTCGCGTTCGCCGGGGGTGAGGAGGTCGAGGGCGCCGACGGGGGTGTGCGGCTCGGCGGCGGCCCGGTCCAGGACGCGCTGCCAGTGCCCGGCGAGGCGGGCGACGGTGGCGGCGTCCCAGAGGTCGGTGCGGTAGGTGACGAAGGCGTCGAGGCCGTCCTCGGTCTCGGTGCAGTACAGCCCGAGGTCGAGGTGGACCCCGCTGCCGTCGAAGGGGAAGGTCCGCCACTCCAGGTCGTGGGGGCGGACGGTCTGGGCGCGGTGGTTCTGGAGCGCGAAGGAGACCTGGAAGAGGGGCGGACGGCCGAGGTCGCGCGGCAGGTCCAGCGCCTCGACCAACCGCTCGAACGGGGTCTCGCGGTGCTGCTGGGCACCGAGGGCTGCGGTGCGGACGCGGTCGAGGACCGTGGCGAAGTCGGGTCCGGCACCGTCGTCGGATGCCGTCCCGGCGCCTGGCGCTGGCTCGGACACGGGCCCGGGATCGGGCTCGGGCGCGGGTGCCGTGAGATCGGCCCGGATCGGCAGCATCGTGCTGAACAGACCGATCAGGTCCTCGGTCGCCTCGGTGGGGCGACCGGCGAACGGGGTGCCGACGGCGAAGTCCCGCTGCCCCGACCAGCGGCCGAGCACCACCTGGAAGGCGGCGAGCAGGGTCATGAACAGGGTCGTGCCCCGGGCCCGGGAGAGCGCGCGGACGGCCCGGTACGTGTCGGCGTCGAGCCGGAAGGCGTGGGTCGCTCCGCCGGGGCCGGGCAGCACGGGGCGCGGCCGGTCGGTGGGCAGGTCGAGCGGCGGGACCCCGGCCATGGCCTCGCACCAGTACCGCAGCTCGTCGGCGGCCCGGGGCAGGTGCTGGCGCTCGCGCTGCCAGTGGGCGAAGTCGCCGTAGCGGACGGGCAGCGGGGGCCGGGCGGGGGTGGTTCCCCGGGCCAGTTCCCCGTAACCGCCGAGGAGTTCGTCCAGGAGCACCCCGGCGGACCAGCCGTCCCCGACGAGGTGGTGCTGGCAGATCACCAGGACGTGGTCGTCGTCGGCGAGACGCAGCAGCAGGGCCCGCAGCAGGGGCCCGTCCGTGAGGTCGAAGGGGCGCGCCACCTCGGCCTCGACGGCGGCACGGGCGGCGGCCTCCCGCTCCCCGGCCGGAACGTCCGTCAGGTCGCGGGTGCGCCAGGGCACGGTGAAACCGTCCGCGGGCGCGACGCGCACCCGGGGCGCGCCGTCCTCGTCGACGGGGAAGGAACTGCGAAGGGTCTTGTGGCGGACGGCGATCAGGCGCAGCGCCTCGGCGAGCGGTCCGGCCAGGAGCGGTCCGCGCAGCCGTCCGGCGGTGGGCAGGACGTAGGCGGCGGTGCCGGGGGTCAGCTGCTCGACGAACCAGAGGCGCTCCTGCGCGAGCGAGAGCGGCGGGGGCACGTCGTCCGGGCGCGCCGGGATGCCGGCGGGCCGGGCGGCGGAGCGTTCCCGCAGCCGCCGGGCGAGCAGGGCGCGCTGGTCACCGCTGAGCGCCCGCCGGGGCTGGGGCCCGGGCGGCGCGGTGGCCACGGGGGCGGGACCCGTGGCGGCGGCGGGCGCCGGTACGGTCGCCGCGCGTGAGGAGGCGAGGGGCTCGGGTCCGGAGGGGACGGGGTCCGTGGGCGCGGGCGCCGTCGGCGCGGAGAGGGACGGGAAGGCCGCGGCGGCCGTGGGCGCGAGCGCGCCCGGGGCGGGGGAGTGCAGGGGGTCCATCACGCCTCCTCCGCCAGCAGTTCGCGCACGACCTCGTCGGTCACCGTGGCCACCGTGGTGGGCTCCTCGTAGAAGACGTGCAGGGGTACGTCGACCCCCAGGCGGTCCCGGATGCGGGCGGCGACCTGGGTGATGGTCAGGGAGTGGGCGCCGAGGTCGACGACGTCGTCGTGCCGGCCGACGGCGGGCAGGTCCAGCACCTCGCACCAGATGGCGGCGATCTCGTCGGCCAGCTCCTCCCATCCGTCGTCCGCGGCCGGGGCGTCCTGCGGGGCCGCGCTCTCCGGGGTGCCCCGGGCCGGCTCGGGCAGGGCGGCGCGGTCCGTCTTGCCGTTGGGGGTGAGCGGGAGCGCCGGGAGCGGGTGGACGACGCCGGGGACCATCGCGTCCGGAAGGGTCCGGGCGAGGAAGGCGCGCAGCTCGGCGCCGGTCGGCACGGCGGCCTCCGGACGCCAGACCGGGTACGCGACGAGCATCCGGCCGACCGGATCGCCGTCGTCGCCCCGGACGGCGACGGCGGCGGCCGTCACGGCGGGGTGTTCCTGGAGACGGGCCTCGATCTCGCCGAGCTCGATCCGGTGGCCGCGCAGCTTGATCTGGTCGTCGTGGCGGCCGAGGCAGTCGAGCGCGCCGTCGGGCCGGACCCTGGCGAGGTCGCCGGTGCGGTAGTGGCGGACGCCGGTGACCGGGTCGGTGACGAAGCGTTCGGCGGTGCGCTCGGGCAGGCCGCGGTAGCCCCGGGCGAGTCCCGCGCCGCCGAGGGCGAGTTCGCCGACGACCCCGTGCGGTACGGGATGTCCTGCCGGGTCGACCACCAGCGCGGTGGTGCCCGCGATGGGGCGGCCGACGGTGACCTCGTCGGGCGCGGGCGGCACCTCGGCGGCGGTGGACCAGATGGTGGTCTCGGTCGGCCCGTAGACGTTCCAGAGCCGTGCGACGCGTTCGCGCAGCCGGCGGGCGAGGGCGAGGGGCAGGGCCTCGCCGCCGGTGAGGGCGGTGAGGGCGGGCGCGGCGAGTCCGCCGTCCAGCATGAGCCGCCAGCCGGACGGGGTGGCCTGCGCGTGGGTGACGCCGTGCCGCTCCACCAGGGCGGCGAGGGCGCGGCCGTCGCGGGTCTCCGTCTCGTGCGCGATCACCACCCGGCCGCCGGTGACGAGCGGCAGCAGCAGTTCGAGGGCGGAGATGTCGAAGGCCAGGGAGGTGACGGCCAGCCAGACGTCGTCGGGGCCGGCGGCCAGGGTGTCGCGGAAGGCCAGCAGCAGGTGGGCGAGGGCGCCGTGGGGGACTTCGACGCCCTTGGGGCGTCCGGTGGAGCCGGAGGTGTAGATGAGATAGGCGAGGTCGTCGGGGGAGGGGAGCGGCAGCGGTGCGCCGTCGGCCCCGCCGGTCGCCTCCCCGGTGAGGAGGTCGTCGAGCAGCAGGGTGCGCCCGTGGCCCTCGACCAGGTGGGCGGTGCTCCGCTGGGCGAGGGCGAACGGGGTCCCGGCGTCCGCGAGCACCAGGGAGACGCGCTCCGCCGGATAGGACGGGTCGACGGGCAGGTAGGCGCCCCCGGCGAGGGTGACGGCGAGCACGGCGGCCACCATCTCGGCGGAGCGCTCCGCGCAGACGGCGACCACGGTGCCGGGGGTGACCCCGGCGGCGGTGAGCCGCCGGGCGAGGCCGGTGGCGGCGGTGGCCAGCGTCGCGTAGTCCAGGGTCCGTTCGCCGTCCGTGACGGCCGGCCGCGCGGCGTGCGCGGCGAAGGAGCGGGCGAGCAGCGCGGGCAGCGTGGCGGTGGCGGCGTCGGGTGCGGGCTCGGGTCCGCGCAGCGGGGCGCGTTCCGTCTCGTCCAGGAGCGGCAGGTCCGCGAGGGCGGTGCCGGGGGCGGCGGCGATCGAGGCCAGCAGCCGGCGCAGATGGGCGCCGACCCGGTCGGCCCGGACGGGGGAGGGCAGGTCCGTACGGTGCGTGAGCAGGACGCGCAGCCGGTCCGGGCCGTCGAGGACGTGGAACCGGAGGGCACCGCGCGCGGTGCCGGGGAAGAGGGTCCAGTCGGTCGTGGCCCGTACGCCCGGGAAGGCGACCGGGGCGATCCGGCTGCGGTAGGTCACGATGACGGGCGCGAGGGAGAGGCCGGGCCGCATACCCGGGACGGCGCGGGACAGGGGGACGCGGCGGTGGAGGGAGCAGCCGCGGAGTTCGGCGCGGACCGCGCGGGCGAACTCGGCGAAGGGCGTGTCCGGTGCGGGGGCGGTGACCACGGGCAGCTCGTTGGCGTGCATGCCGATCCGGTCGGCGGTGCCGGGGGCGCGGGTGCCGAGGCCGACGGTGACGGCGGGGCGCTCGTTCCCGTACCGCAGCAGGAGGGTGTGCACGGCGGTGAGGAGCAGTTCGAAGAAGGTGACGCCGAGTTTCCCCGCCGTGTCGGCGAGTTCGGCGCGGAGCGCGGGGTCGAGGTCGAAGTCCACGGCCGCGCCGGGGCCGGCGCCGTCGGCGCCGCCGGGGCCGGCGTCGAGACCGGGCAGCAGCACGGTGGGGTCGGGCAGCGGGCGGCCGGCCCAGTGGGCGGAGGCCGCCGCGACCGCGCCGGCTTCGGGCTCGGGAAGGTCGGCGGCGTGGTGGAGGGAAGGTCCGTCGGGGGCGGCCGGGGCCGGCGCGCCGCCGGTGCGGTGGGCGTAGCAGGCCGCGAGGTCGGTCAGGAGCACATCGGTGGAGGTGCCGTCGAAGGCGATGTGGTGCGCGACGACCAGCAGGGTGGCGTGGGTCGGGTCCGTGCGCAGCAGCGTGAACCGTACGGGGGGTCCGGCGGCGAGGTCGAACGGCTCCGCGCTCCCGGCGGCCAGCTCGGCGGCCAGCCGTTCCGGTCCGGTGTCGCGTACGGAGAGGGAGGGCGCCGGGCCGGGCGCGAGGAGGGGGACGCCGTCCTCCTCCCCGACGGTCAGGGTCAGGGCCGGGTGGCGCTCGGCCACGTCGGCGCAGGCGGCGGCGAGCGCGGTGGTGTCGAGGGGGCCTTCGAAGTGCACGGCGAAGGGCATGTGGTGGACGGAGCCGAGCGGCGCGATCCGCTCGTTGATCCAGATGCCCTGCTGGGCGGCGCTGGCGGGGGTGCTGGTCACGGGTCTTCCTCGGTCTGGTCGGCGCCGGGAGGCGTGGCGCGAGTGGAACGGGAGAGCGGGTGGGACGGGAGAGTGGTGGAACGCGAGAGCGGGTGGGAGGCGAGAGCGGTGGTGCGGTGAACCCGGTGGTGCGGTGAGCGGGTGGAGCGGTGAACGCGGTGAACCCGGTGGGTGGTGAAGCCGTGAGGCCGTGGAGCTGGGGGCGCGTGCGGGAGCGCGGTGGGGCTCCCGCTCCTGCCGGGCGCGGATCGACGCGGGCGGGGCAGGGCGGGACGACGGCACGGGGACGGGACCCGGCGTCGGCGCTGACGGCGGGCGGGGTGCGGCGGAGGTGGGCCGCGTCCGTGGGTGGGTGCCGGGTCTTCGGTGTGCGGTGGCCGGTGTCGGGACGGGGGATGTGCCGGGCGGTGGTCAGCGCGGGGCGCGGGGCATGGCGGGTGTCAGGGGGCGGTGGCCGTGGTGAGGGCCGCGCGGAAGTCGTCGGCCAGTGAGGTGACCACCGGCTCCTCGAAGGCGAGCGCGTTGTACTGGATCCAGCAGTTCAGCGAACCGTCCGGCTGCTCGACCACGGTCAGTTCGGGCACCCCGAGGTCCCCGCCGGGCAGCGGCCAGGGAACGGTGGTGCCGCGCGGCAGCTCCCACGGCTCGCAGCGCACTCCGGGCAGATGGGCGTCGGCCGCCCAGCTCTCGTACCGCAGCCAGGCCGGGAACGCCACGACGTGCGGCGTGAACTCGGCGTACGGGTACATCTGGTGGTCGAGCGCGCCGGTGGTCGCCCGGCGGACCCGCTCGGCCAGTTCGGCGAAGCCGGGGCCGCCGGAACAGTCCACGCGTACCAGCAGGGACTGCACCAGACAGCCGACGGCCTGTTGGGCCTCGGCCCTCGTCCGGCCCGGGACCGGAGTCATGAGGACCAGGTCCGAGCGGTCCGCGCGGGCCGTGAGCAGTCCGCTCCACAGGGCGGCGACGGCCATGAACGGGGTGACGCCGAGCGCGTGCGCCCGCTCCCGCAGCCGTCCGGCGGGACCGGACGCGACCGCGAAGGGATGCGCGACGGTGTGCACGCGGTCGACGGCACGCCGGCCCGGGAAGGGATCGAGTGCGGACGGGGCGCCCGCGAGCGCGGTGGTGAAGTGCCGCCGGCCGTTCTCCCACCGGTCGTTGGCCCAGCGCACCAGCTCCTGGTAGGAGAGGTCCGGGTCGGGCAGCCGGGGGGTGCGGCCCCGGCGCAGCGCGTCGTAGGCGAGGCCGAGTTCGCGCAGCAGGACGCCGATCGACCAGCCGTCCGCGACCATGTGGTGCACGGCGAGCAGGACGACGTGGTCCTCGGGGCCCCGGGAGACGACGAGCAGCCGCGCCGTCGGGTCGACCGCCAGGTCGGTGAGACGGTCGCGCTCCTCGACGAGCAGGGCGTTCACCTCGTCGTCGGTGGCGCCGGGGGCGTCGCGCAGGGTGACCCGGCTGCGCGGCTCCTCGTCGAGGACGGTGCGGGCGAGGCCGCGTACGCCGCCGGGAACGGGGACGAACCGGGTGCGCAGGGCGAGGTGGCGGGCCACGAGCGCGGACAGGGCGCGGCCGAGCGTGGGGCGGTCCAGGGGGCCGCTGACACGGAAGAGGGCGGTGACGGCGCCGACGTCGCGGCCGTCCTCCTCGGCCATCCAGGCGAGGAAGTTCTCCTGCTGGCTGGTGAGCGGGACCTCGTGGTCCTGGGCCCGCAGGGCGCGCAGATAGGGCGGGAGCTCCGGGCCGGGCGCGCGGCCCCCGGCGGTGAGGTCCTCGGGGTCGCGGGGGGCCCGGTCCCCTTCCCGGGCCGTCTCCTCGTCCAGCCAGGCCGCCTGGGCACGCAGCGACGGGCGGCCGAAGACGAGGTCGACACCGGCGTCGACGCCGAACCGGTCGGCCACGACGCCGGCGAGGTGCACCGCGCGGAAGGAGTCGCCGCCGAGGGCGAAGAACTCGTCGGCCGCGTCCCGCACCGGGCGGCCCAGCACCTCCTGCCAGATCGCGGCGAGGCGCAGTTCGGTGGGTGTGCCGGGGGGCCGGACGGCGGCCGGGTCCCCGGCCGCCGTGCCCGACGGGGCTTCCTGGTCCGTCGCGAAGAGCGGGCGGAGCCGGTGCTTGACCACCTTGCCGGAGGCGTTGCGCGGCAGGTCGTCGACGAGCAGGACGCGCACGGGCAGTTCGGCGCGGGCGAGGCGGGTGCTGAGGAAGAGCCGGAGCGCGTCGAGGTCCAGACCACTGGCGGCGGGGACCACGACGGCGACCGGCACGGCCCCCATGACCGGGTGCGGCACACCCAGCGCGGCCGCGTCCGCGACGTCCGGGTGCTCGTGCAGCGCGTCCTCGATCCGGAGGGTGGAGACCTTGAGGGCGCCGGACTTGATGACATCGCTCTCGCGGTCCACCAGGTGCAGATAGCCGTCCCGGTCGAGCCGTCCGAGGTCTCCCATCCGTACCCAGCCGTCGCGGAAGACCGTGGTCCCGGCGGCCGGGTCACCGGCGTAGGAGCGCGGGGGCCCGGGCTGGCGAAGCCAGATCTCGCCCGTCTCGCCGGTCGGCACGGGGGCGCCGTCCGGGGTGAGGACGCGCAGGTCCCGGGGGTCGGTGGGGCGGCCCACCGCGCCGGGCGGGGCCTGGCCTACGACGGCGGAGAGCTGCGCGGGGGCGGCCTCGGACGAGGTGTAGACGTTGACCACGGTGGCCTTCGGCAGTGCCTCGGCGAGGGCCTGTGCGACGGGGGAGGGGAGGGCGGCGGCGGAGGAGCTGAGCAGGAGCACGCCGGAGAGGTCGTACCGGTCGGGCACACCGGAGTTGAGCAGTTCGATCGCCATCGACGGCACGAGGAAGACGGTGCCGACGCCCCGTTCCTCGATCGCCCGGCCGAACTCGTCGGCGTCGAAACGGGGGAGGACCACGGTGGTGGGGGCGCCGGTCAGCGCGCTGATGAGCATCACCTGACCGGCATTGGTGCCGATGGGGAAGGAGTGCAGCGCGTGGCGCGAGTGGGCGTAGGGCCGGGGGCGGGGGTTGAGGCTCAGGCCCGCGGTGAGGTTGGCGTGGGAGGCGCGTACGCCCTTGGGGTCGCCGGTGGTGCCGGAGGTGCCCACGACCTGGGCGAGGTCGCCGGGGGCGGGGCCCGTACGCCTGCGGTCGAGCGCCCCGCCGGAGAGGGATCCGGCCGCCTCGATCTCGGCGAGCGACAGGTCGGTGCCACCCAGGGCGGCGCCCAGCGGCGGCAGTTCGGTCCCGCGCAGCACCGTGGTGGCGCCGCAGATCCCGGCGAGCCGTACGGCCTCCGACGCGGCCAGGTCGGCGCGGAGCGGCAGCGCCGCGGCCCCGGCGTGGTGGACGGCGAGGATCGCGACCGCGTAGCCGTCCCACTCCCGGTCGGTGAACCGCAGGGCGACGATTTCGCCGGGCCCGACTCCCGCGTCCACCAGCCCCCGGGCGGCCCGGACGGCCCGCTCGCGCCAGTCCCCGTAGGTGAGCGAGCCGCCGCCGCGCACCTCGATCGCGACGCGGTCGGGCTGTTTCGAGGCCCGGGCGTCGAGAAGGTCGGGAACGGTCAACGGTGCGGGCTGGGCGTTGATGGTGTCCTCCAAGAGCGGTGTCCCCGGGGGCAGTTGGTCCGGGGATGTGATGGCACAGGAGACGTTCACGGGCATGGCGCGCGATTGTTGCCCTTGGGTATGGTCTGGACCATCGGCGGGGCATGCGAACAATAGCGCGCCTCTGTCGTACTTGTGTCGCAATGATGGAGAGTTCGTGGACATCGGTGGGGATCGGGCGCCTTGGCCGGGCCCCACCGGGACCTGAGCGCGGCACGAAACCCCTCGTCAGAGGGGTGGGTCGGTCAACTCGGCCGGATCGCGGGGTCAGTTGATCCTGGTGCGACTCCGGCTCCCGCCCTCCGCCGTACGGAGTCCCTCCGCCCCTCCGTAGGACGGAGTACGGAGACCCGGCCCACCGCGGTACGGAGACCCCGGCCCGCCGGGAACCCCGCCGCGCCCGCCCGCGAGGGCGCTCCACACCCACCCGTCCACGCCGGACGGCACCGGACCTGTTCGGCACGCCCGTCCGCCCCACCCCGTCCCGAGGAGAAGAACCCATGCTGTACGCGGGAATCGCCTGGTCAGCCGATGGCTACGACGTGGAGGTCATCGACACCGACGGGAACCGGGCGACGGCCCCGACCCACTGGGGCGCGGAGCGCGTACCGGAGCTGGCCGCCTGGCTCGGAGCGCCCGGCCCGTCGACCGAGCCGCCCCGCGCCGTCGTCGTGGAGAGCACCAACGGCCTCGTGGACGGCCTCCTCACGGCGGCCGGCCTCACGGTCTTCCGCGCCGACCCCTGGGTCCTCCCCGAGCGGCCCGACTTCGGCTCCGTACCGGCGCGGGCCCTCGCCGAACGCGCCAGGACCGACCTCGCGTCCCTCTCCCCGCTGACGGCGGAGGGCGGCGGCCAGACCGGCCGCGACGACGACTACCACGGCGGCATCGGACGCAGCGCCGCGCACGAGGCCGAACTCGCCCGGGCGGGGCGCTGGTTCCGCCACGGGCCGCGCGACCGCCACGAGATCGCGCTGACCTTCGACGACGGCCCCGACCCGGTCTTCACCGGCCAGGTGCTCGACATCCTGGCCCGCTACGGCGTGCACGCCACGTTCTTCTGTGTGGGCCTCCACGTGCGCGCGCTCCCCGACGAGGTGCGGCGGATCGTGGACGCGGGACACAGCCTCGGCAACCACACCTGGTCGCACCCGTTCCTGCCGGACCTGAGCCCGCGCCAGTTCCGGCTCCAACTGGAGCGGACTGACGAGGCGTTCGACCGCGCGGTGGGTCGGGTGCCGGCGGTCTTCCGCCCTCCGTACGGCGCGCGCACCCCGGAGGCCCTAAGCGAGCTGCTGCGCGGCGGGCCCGCCCTGGCCCTGTGGGACGTCGACTCCTGGGACTGGGCCCGGCCCGGCCCGGAGAAGATCGCCCGGACGGTGCTGGACCACGCCGGGCCGGGCTCGCTGATCCTGATGCACGACGGCGGCGGCGACCGCCGCCAGAGCGTGGCGGCGCTGCCGTCCGTGATCGAGGGCCTGCTGGAGCGGAACCTGCGCTTCGTGGCGGCGGACGCGCTGGCCGGCCGGTCGGCGGACGCCCTGGGTGAGCCGGCCGGCTGACGCGGGCGCTCGGCGGGTGACGTGCCCCGGCGGGCGACGGCGCTAGCGGTTGAGGCGGTTCGGCCAGTCCTGTGGGACGCGGTCGGCGGGTCCGGGGGCGGGCTGGTCGGTGGGGTGGCTCGTCGGCGGGGCCAGTTCGGGGCCCGCGTCGTACAGGGCGTCGGTGGCGTAGTTCCAGTACCAGGCCTCGCCCGGCTCGAAGCTCTGCACCAGGGGGTGCCCGGAGGACTTCCAGTGGGCGGTGGCGTGCTGGGCCGGCGAGGAGTCGCAGCAGCCGATGTGGCCGCACTGGGCACAGCGGCGCAGGTGGAACCACCAGCCGCCGGCCGCGTCGCACTCCGTGCAGCCGGTGCCGCTGGGCGCGGTGCGGGGGTCGATCCCGTCGATGTCGGTCATGCGTGCTCCTCGGCCGTCGTGGTCGTGGTTTCGGTCGTGGCTCCGGTCCCGGTCTCCCGTTCGGCTTCGGTCGTGGCCTCGGCCTCGGGTTCGGTCTCGGTCTCGATCTCGGGGGCGGTCAGCGGCAGCAGTACCTGGAAGCGGGTGTCGCCCGGGACGGACTCGACCTGGAGGCTGCCGTGGTGCTTGTTGACGACGATCCGCCAGGAGATGTCGAGACCGAGACCGGTGCCCTCGCCGACCGGCTTGGTGGTGAAGAAGGGGTCGAAGATGCGGCCCCGGATGCTCTCCGGGACACCGGGGCCGGTGTCCCGGAACTCCACGAGCAGCCGTTCGCCCTCCCGCGCCGTGCGGACCGTGAGGGTGCCGTCGCCGCCGGTGCCGCCCATGGCGGCCACCGCGTTGTCGATGAGGTTGGTCCACACCTGGTTGAGCTCCGCCGGGTAGGCGGGTACGTCGGGGAGGGAGCGGTCGTACTCCTTGACCACCCGGACCCGGGGGCCGATCTTGCCGGAGAGCATCAGCAGGGTGCTGTCGAGGAGTTCGTGGACGTCGACGTCGCGGTGGGGCGCGCGGTCGAGCTGCGCGTACTGCTTGGCCGCGTCCACCAGATGGGAGACGCGGTTGGTGGAGTCGTGGATCTCGTCCATCAACAGCTCTGTCTCGACCGTGTAGTTGAGCCAGCCGACGGCCCCCGGCAGGATGTCCTCGGCCACGGTCGCCGCGACCTGCTCCAGCCAGTCCGTGTCGAGCCCCGCCTGCACGAAGGTCGGCGCGATCCGCCAGCCCTCCGGGATGCCGTGGTCGTCGAGCCAGTCGGTGAGTTCGTCCTCCCGGTCGGACGCCTCCATGGGGGTCAGGGCCGGTGCCTTGGCGACGCGTTCGGCGGTGCGTTCCTGGATCTCGATGAGGGAGGCGAGGGCCTCCCGGGAGTAGGGGCCCTGGGCGATGACGGCCAGCTTGTGCCGCATCTTGCCCACCCGCTCGCGCAGCGCCGCGGTGGCCCGGACGGCCGCCGCGGCCGGGTTGTTCAGTTCGTGGGTGAGACCGGCGGACAACGAGCCGAGGGCCAGCAGGCGTTCGCGCTGTCCGATGGCCCGCTGGGTGTTCCTGGAGCCGAAGAAGAGGCCTTCCAGCAGGTGGGCCGCCATCGGGAACCAGTCCTGCATGACGTCCGCGAAGGACTGTGCGGGCAGCACGAAGAACCGGGTGGGTTCGGTGACGCGCATGGTGTTGTTGTACGTCTGCGGCACCCGGTCGCCCAGGTACGCCTGCATGGCCCCCGCGTACACCCCGCGCTGCGAGGTGCGGCTCACCTCCACGTCGTCGCCGCCGACCCGGCGGGAGAGCACCACGGTGCCCTCGATCATGACGTAGAAGCAGGTGGCCGGGTCACCCTCGACGTACACCGGACCGGTCTCGAACCTCTCCGTCCGTCCCTCGGCGCAGAGCCGCGCCAGCTGTTCCGGGGAGAGCTTCTCGAAGAGGAAGAGAGAGCCGATCTCCCGAGGGTCGCAGGGGAGGACCTGTCCGCTCATGACTGCTCCAGATACCGGTGGACGAGCATCACGGCCATGGCTCCCTCTCCCACGGCCGACGCGACACGCTTCGCGGACTGGGCGCGCGCGTCGCCCGCCACGAACACGCCGGGCACGCTGGTCTCCAGGTGGTACGGCGGCCGGTCCAGCTCCCACTCGGCCGGCGGGCGCCCGTCCGGGGTGAGGTCGGGACCGGCCAGGATGAAGCCGTCGCCGTCGCGCAGCACCGTCCCCTCCAGCCAGTCGGTGAAAGGGGCCGCCCCGATGAAGACGAACACCCACTGCGCGTCGACGACTTCGGTGGCACCGGTCGCGACGTCCCGCAGGGTCAGCTGTTCCAGGTGGCCGTCGCCGCGTGCCGCCTCGACGACGGTCCGGGTCCGCACCGTGACGTTCGGCGTCTCCTCGATCTGCTGGATCAGGTAGTACGACATCGACGCCGCCAGGGACTCCCCGCGCACCAGCAGGGTCACCGACTTCGCGCCCCGCGCCAGGTACACGGCCGCCTGTCCGGCGGAGTTCGCGCCGCCGACGACGTACACGTCCTGGCCCTCGCAGGAGGACGCCTCGGTGAGGGAGGAGCCGTAGTACACCCCGCGGCCGGTCAGGTCGTCGCAGCCCGGCGCCCGGAGCTTCCGGTACGAGACGCCGGTCGCCAGGATGACGCTGTGCGCGGCGACCGTCGAGCCGTCCGAGAAGGTCACGACACGGGCCGCGCCGTTGGCCTCCAGGCCGGTGACCTCGCGCGCCGTGAGGATCTCGGCGCCGAACCGGCCGGCCTGGCGGCGGGCGCGGTCGGTGAGCTGGGCGCCGGAGACGCCGTCGGGGAAGCCGAGGTAGTTCTCGATGCGGGAGCTCTGGCCGGCCTGCCCGCCGGTCGCCGAGCGCTCGATCAGGACGGTGCGCAGCCCCTCGGAGGCCCCGTACACCGCCGAGCCGAGCCCGGCCGGGCCGCCGCCGATGACGACGAGGTCGTAGAAGTCGGCGGTCGGCGTGGTCGCGAGTCCCACGTGGGCCGCGAGCTCGGGCGGCTCGGGCTCGATCAGCGCGGTGCCGTCCGGCGTGATCACCAGGGGCAGCCGCCGGCCGTCGGCCCCGGCCGCGTCGAGGAGCCGACGCCCCTCGGGCTCGTCGGAGGAGTACCAGCGGTAGGGGACCTGGTTGCGGGCGAGGAACTCGCGCACGCACGAGGAGTGTGCCGACCAGCGGTGGCCCACCACCTTGGTGGCGGGCACCGGCCGGTAGTCGCTGGAGCGCCAGGCGGTGAGCAGGTCGTCGAGGACCGGGTAGAGCTTCTCCTCCGGGGGGTCCCAGGGCTTGAGCAGGTAGTGGTCGAGGTCGACGACGTTGATCGCGTCGATGGCCGCGTCGGTGTCGGCGTAGGCGGTGAGCAGCACGCGGCGCGCCCCCGGGTACACGCCGAGGGCCTGCTCCAGGAACTCGATGCCGTTCATCTGCGGCATGCGGTAGTCCGCGAGGATCACGGCCACCAGGTCGCCCCGCAGTTTCAGCTCGCGCAGCGCGTCGAGGGCCGAGTCGCCGGACTCGGCCCGCACGATCCGGTACGCGCCGCCGTAGCGGCGCCGGAGGTCACGGGCGATCGCCCGGGAGACTCCCGGGTCGTCGTCCACCGTCAGGATGACGGTCCGCGTCGCGTCGGTGGCCGGTGCCATGTCCCTCCGCCCTGCGTGGTCGGGGCGACCGGCACGACGGGCTGCTCGCACCGGCTCCCGTCCATCGTAGGTTCGATCGCGGACGACCGCCCCGGCACGCGGCTGCCCGGGGCGGGGGCGGCGGGCACCGGCACCGCTCCCCGGATCTGTCCTGTCACCGCCCCCAGGCCTGTCCTGTATCGGCGTTTTACGCACTGTTTGCGCGTGAGGAGGACCACTCTCCGCAAGGCATTGCGCATGGATCCAGGGGCCCAGGGCAGGCGGCCGAACCGCCGGTACTCCGGCAGGGGGATTCAAGGAACGAAGGGCCGTGCACGACGTGACCGCAGTACAACAGACCATCCATGTCGGCGGAGAGTGGCGCGAGGCCCTCTCCGGCGCCACGCGCGAGATCATCGACCCCGTCGACGCGACCGCCTTCGCGGTCGTGGCGGAGGGCGGTGTCCAGGACACCGACGAGGCCGTGGCCGCCGCGCGCGCCGCGTTCGACGACGGCACCTGGCCGCGCACGCCGATCGCCGAGCGGGCCGCCCTGCTGCGGCGGGTCGCCGACCTCCTGGAGCGCGACCGCGAGCGGATCGGGGCCCTGGAGAGCCAGGACGCGGGTAAGACGCTGGAGGAGGGCCGCGTCGACGTCGACTGCGTCCGCGACGCCTTCCTCTACTTCGCCGACCTCGTGGAGAAGGAGAGCGGCGACCGGGTCGTCGACGCCGGCTCGGACGAGATCCGCAGCGTCGTGGTGCACGAGCCGGTCGGGGTCTGCGCCCTCATCACCCCGTGGAACTACCCGCTGCTCCAGGCGAGTTGGAAGATCGCGCCGGCCCTCGCCGCAGGCAACACGTTCGTGGTCAAGCCCAGCGAGATCACCCCGCTGACCACCGTCGTACTCGTCGAACTCCTCCTGGAGGCGGGCCTGCCGCTCGGCGCCGCCAACATCGTCACCGGTCCCGGCGACACCGTCGGCGCCCGGCTCGCCGAGCACCCCGACGTGGACCTCGTCTCGTTCACGGGCGGTCTCGTCAGCGGCCGGAAGGTCGCCGGGGCGGCCGTCGAGAGCGTGAAGAAGATCGCCCTCGAACTGGGCGGCAAGAACCCCAACGTCGTCTTCGCCGACGCCTGTGCGACGCCCGAGGGCTTCGACACCGCCGTCGACCAGGCGCTCAACGCCGCCTTCATCCACAGCGGGCAGGTCTGCTCCGCGGGCTCCCGCCTCATCGTCGAGGAGTCGGTCCGCGAGCGCTTCGTCGCCGAACTCGCCCGCCGGGCCGGACGGATCCGCCTCGGCCGCGGCACCGACGAGGGCGTCGAGTGCGGTCCGCTGGTCTCCGCGGCCCAGCTGGCCCGGACCGAGCGGTACGTGGCCTCCGCCCTCGGGGAGGGCGCCGTCCTGCGGGCGGGCGGCGAGCGGCCGGCCGGCCCCGGCTACTTCTACCGGCCCACGGTCCTGGACCGCTGCCACCGCCGCATGCGCGTCGTCCGCGAGGAGATCTTCGGGCCCGTCCTCACCGTCGAGACCTTCCGCACCGAGGAGGAGGCCGTCACCCTCGCCAACGACACCGAATACGGCCTCGCCGGAGCGGTCTGGAGCTCCGACGAGGCACGGGCCCGGCGGGTCGCGGCCCGGCTGCGCCACGGCACCGTCTGGATCAACGACTTCCACCCCTACCTGCCGCAGGCCGAATGGGGCGGCTTCGGCAAGTCCGGCATCGGCCGCGAACTGGGCCCCACGGGTCTCGCCGAGTACCGCGAGGCCAAGCACATCTACCAGAACCTCGCTCCGCGCCCCGTGCGCTGGTTCGCGGGCGCCACGGAGAAGGGGGACCAGGCGTGAGCGACGAGCAGATGTACGACTACGTCGTCGTCGGCGGCGGCACCGCCGGCTCCGTGATCGCCTCCCGGCTGACCGAGGACCCGGACGTCTCCGTCGCCGTCATCGAGGGCGGCCCCAGCGACGTCGGCCGCGACGACGTCCTCACCCTGCGCCGCTGGATGGGCCTGCTCGGCGGCGAGCTCGACTACGACTACCCCACCACCGAGCAGCCCCGGGGCAACTCGTACATCCGGCACAGCCGGGCGCGCGTCCTCGGCGGCTGTTCCTCGCACAACACCCTCATCGCGTTCAAGCCCCTGCCCTCCGACTGGGACGAGTGGGCCGAGGCCGGTGCCGAGGGGTGGGACGCGGCGGCGATGGACCCCTACTTCGCCCGGCTGCGCAACAACATCGTGCCCGTCGACGAGGCCGACCGGAACGCGATCGCCCGCGACTTCGTCGACGCGGCGCAGACCGCGCTCGGCGTCCCGCGCGTCGAGGGGTTCAACCGACAGCCCTTCCACGAGGGCGTCGGCTTCTTCGACCTCGCCTACCACCCGGAGAACAACAAGCGGTCCTCCGCCTCCGTCGCGTATCTGCACCCGTTCCTGGACCGGCCGAACCTCCACATCGCCCTGGAGACCTGGGCGTACCGGCTGGAACTGGAGGGCACCCGCGCCACCGGCGTGCACATCCGCACCAAGGAGGGCACGGAGCACGTCGTACGCGCCCGGCGCGAGGTCCTCGTGTGCGCGGGAGCTGTGGACACGCCCCGCCTGCTGCTGCACTCCGGCATCGGGCCCCGGGCCGACCTGGAGAAGCTCGGCATCCCCGTCGCGCACGACCTGCCGGGCGTCGGCGAGAACCTCCTCGACCACCCCGAGTCGGTCATCGTGTGGGAGACCCACGGCCCGATCCCCGAGAACTCCGCGATGGACTCCGACGCCGGGCTCTTCGTCCGCCGGGACCCGGAGGCCGAGGGGCCGGACCTGATGTTCCACTTCTACCAGATCCCCTTCACCGACAACCCCGAGCGCCTGGGCTACGAACGGCCCGCGCACGGCGTGTCGATGACCCCGAACATCCCCAAGCCGCGCAGCCGCGGCCGGCTCTACCTGACGAGCGCCGACCCCGAGGTCAAGCCCGCGCTCGACTTCCGGTACTTCACCGACGAGGACGACTACGACGGCCGCACCCTGGTCGACGGCATCCGCATCGCCCGCGAGATCGCGGCGAGCGAACCGCTGGCCGGATGGCTGAAGCGCGAGGTGTGCCCGGGGCCGGAGGTGACCTCCGACGAGGAGCTCAGCGCCTACGCCCGCCATGTCGCCCACACCGTCTACCACCCGGCCGGCACCTGCCGGATGGGGGCCGACGACGACGAACTCGCCGTCGTCTCACCCGATCTGAGGATTCGCGGCCTCGACGGCATCCGGATCGCCGACGCGTCCGTCTTCCCGACCATGACCGCCGTCAACCCGATGATCGGCGTCCTCATGGTCGGCGAGAAATGCGTGGACCTGCTGGGAGGCACCCGACGATGAACGACTCACCGCAGGACACCACCGAGACCGTCTTCTCCGTACGCGAGCTCTGGAAGGTCTTCGGACCGAAGGCCCGGCGCGTGCCCGCCGATCCGGAACTCCGGACCCTCGACGCCGCCGAGCTGCGCGAGCGCACCGGCTGCACCGCCGCCGTCCGCGACGTCTCCTTCGACGTCCGCAAGGGCGAGGTCTTCGTCGTCATGGGCCTCTCCGGCTCGGGCAAGTCGACGCTCGTCCGCTGCCTGACCCGGCTCATCGAGCCCACCGCGGGCACCCTCACCATCGACGGCGAGGACGTCCTGTCCATGGACACCGGCCGGCTCCGCGAGCTGCGCCGGCACCGCGCGGCCATGGTCTTCCAGCACTTCGGGCTGCTGCCGCACCGGACGGTGCTCGACAACATCGCCTACGGTCTGGAGATCCAGGGCGTGGGACGCCGCGAACGGCGCGAGCGGGCGGCCGGGTTCGTCACCAAGGTCGGCCTCGAAGGCCTTGAGGACCGCAGGCCGAGCCAGCTCTCCGGCGGCCAGCAGCAGCGGGTCGGACTCGCCCGCGCGCTCGCCGTGGACCCCGAGGTCCTGCTGTTCGACGAGCCGTTCAGCGCGCTCGACCCGCTCATCCGCCGGGACATGCAGGAGGAGGTCGTCCGCCTCCACCGGGAGGAGGGACGCACGATGGTCTTCATCACCCACGACCTGAGCGAGGCGCTGAAGCTCGGCGACCGCATCGCCCTGATGCGCGACGGCCGCATCGTGCAGCTCGGCACGCCCGAGGAGATCGTCGGCGCGCCCGCCGACGACTACGTCAGGGACTTCGTCCGGGACGTGCCGCGCGAACAGGTGCTGACCGTCCGCTCGGCGATGCGCCCCGCGCGGGCCGACGAGAGCGAGTCCGGCCCCGCCCTCGCCCCGGGCGCCACCGTCCACGAGGCGATCGACGCGGTCGCCCGTACGGGCGAGCACGTGCGGGTCGTCGACGGCGGCCGGTGCCTCGGCGTGGTCGACCACGCGGGACTCCTCGGCGTCGTCGCCGGGGTCGAGGCCGCTCCGGCCGTGACGCGGAAGGCGGTGGCCTGATGTACTCCCACACCACGTGGCCGCCGCCGGGCGGCACGCCCGCAGCCGGTACCGACGCCCGGTCCGGCGCCGTTCGCGATCCCCGTTTCCTGTCCGGTGCCGATGCCCGTGCCGAGTCCGGTGCCGATGCTCGTACCCGGTCCGGTGACGACTCCCGTACCCGGTCCGGTGTCGACGCCGCGGCCCCGGGGCGGTGGGGCCGATGACCGCCACCGTCACCCCCGCTCCTCCCGGCCGTACGACCGCCGTCGACGCGGGGCCCCGTGCGCGGCGCGCCCTCGCGCGCCACCGCTCCCGCGTGATCGGCGCGGGCGCCGTCCTCGCGCTCGTCCTCGGCGCCGTGCTCCTGGGCGGCGGCGGCTGGCCGGCGTCGTTCGCCGTCGACCTGTCCGGGCCGCTCGGCCGCACCAGCGACTGGATCATCGACAACCGCGACGGCCACCCGCTGTTCCTCTACTTCCTCGGGCACGTCAGCAACGTCGTGGTCGTCTCCGTCCGCGCGGTGTACCTCGTGCTGCTCGCCCTCGGCTGGGCCGGTGTCACCGCGGCCGCCGGCCTGGTGGCCTGGCGCGTCGCGGGCGTCCGGCTCGCGCTGACCTCCGTCGCCGCCTTCGCCGTGTGCGGAGTGCTCGGCATGTGGGTCCCCACCCTGCAGACGCTCGCCCTGATGGTGGTCGCCGTCGCCGCGTCCGTGCTGCTCGGCGGTCTCCTCGGGCTCGCCGCCGGTCTCTCCGACCGGATGCACCGGATCCTGCGCCCGGTCCTCGACACCATGCAGGTGCTGCCGGCCTTCGCCTACCTCCTGCCCGTCGTCCTCGTCTTCGGCATCGGCGTGCCCGCGGCCGTCCTCGCCACCGTCGTCTACGCCGCCCCGCCCATGGCCCGGCTCACCGCCCTCGGACTGCGCGGCGCGGACGCCGGCGTCATGGAGGCGGTGGCCTCCCTCGGCGCCACCGGCAGGCAGCGGCTGCTGACGGCCCGGCTGCCGCTGGCCCGCAAGGAGCTGCTGCTCGGGGTCAACCAGTCGATCATGATGGCGCTCGGCATGGCCGTGATCGCGTCCGTCATCGGCGCGGGCGGCCTCGGCGACCGCGTCTACCAGGCGCTGGCCTCCGTCGACGTCGGTGCCGCCCTCGCCGCCGGCGTGCCCATCGTGCTGCTCGCCGTCGTACTCGACCGGGTCACCGCCGCGGCGGGGGCGCGCGTCGGCGCGGCTCCGGCCCGCCGGGCCCGGCTCGGCTGGGCCGTCGCCCTCGGGGTGACCGCCGCCGTCGCCGTGGCAGGCCGGCTGTCCGACCGGCTCACCTGGCCCGCCGGGTGGACCGTCGACTTCGCCGAGCCCGTCAACCGGGCCGTCGACTGGATGACCGCCCACCTCTACTCCGGCGTTCCCCTCGTCGGCGGCACCGCCGACTGGGCGGCCCGCTTCACCACCTGGGTCCTCAACCCCCTGCGCGACGGACTGCAGTGGCTGCCCTGGTGGACCGTCCTGCTGGCCGTCGGCGCACTCGCCCTGCTCATCGGCACCTGGCGCACCGCCGCCACCGCCGTCCTCGCGACGGCCGCGATCGGCGTGCTCGGCGTGTGGGACCCGGCGCTCGACACGCTGTCCCAGGTCCTGGCCGCCGTCGCCGTGACGCTGCTGATCGGCGTGGCCCTCGGGGTCGCCTCGGCCCGCAGCACCCGCCTGGGGCGGGCGCTGCGACCGGTGCTCGACGTCTTCCAGACGATGCCGCAGTTCGTGTACCTGATCCCCGTCGTGGCCCTCTTCGGTGTGGGGCGCGCCCCGGCGGTCGCGGCCGCCGTGGTCTACGCGCTGCCCGCCGTCGTACGGATCACGGCCCAGGGCGTACGCGCGGTGGACCCGGCCGCGATGGAGTCGGCGCGCTCGCTCGGCGCGACCGGGCGGCAGCAGCTCCTCCAGGTCCAACTGCCGCTCGCGCGCCCCGCGCTGCTCCTCGCCGTCAACCAGGGTGTCGTGCTCGTCCTCGCCGTCGTCGTCATCGGCGGTCTCGTGGGCGGCGGCGCGCTCGGATACGACGCGGTCTTCGGCCTCGCCCAGGGCGACCTCGCGACCGGTCTGGTCGCCGGTGCCGCGATCGTCTGCCTCGGCCTGATGCTCGACCGCGTCACCCAGCCGACGGAACGCCGCGACCCCGCCGGAAAGGGGGCCTGAGATGGCTCGTACCCGCTTCGCCGCACTCGCGGCCGCCGTCGCCCTGACAGTCCTCACGGGCTGCGGCGCCGCCGACATGACCCGCCAGGCCTCCCCGTACGCCGACGCGAAGAGCTCCCGCACGGTGACCCTCTCCGTACAGTCGTGGGTGGGCGCGCAGGCCAACGTCGCCGTCGCCCGGTACCTGCTGGAGCACGAGCTCGGCTACCGGGTGGACACCGTCCAGATCGACGAGGTCCCCGCCTGGGACGCGCTCAGCCAGGGCCGGGTCGACGCCATCCTGGAGGACTGGGGCCACCCGGACCAGGAGCGGCGGTACATCGACGACAAGGGGACGATCACCCGGGGCGGCGACCTCGGGGTGACGGGCCACATCGGCTGGTTCGTCCCGACGTACTTCGCCGAGAAGCACCCGGACGTCACCGACTGGCGGAACCTGAACAAGTACGCCGACGAGTTCCGCACGGCGGAGAGCGGCGGCAAGGGGCAGCTGCTGGACGGCTCCCCGTCCTACGTCACCAACGACAAGGCGCTCGTGGACAACCTCGACCTCGACTACCAGGTCGTGTTCGCGGGCTCCGAGGCGGCGCAGATCACGCAGATCGAGCAGTTCGCCAAGGAGGGCAAGCCGTTCCTCAGCTACTGGTACAAGCCCCAGTGGCTCTTCGAGAAGGTCCCGATGACGGAGGTGAAGCTGCCCGCCCACACGGAGGGCTGCGACGCCGACCCGGAGAAGGTGGCCTGTGCCTACCCGCACACCCCGCTGCAGAAGTTCCTCAACACCCGCTTCGCGGACGGCGGAGGCGACGCCGCCGCCTTCCTGAAGAAGTTCCGCTGGACGACGGAGATGCAGAACGACGTCGCCCTGATGATCGCGGAGCAGAAGCTGTCGCCGCAGGAGGCGGCCGGCCGCTGGGTGAAGGAGAACGAGGCCACCTGGCGGACCTGGCTCCCGTCCTGACCTCCCGGCCCGGTACGGCGGACAGCTGAGAAGAGGGGGCGGACCCGGCGCACGCCGGGTC